>DGQR01000173.1:35178-49126 GCA_002390825.1 Rhodoferax sp. UBA4409
GTCATCGACGACGTGCCCGCCGCGCGGTGGCACGTGGGGGGGACCGATGTGCAGCGCCCCACTGCGATGCTGGAGATCAGCATCACCCAAGGCACCAATACGGCGGCGCAGAAGGCGGCATTTATTGCACGTGCATTTGCCGAGCTGGAGGCCCAACTCGGCCTCGGACAGGGGCAGGGGCTGGAACCTGCCAGCTATGTGATCGTGCGGGAAGTCCCGGCCAGAGATTGGGGGTATGGCGGGCAGACCCAAGCCGCCCGTGCACTCGCCAGGGCAGCTATTGCTCAGGCCATCGCCATGTGACCCACGGGGTAGAGCGCGCAGCGGATTACCTGCTCGTTCTGCACCGGCAGGCCTTGCAACAGGGTGGCCAAGCTGTGGCCCTCGGCGCGGGACACAAAGCCGCTTCGGGTGTAAATGCCTTCGGGCTGCGACCAGACCCACTGGACTTCGCCGCCATCCACGATCTCGAATCCATCCGCACTGGCCAGATGCAGGTCCAGGCGGAATGATTTGCCGGTGAGGTAGGAGCCCGCTTGCGACAAGATTTGCACCCCGCCTTCGCTGATATCCAGTATCAGCGCGGCAATCGCATCGGGCTTGTTCGCATCGCGGAACACAAAGTAAGACGCTGTCTGGGTCCCGGTACCCAGCCGGAAATAGGTGGCGCGGGTGTGGACGCGCTGTTCAGACACTGCCATGACAAAACCTCTTCAAAAAATGCAACAGCCAACATCCTGCGCCAGGCGCGTTGCAGGAATATGACGACGTTTTGATGACGAAAATTTTGCAGCCTGCTGACACTACTATGTCAGCAGCACCTTCATTCACTTCGCTGAAGCCTAAGAGGCACAAGGTCCATGAGCGCCCAAACCCCTATTTATGCGAAGCGCCGAAATGTCAGTCTTCCCGCGGAAGAAGCACCGCAGCTGGCCACACATCCCCATGCCATGTCCAGCATCGCCAGCCCTGCCGGCCAGCCTCTGAGTGTGGCCAGATTGGTCAGGTTGTAGGTGGCATAGGCCACGAGTCCGAACAGCGCGCCGCGCAGCAAAGTGGCGGGCCAGTCGTCAGTTACCCCCCGGGGGGCTACAACAAAAACCAACAACCCTATGGGATACAGCGCATAAAACAATGCAGCCACGCCAAGCCGGGGTTGCTCCGCCATCAGGTGGCCGATGCCCTCTTGGTAGAGGGACTGGGCCAGCCCGCCGATCCACAACACATCTAGCATCAAGAGCACAAGGGCGGTGGCGGCATAGGCCGCGAGGTGTTTTTTCATGGGTACAGCTTACCCAAAGCCGTGGTCGACTTGCAGCACCAGGGTGGGCCCGTCCGGCTGACGCAAGACAGCGAGGTTTACAAAGTCTTACCTCCAGCGCCTAGACCTCTCAGGCGGCCTGTTGTGGAATGTGGCGTCCCCGGTTGCAGGTGCCATGGCTGATGGCCAAGTTTTCCAGGTGGCTGCTGCCGCCCTCGCTTTGGGGGCGGATGTGCTCCAGCGTGGCGTCTTCGGGGGTGACGTGTTGGCCGCAGACCCAGCAGGGAACTTGCCCATGCAGCTGCCGGGCGACGGTGTTGTAGATCTTGGTCCGGGTGAGAGAGAGGCGGCTCATGCCCTGATTTTCGGGGCAATTCAGGCACGTCCGAGGCTTCGGCTTGCGTTCGATGGGCAAGCGTCGTGTAATTGCCGGACATGGTGGGCATGTGGGGTTTGCTGGCAGTGTTGTCGGCAAATCCACAGGATCGGTGGCGGACTGTCACCTGTAACCGGTCTTGATTGAAACGGTCTCTTCCGCGAGGGGCCTTGGCCCCGCCGTAGCGGGGAGCTTTGCGGGTTTTTGAAAGGGTTGGAATGTCTGAGTGGTTATCGAAAATGGGGAACTGGTTGCGCCGGGCACCGCGAGCCCGGGGGCGCAATGTGATGCAGTTGCTGGGCAGCGAAGGCTTGGCGCCGGTGTTTCAACCCATGGTGGACTTGCGCACCGGCATCGTGCTCGGGCAAGAGGCTTTGGTCCGCCCACCCCGCACCCTGGCTGATACGAGTTTGGAAGACCTCTGGAAGACCGCCGAGAAAGAGAACTGTCTCCAAGAATTGGAGCTCGCCTGCCTGGAGGCGGTGATGGAGCAATGGTCCTCACAGATCGGCAAAGGCAAGCTGTTTGTGAACTTCAGTGCCCAGTCATTGGTGCAGCTCCAGCAGTCGCAGGGAACCGCAAATTTGCTGCAGCTGATGCACAAACACCGGATCAACCCCAAGCATGTCGGTTTGGATGTGTCCGGCTACACCCGTGTGCACAAGCTGGATGCCTTGCTCGACGCCTTGTCTCCCTTGCGGACGGCCGGAGTTACGGTGGCGCTCGATAACTTCAGTGCTTCAGAAAAGAGCATGAACGCCTGGAGTGTTTTGCTCCCGAACATGGTGAAGATGGCGCCCCGGTGGACCCACAACATCGCCACCGAATCAGAACAAAGCCGGATGGTGCGCAGCCTGGTGCGGATTGCCCGCACGCAAAACGCCTTGCTGGTGGCTAAGTCGGTGGAAACCGGGGCGGAGCTGTTGACGATGAAGGCCTTGGAGGTGGATATTGTCCAGGGCTTTTTCTTGGGTAGTCCTTCGTTAGAGCCTGCCCGCAGTTTGAACCTGCGGGCGCGGGACGCGCTTGGGTCCGGAGAAAACCTCAGCCCGCCCACCACCTCCGCCATGCCGATGACGTCGGCGGAGGATATTCCCCCAGAGCTAGCCCATCGTTACTCCCTGTTGAACTAGGGGCCGAGGCAGCCGGGGCGCTCACTGGTCTTTCGCTGCCCCTTTATTACCTTTAGGTCACCGGTGTGGCTACCGGTTTGAAATGGTCAAAGCTTGCCCACTTGCCAAGCGCCTGGCTGCCGTCCGGCCACCGTACCCGCACGCCAGGCGCTGAGGTCACCGTGCCGACACGGGTGACCCGGGTGTTGCTCTTCGTGCCTGCAGCGGCAATGGCTTCGCGCTCAGCCGGGGCTGCGGTGAACACGAGTTCGTAGTCGTCGCCGCCGCTCAGCACATATTCGAGCACTGCTGCGGTACGATCCGATTGAGGGTCAAATAGGCCGCTAGCGCTCGTGGAATATGCGCTGCTAGCTATTAAAGTCATAGCGTCAGCGGCCATCAAATCAGCGCCGACCTTGCTGGCTTTGAGAATGTGGCCCAGGTCGCCCAACAAGCCGTCGCTGACATCGGCTGCGGCGTGGGCGACACCGCGCAAGGCTTGGCCCAATGCGACCCGGGGGCTGGGTTGCTCTAGGCGCTGGCGGGCTCGTGCCAAGTCGGGCGCCGGCAGTGCATCGCGGCCCCAGAGGCAATGCAGCGCCAAGGCCGCGTCGCCCAGCGTGCCGCTGACCCAGATGTCGTCGCCCGCTTGCGCTCCGCTACGCAGCAGCGCTTGGCCGGGCGGGATTTCGCCAAACACGGTGATACAGATGTTGAGCGGGCCTTGGGTGGTGTCGCCACCCACTAGGGGGCAGCCATGGGCGTCCGCCAGGGCAAACAGGCCTTGCGAAAAGTCATGCAGCCATTGGGCATTGGCCTCTGGTAGGCTCAGCGCCAAGGTAAAGCCCACGGGCGTAGCGCCGCAGGCGGCCAGATCGCTCAGGTTCACGGCCAGTGCCTTGTGGCCCAAGGTGCGCGGGTCCACATCGGCAAAAAAGTGGCGCCCGCTGACCAGCATGTCACTGCTGATGGCCCATTGCATGCCGGGGGTGGGTTGCAGCAAGGCGCAGTCGTCGCCAATACCCAGCACCACCTGGGTGGGCAGCGGCCGGTGGGCGCGCGCAAAGTACTGCGCGATCAGCTCAAACTCGCCCAGGGAACTCATTCTTTAGCGGGCCACAAAAAGCTCATCGGGGCTGCGCGCAGGCGTTGCCAGATGGCCGACCGGATGCGCGAGCGGTCTACCCCCGAGATGTTGTGCGCCTGCAAGGCCACCCGGAATGCGAGGTAAAAGCTCACGCCCACGTTCAGCAGGCCGATCAGCGGGATGCTGGCTGCCGCCCACCACAGGGCCGGGCTGCGCACCACCTCCCAGCCCAGCGCCGCGCAGGCCGCGCCCAATTGACCGGCTGACAGCGTGACGTGGCGCACGTCGAGGGCAGGGCCCAGGAATGCCAGGATGGCGGGGACCAAGCCGAGCATCATGCCCAGCGAGATGTTGGCCGCCAAGCCTGAGATGTTGTGCCGCATGAACTGGGCCCAGCGATCGGCCCGCAGCGCGCCCAGCCACGCGGTGATGCGGGGGTTGTAGCGGATGGCGGAGTCCAGACGGTGCAGCACAAACCAGTTTTCGACCCAGCCCGCCACAATGCTGCTCGAAAAAAGCAACACGCCGGTGAACGCTGCAAACAGCAACGAGGGCCCGAGCAGCGTGAGCGAGTGCAGCACGTAATCAGCTTTTTCGGGGGTGAGCATTGGCGCGCCGGTGGTCAGCACCATGGCGGTGGACAGCAGCACCGTGACCGGAAACACCAAGACCACGTTACCCAATATGGCCGCCATTTGCGAGCGCACCAGGTGGGTGACCTCGTCCACAAAGGCCTGCAGCGCTTGCGAGTCTGAAATGTCTTTCAACTTGGCGGCCATGGCAGGGGCCGTCATCGCGGGTTGCTTGGTGGCCAGCGTGAAATGCAGCATCTGTATCAGCACAAAGCTGGCGGCATACATCACGCCCGACCAGAACCCGTACCAGAACGCAGACAGCCCCAGCGCCATGATGCCGAACTTCATGGCGGTGGTCAGGGCCGTCAAGGCCCCGCCGCCGGCCGCGTTGCCGAGCATTGCCCGGTATTCCGCGCGGTTGCGGGTGATGTAGTGTTCGCCGGTTTCGGAGCTGCGCTCTGCTACCTTGGCCGCCAGCAGCGAGGAGTTGGAGGCAATCAAGGCGCCCACGCTGCGTTGCTCTTGTCCGACGCTGGCCAGGTGCGAGAGCAGCCTGGCGGTGCTGGTGTGGTCGGTGTCGTCGAGCAGGCAGTCGAGCAGGGCGCGCACCCGCAAGACCCGCTCGCGGAGCTGGCGAAGGCGGAACACCAGATCCACCGAAATGCCATGCGCATCCAGGTGGGAGTACACCGTGGCAGCGGCCTGCCGGCAGGCATCCAGCTGGGTGCGGAAGTGCTGCGCGGCAGCCCCGGTGTTGGCGCCGCCCAGCCAGGTGTCGATGACCTTGTCGAGGTCGGCTGCAAGGGTGTGGAACGGGCTGCCATCCCGCACCGGGCTGCTCATGCGCAGCCGCATTTCCTGGGAGAAGCCTGTGGCCCGGATCTGGCTGACACAAAACGTCAGTGCATTGAGCAAGGTGTGTTGCCAGACGCTGACCGGCCGCAAAGCACCCACAGGCCCGGGGGGCGGCACCGACAAAGAAAGCAGGGTTGCCAGCCGTGTCAGGGCATCCGCCGGGAGTGCAGCGATCCAGCGCGCATCCCGCGGGTCGTTGAGCACCAGTGCAAACAATTCAGAGGCGTCTTGCGTTTCCGGCGTGGCCGGCAGGAGCTTGCGGTTCAAGCGCTCCATGAGCTCGCTCATGAAGGCGTTGCGGGACCCGAAGCCGTAGTCCGAGAGCAAGGTGCTGCCGTCGACAGTGCTCAGCAGTTCGGCCCACCAGCTGCGCAGCAGGCTGGTGGTGTGGGGGCGGGCGGCCAGCACATCGAGGAGCAGCGTCACGCGTGCAACGGGTGCTTCCGGCACGTCTTCGGCCCCGCGCACCCAGGTAATCAAGCGGATCAGCCAAATATGGCGCTCCACCCCGGTGGTGGGGTGTTCCAGTTGTTCCAGCAGGGTCGAGAGGTCGTCTTGGGCCATGGCGTTACTCAATGCAGGGTGCGCGAGCCGCTGGCGTCGCTTAGGGCGTCCAGAACGAACATCGGGATATCGGTATCAAACTTTTCACCATCCTCGGCCACACAGAAAAAGCTGCCGTGCATGGTGCCGGTGGGGGTGCGCAAACGGGTGCCGCTGGTGTATTCGAAGGCTTGGCCGGGCTTGAGCAGGGGTTGCTGTCCCACCACCCCCAGCCCTTTGACGCGCTCGGTATGGCCGGTCGCGTCGTTGACGTTCCAGGTGCGGGAGATCAATTGCGCTGTCACCTCGCCGACATTGGTGATCGTGACGGTATAGGCGAAGACGTAGAGGTCTTCGTTCGGTGCGGATTGGTCCGCCAGGTATTGGGGGCTGACTTCCACCATAAAAGCATATTTGGCCATCGGGCAATGCTACCTGCGAAAATAAGCAATCCGAAATACCCCTATAAACCCGCTCTCCCCTAACCGGACGTCGTTGTTATGACCTTTCGCATTGCTCCCTCCATCCTCTCCGCCGACTTTGCCCGTTTGGGTCAAGAAGTGACTGACGTTATCGCGGCAGGTGCGGACTGGATTCACTTTGACGTGATGGACAACCACTATGTGCCGAACCTGACCTTCGGCCCCATGATTTGCAGTGCACTCAAGCCCCATGCCAAAACAGCGGCCGGCGTGGCTGTGCCGATTGATGTGCATTTGATGATTTCCCCGGTGGATGCGCTGGCGGCGAGCTTTGCCGAGGCCGGTGCGGACTACATCAGCTTTCACCCCGATGCCTCCGGCCACGTGCACCGTAGCGTGCAGGCGATCAAGAGCAAGGGCGTAAAAGCCGGTTTGGTGTTCAACCCCGCCGAGCCTTTGGATGTGCTGGACTGGGTGATCGACGACATCGACCTGATTCTCATCATGAGCGTGAACCCCGGCTTTGGCGGACAGAGCTTTATTGACTCTGCCTTGCGCAAGATCGAGGCAGTGCGCAAGCGTATCGACGCATGCGGCAAAGACATCCGCCTAGAAGTGGATGGTGGCATCAAGACCGACAACATCCGCCGCGTAGCCGATGCCGGCGCAGACACCTTTGTGGCAGGCAGTGCCATTTTCGGCAAGCCGGACTACAAGTCGGTCGTCGACGCCATGCGCCTGGCGCTGGCGGCTTGACGCATCGCTCGCTGATCCAGCGCTGCATCACACTCCGCGATTTGTGGCTACCCCCCGCGTGCTGATGCAGCGATTCCGACTGCCCCCTTCGGGCTGGCTGTACACCCATGTGCTGGTGCGCTGCGCCATGTACGGGGTGTTGCTGCTGCTGTTGGTGCTCGGGCTTTATCGTGCCGTTTTGTCTTTGCAGTGGCAGGAAGACCGGCAATTGGACCTGCACATATTGCACAGCGTGTCCGAGCAGCGGGTGTTGCTGCAGCGGCTCAGCCTGTTGGTACCCGACCCGAAGGCGCAAGCGCTGGACCCGGATCGTTGGCAGGCGCTGGCGTCCACCACGCTGCGACTGCGCAAAGAGGCGGATGTGCTGGATCAAATGCAGCGCCGCCAGTTGGAGAGTGCTCCGCTTTCTTCCCGGGAAACCATTGCTGCCTTGAAGGATTGGCTGGCAGTCCGCGAGGCTTTGTGGGCGTCACTCGACCGAGCTAATCTGTCCGGCGAGACGCCCCGCACACTGCAGGACACGGAGGTCCGCAGCACCATGCTGGTCATCGCGCGTGCGGAGATGACGCTGTACACCTTGGCGCAGCAGTTGGCCACGGACACCTCGCAGCGCAGTCACCGCGTGATCAGCACGATATGGGCCATCGTCGGTGGGATCGTCCTTCTGATCCTTGCGCTGGCGGTGTTTCTGGTGGAACCCACTGCCCGGGCAGTGCGCCGCCAATATGAAGAGCTATCGCGCCAAGCCGAGCGGCTCAAGCGCATGGCGACGGTGGCAGAAATCAGCTCCAATGCGATTGCCATTACCGACGCCTCCCACCGGGTGACCTGGATCAATCAGGCATTCACCGAGCTCACCGGCTACACCAGCGAGGCGGCGCAAGGCCGCCGGATCGGCACGTTATTGCGGGGGCGCAGTGCAGACCCGACGCATTTTTCAGAGTTCACCGAAGCCCTGGCCCAAGGCCGTGGCATCAAGCGTGAGGTCCGCATATTGACGAGGCAAGGCTTGCGGGGCTGGGTGCTGGTGGATATGCAGCCGATTGCAGACCCTGCAGGCGGCGACGCCGGTTGGGTGCTGGTGGCGACCGATTTGAGTGAAGTGCGCTCCCAGCAAGAGATTTTGTCGCTGGCAGTATCCGGGGCTGGCTTGGGGATTTGGCATTGGGACCTGGTGGACAACAGCGTGGGCTGGAACCGCCGCATGCAGCAGTTCCTGGGCTATCCCGACGGGGTTTTGTCCCCCCACGCAGCGAGTTGGAAAACATTGATTCACCCAGACGATTGGTTGCCCTGGAAAGAGTCGATTCGCCAACACCTGCTGGATGAAACCCACGAGCACCGGCTCTCGGTGCGCTTGCGGCATCAGTCCGGTCGCTGGATCTGGATTTTGTTTGCAGGCCGCGCGGCGGACCGCACGGTGCAAGGCCGGGTGCTGCGGATTGCCGGCGTGGCGATGGACGTCAATGCCCAAAAAGCCTTGGAGCAGCAGCTCCGCTCTGCAGCGCGCACCGACGACTTGACGGCCTTGCCCAACCGGACGGTGATGCTGGAGTTGATCCGGACGGCGATTGAACGGCACCGCACCGAGCCGGGCTACCACTTCGCCGTCTTGTTCATGGACTTTGACCGCTTCAAGCAGGTCAACGACACCCTGGGGCATACAGTGGGCGACGGTCTGCTGCGGCAAATTGCGCGCCGCCTCGAAGACAGCCTCCGGCCGGGTGATGCCTTTACCTTGGGCGACGACTTCGAAAAAGTGGCGGCCCGTATCGGCGGAGACGAGTTCGTGGTGCTGCTGGATGACATCCGGGGCGATCTCGATGCGATCCATGTCGCGAGCCGTTTGCTAGACACCTTGGCTGTGCCCTACACCGTGGAGGGGCACCGGGTGATTTCGACGGTGAGTATCGGTATCGTGACCAGCGCTCACGCCGAGCCCGATGCTGATAGCGTGCTGCGCGACGCTGACATCGCCATGTATGAGGCCAAACGTACGGGCCGCGCGCGCTATGTGGTGTTCGACCCTGCCATGCGTTCGCAGGTCAGCAATTCCGTGGCGCTGGAAAACGACCTGCGCGATGCGCTGGCCCAGCGTGAAATGTCGGTGGTGTACCAGCCACTTGTGGATCTGCCCGGATACGGGCTGGCGGGAATGGAAGCCTTGGTGCGTTGGCACCATCCGGTGCGTGGCGCAGTGTCGCCGGTGGACTTTATTCCGCTGGCGGAGTCTTGCGGCTTGATCGCCGCCCTGGGCCAGTTCGTCTTGCAAGAGGCCTGCCAGGCTTTTGAAAAAATGCAGCGTGTGCTGGGGCCGGAGGCGCCACCCAGTGTGTCGGTCAACCTGTCCCGGGCGCAACTCCGAGAGCCGGGGCTGGTGGAGGCGGTGCGGGACGCCCTGCGCCTGGCCAATATGGAGCCCTTCCAGCTGGTGCTGGAAGTCACCGAGAGCTTGGCCGCGCAAGATGCGCTGGTGCAAAGCACCTTGCAAGACCTGCGGGCGATGGGTATTGCGCTGTCGCTAGACGATTTCGGTACCGGCTACTCGTCCCTCGCGTGCTTGCACGAGCTGCCGGTTCACTCGATCAAGATCGATCGGTCGTTTGTGAACTTGCTCGACAAGAGCGAATACCACCGGGTGCTGATCGAAGCGACCTTGCGGGTTGCTGCGACTCTGAAACTCGGCACTGTGGCCGAAGGCATTGAAACCGAGGCGCAAGCCTTGCAAATGGCGGCCATGGGTTGCCAGAAAGCCCAAGGGTATTGGATTGCCAAGCCTTTGCCCGTGAATGAACTCGTGTCGTGGATTCAGGCGCGCGCCATCAGGAGTGGAATTCGTGAGTGAGATGTTGGATTGGCACCGGTCAAATGTAGATGCCGTGATCGTGGACTTGGACGGAACCATGGTCGATACCCTGGGTGATTTTGTGCAGGCGCTGCAGCGCATGGTGGCAGATCTGCCGCTGCCGTACCGCGATTTTGTGGTGGAGCAAGCCTTGGTCGAGCGGCTGGTGGGCAAAGGCTCGGAAAACTTGATAAAAGGCCTTCTAGCCCACATTAATCAAGGGGTTGCCGCTACTGATAACGTAGCACTTTTTGAACAGGCATGGGCGTCTTACCAGCACCACTACCGGGCGGTCAACGGACGCTACTCTGAGGTTTACCCCGGCGTTCGCGATGCGCTGGCCGGCTGGCAGCAGGCGGGGCTGCCCTTGGTGTGTGTGACCAACAAGCCGGCTGCGTTTGCGCGCGACTTGCTGCAAGAGAAAGGGCTTGCGCCATTTTTTCCACTCGTGATCGGCGGCGACACGGTAGCCCGGAAGAAGCCGGACCCCATGCCTTTGTTGCACGCCTGTGAACGACTCCGCACTGTGCCGGGGCGCACCCTCATGGTGGGAGATTCGAGCAACGATGCGCAAGCCGCAAGGGCCGCAGGCTGCCCCGTGTTGCTGGTCAGTTACGGCTACAACCACGGCGAACCAGTGGATCAAGTCGACGCGGATGCAGTGGTCGACCGCCTGACGCAGCTGCGCTGGATCTAGAAAACGCCCGGCCAGTACAGGCCGGGCCTTGGGGTCAGGTCGCCAGCCTGAAGACGGTGACCACGCCCACCAATTCCTTGGCCTGCTCTTTCAGCCCCGACGCAGCGGCGGCCATTTGTTCGACCAAGGCAGCGTTTTGTTGTGTCGCCTCATCGATCAGCGTGACCGCATGCCCCGCTTGGCTGACGCCAATGCGTTGCTCCTGACTGGCATTGCTGATATCGCTCACCATGGTGCTGACTTCCCGGATGGCGTTCACCACCTCTGCCATGGTGTGGCCCGCTTGGGCGGCCTGGCTGCTCCCGAGGGCCACTTGCTCCACGCTGGCGTTGATCAGGCTTTTGATTTCTTTGGCGGCCTCGGCACTCCGGCCGGCCAAGCTGCGGACTTCTGCTGCTACCACCGCAAAACCGCGGCCTTGCTCTCCGGCCCGGGCTGCCTCGACTGCCGCATTCAGGGCCAGAATATTGGTCTGGAACGCGATGCCGTCGATGACCCCGATGATTTCTGAAATCCGGCTCGATGCGGTGTGAATGCCTTTCATTGTCTCGACTACTTTGCCCACCGCGTCTCCACCGCGCGAGGCGACCTCCGAGGCGCTCACTGCGCGTTCATTCGCTTGCGCTGCACCCTCGGAGCTGCGGCTCACTGTCGCACCCAATTCATCCATGGACGCAGCGGTTTCTTGTAGCGCGCTGGCCTGCTGTTCGGTGCGGATCGACAGGTCGTGATTGCCATGGGCAATCTCCGCGCTCGCGTGGGACACGTTTTCCGCGCCTTGCCGTACTTTGGTGACCAGTGTGGACAGGTTGGTCTGCATGGTTTGCAGGGAGCGCAGCAAATGGGCGATTTCGTCTTGCCCTTCGGGGTAGAGGGTTGCCGTCAAATCGCCGCGGGATACCTTGTCTGCGGCACTCACAGCCTCGCTCAAGGGGCGCACAATTTGGCGGCTCATCCAAATACTGCCGGCAAAACCGATTAGGGTGACCAGGGTCATGACCCCATAGGCCAAAGCGCTTCCGCGCGAGGCCAGTGCGCTTGCGCTCTCAGAGGCCAGGGCTTCTTCTTCAGACAGGTGTTTGCGCAGGGTGATCAACAGACCGGCTGACTCCCGGTCTTTGCCGCGGGCAGCTTTGTCACCCACGGTGGCATCGAAACCACTTTCCTTGAACGCCATGAAAGCACTCTCATAGGCCTTGGCGGTGCTGCCCATGGCGGTCGAGAGCCGTGTGGTGAGGTCGCGGCTGGTGCTGTCGTCCATTTCACGGCTCAGGGCGTCCACGCCTTCAATGACCTTTGCCATTTCTTTTTGGTGCGCGGCCCAATAGAGGTCGAGGTCTTTAGGGTTCTTACCGCGCAGCAGCACGTTTTTCCACTCCTGGATGGCGACGGAAAATTGTCCTGCGATGTCGGCCGCCTTTTTATTGGCCTCGACGTGGCGCAACACGTCGATCCGGTAGGTGTCCACCGCATGGTTGAGTGTTCGTATGCCAAACACGCCCCCCATGAACAGCAATACCAAAGCCAGTGCAAATGCCAGTGGCAGTTTCAAACTGAGTTTCACGTGTGTCTCCCCGGGCTACAAGAGGTGATGGAGGTGGCGCCACCCAATCTAACGCGCCGCTGTGACTTTGTCACCTTGATTTGCGGTGTTTGATGGGCGGCTAGAAAAAAAGGCCGGTACGTTTCCATACCGGCCTATGAGGCTTGGAGTAAAACGGAACTTATTTCTGGCCGAGCAAGGCCTCTTTCAGTTTGAAGTCGGCCGGTGAGGGGCCGAACCAGATGGACATGATGGCCTTGTAGAACTCAGGCTCCTTGAAGGGCTCGCCCTGGACTTTGCCTTTGGCGGTCACGACCATGCCGGTGCCCGGTATCCAGTCGAGATGGATCACATCCCCTGGGACCAGGACTTTGTTGACCGTGAAAATGTCGCCCATGCGGATCAGACCCGGCACCAGCTTGGACATTTCGTTCTTCGGCACGTTGTCTTCCACCCCGCGCGTCAGCAACTTGCCGAAGGGACCGGCTTCGATTTCGCGCACAAACGTCATGCTCAGGCGCTTGGGCCCGGGCGCTGCAATTAGCTCATCGAGGGAGCTGACCTTCTGGCTGGTGTAGAGCTCGCCGACATAGACCTTAAACACGGCTTTAAAGCGGGTGCCGGCGCCGTTGAGCTGCAGTTTGCTGCCGGCCAGTGTGATGCTGTCTTCGATTTTGACGCCATGGATCTCCGGTGCCGCAACAGCACTCGTTGCGGCACAAGCCGCCAGCAGCCACGTGGAAAAAAACTGTTTCAATGTCATGGAGGCCTTAAATAGAACGGTCGTTCTTTTTTCTGAAGTCGATTGTGCATTTGTGGAACCGAATGCGCATCAGGGTTTTTGCGGGTAGCCCCGTTTCTTTGTGGTCCGGCTCCTTGGCGTGTTTGCTACACTGGGCGCCTATGTTTATCCACCACATCAGCAGAACAGGTTTGAGCGACCGGGGGGCCTGGCCCTGGCGTACCTTGTCTGTTGTGCCTGGGCTCTGATACCTGCCGGCCGCATCTAGCGGCCATTGCGCACGGTTTTTGGGCTTTGCGCGATCAAGTGGCACGGATTCCCCTCCGATCTATTGCGCGCACCTTTTCCGAGTTGGCAGCTTCGCGTGCCAGCTCCCCGTGAATAGATTGTTTGAGAGGCACAGCCCCCGATGACTGAATCCGAATTTCTGGCCCTGCAGGCGCAAGGCTACAACCGCATCCCCTTGAGCATGCAGGCTTTTGCGGACCTGGAAACGCCACTCTCCGTGTACCTCAAGCTCGCCCGCAATGCCGGGGAAGCCGAACCTGCTGCCAACAGCTTTTTGCTGGAGTCGGTGGTGGGCGGCGAGCGCTTTGGTCGCTACAGCTTTATCGGGCTGCCTGCGCGCACTCAAGTGCGCGCCAGTCACTTTGGCGCTGATGCCCGGACCGAAGTGGTTACCGATGGCGTGGTGGTGGAAACCTCTGCGCTCAACCCGCTCGACTTTATTGCGCAGTACCAGCAGCGTTTCAAGGTGGCGCTGCAGCCCGGCATGCCGCGTTTCTGTGGTGGACTGGCGGGGTACTTTGGCTACGACGCAGTGCGCTATATCGAGAAAAAATTGCAGCACAGCTGCCCGCCGGATGAGCTGGGCACGCCTGACATCCTGCTCTTGCAGTGCGAAGAGCTGGCGGTGATCGACAACCTGTCGGGCAAGCTGCACCTGATGGTTTACGTGGACCCGGCTTTGCCCGGCGCGTATGCCGCAGGCCAAGCGCGCTTGGCCGAGCTTCGTGCCAAGCTGGCGCAGGCCGTGAGCGCGCCGGATATCAAGCCTGGTCAGTCCTTCGAGCCTCAGCGCGATTTTGCCAAGGCGGACTACATTGCCGCGGTGGAGCGCGCCAAAGAGCTGAT
>DGQR01000235.1 GCA_002390825.1 Rhodoferax sp. UBA4409
TCTGCGGCAAGCCGAAGCAGGCATGCCGATCAAGGAACTTGGGCGCAAACACGGTTTCAGTGATGCTTCCTTCTACAAGTGGCGCTCCAAGTACGGTGGCATGGACGCCAGCGAGGCAAAACGGCTGCGTGAATTGGAGTTGGAGAATGGCAAGCTCAAGCGACTGCTGGCCGAAGCGCATCTGGACATCCATGCCCTCAAGAGCGTCTTTGGCACAAAGCGCTAGCCCCACAAGTCAAACGCGAGGCTATTCGGAGCATGGTGACTGATCACCGCATGTCCTAACGCCACGCCTGTGCCCTTGTGGGGCTAAGCCGTGACACCTACCGCCATGTGAGCCAGACCAGTGCGCTCAACGTGGAACTGCTCGACCAAATCGTCCAGACTGCCCACCAAGCTCGAAACGCGGTTCGTCGAGGTCAATCAGCGCGTGGCCTCCTGCGTCAATGCGAACATCAAGGTTGTCGGTCAAGGCGAGAAGAAGCGGTGATCCTTGATATACCCGACGGCGCCGGAGACCTGCAATAGCCCGTTTTGCAACCAATTGCCAGGAATTCCCGTTGCTCAACTGCTGCGGTTTGTGAATGGGAATACGAATTTTCTGGATGCCTTCGAGCATGTTCTGAATCGCTCCCTCAAGCATGCACCGGACCTTCGCGAATTTCTCGCCTGCGTGGTGGCGTTCGGCACCAACATGGGGTTGGGCAAGATGGCGGAGGTTTCTGGCTTGAGCCACGCATCCCTGATTACCACCGCCCGCAGCTATCGGCGTCCGGAAACCGTACATGCCGCCAATGACGTCATCAGCAACGCCACGGCCGCGCTGCCGGCCTTCAAGCTCTTCAACATCCGCGAAGCGCTGCATTCCAGCAGCGATGGCCAGCGTTTCGAGACCCAGATCAACACCTTCAATGCCCGACATGCGCCAAAGTATTTTGGCCTGGACAAGGGTGTTAGCGCCTGCACGGTGGTTGCCAACCATGTGCCCATCAACGCCCGGATCATCGGTACCCACGAACACGAAAGCCGCTTCTTGTTCGATTTGCTGTACAACAACACGTCGGACATCAAACCCACGCGCCACTCGGCCGATACGCATGGAACCAACCAGGTCAACCATTTGTGCCTCTTTGCGCATGGCTACCGTTTTGCCCCGCGATACAAGACAATCCAAAAGAAAACTGCATCCCTGGTGGGGTTCAACTTGCTCAGCCAGTACCCGGCAGACATGTTGATTCGACCAAGCACTAAGGTCAATGCCGATCTGATCATCAGAGAATGGCCAAATATCCAGCGCATCATGGCATCCCTCGCGCAAAAGGACACGACCCAAGCCACCATCGTGCGCAAGCTGAGCAGCTACGCCCGGCAAAACAACACCAAAAAGGCCCTGTGGGAGTTGGACAACATTCTGCGGACCATCTACATTCTGGACTTTATTGACGATGTCGAACTGCGCCAGAGCGTACAAAAGGCACTCAACCGGGGCGAGGCCTATCACCGGTTCCGCCGCGCAGTGGCCTTCATCAATGGCGGAAAGTTCAAGGTACAGACGGAAACTGAGCAGCAGGTTTGGAACGACTGCGCGCGGCTGATTGCCAACGCAGTCATCTACTACAACACGGCGTTACTGTCCAAGGTCTATGAACAGAAGGTGGCCGCCGGGGACTTGGACGCCATCGCGTTCATCCAGGGCATGTCGCCGGTGTCCTGGAGCAACGCCACGCAACCTGGGCAAGGGGATCTCTTTGATTGAATGCCCATCCGGCCCTCAACGGGATATTCGCCTCTAATGGCCGATAAATTGGCGTGGCCAGCGTTGTTGTTGACCCGTTTGAGCGCGGCTTGATGATTTAACCTGGCCTTGCAATTGGTGTCACCTGGTGCTACACTTTGTCATGTCATCCAACGAGTCGAATCGCACCTTCAAGACCGCCAGATTCTCTAAAGATGCGAAGAAGGCCAAGATCAAGGACGTTGAGCTTTGTGTGGCTATCCAACAGGTTCTGTTGGGTCAGGTCGATGACTTGGGTGGCGGCGTTTTCAAGAAGCGACTCAATAGCAACCTGCACCGGTCAATCATTTTGGCCAAGGGCGGGAAATATTGGATCTACGAGTACTTGTTTGCCAAGAAGGACCGGAAAAATATCGAGAACGATGAGTTGCTTGCTTTTCGCCTGCTGGCCAGCAGCTATGCGGGTCTGACAGAGCGCCAGGTTGGGCAGTTGCTTGTTAGCGGAGATTTTGTGGAGATTTGCCATGACGACAAAACAGAAATTCAAAAGTGATGCCTTTGCTGCAATCCATGCCTCCGCTGCTGCGCTGCGAAAGATTGGCGCCATCGATCAAACGACCATGCGCCAGTTTGATGAAACATGTTTGACCATGCCAAGAACTCTGGCCCCAACCCAGATCAAACGAATTCGCGAGCAGGCGCATGTAAGCCAGCCCGTTTTTGCAAGATACCTCAACACTAGCGAATCCACTGTTCAAAAGTGGGAGGCGGGCAGCAAACAACCCAGCGGTATGGCGCTCAAATTATTGGCGGTCGTTCAGAAACACGGACTGGATGTGCTGGCGTAAATTCCGGGTGGCTGCAAACGTGACGAGACTGCCATTGGGAGTCCAAGTTCTTTCGGAAGCATTGAACTTTACAAAGTGTCCGATTTTCGGGGGATGGGCACATTTAGCGTGCGCCAGCACAAGCCGGTAGATCGTAGTTGATGAAAGTTCAATACAGGGAAGAAATGGCGATTCACTCTGGCCCCGAGTCATGCGTTGCACACCGCGAGGTGTGGGGCGAAGCGTTGACAGGGGAAACCGACAGGCCAGCCATTGAGCTGCGAAATAAGCCAATCGGGATGCCGACGTGTTGCTAAACAACGGAAGGCAATATGGGACATGACGTTACACGCCAGCCATGTCCTGATCCCGCGCAGTCGAAGACCCTGCGCATGTCGGGAAGCGATTTACACGGAAGCTGGGAGATCTCATCTGTGCCCGAAGCCAAGTTGGGCACGGGCGGGGCAGGCAAGGCCAAAAGCCGTAACCCTGCCGTCCACGCAGATGAGAAGTCGGATACATCCGTAGTACCGAGGAAGCCGCCGAACAAAGGGGATGACCCTGCGGAGGTGGTGGAGGAAAGGGATGTAGCCAAGGGAAACACCAACGTGCCCCCCACGCCTCGGACACAGAGCCGAGATAAATGCGTGTCGATGGGACTCGATGGTGTACGCGAAGCAGCACGTCGGAGTAAGACGGTGCGATTCACGGCACTGCTGCACCACATACGCCCCAACTCCTGTGGGAAAGCTTATACGCTTTGCGACAGGATGCGGCGGTGGGAGTGGACGGCGTGACCTGGGACGAGTACGAGCAAGGATTCCATGAACGCGTCGATGGACTGCACCGGGAAATCCATTCCGGCGCATACCGCGCCAAACCATCGCGGCGGGTACTCATACCCAAAGCGGATGGCCGGCAACGCCCACTGGGAATTGCAGCCTTGGAAGACAAGGTTGTTCAACAAGCGATAGTGAAGGTGCTGAACAACATCTATGAAGAGGACTTCCTTGGATTCTCGTATGGGTTCCGACAAGGGCGCAGCCAGCACGATGCGCTGGATGCACTCACGGTTGGGCTAAAGAGCCAAAACGTGAACTGGATATTGGACGCAGACATCGCCGCTTTCTTTGATGAAATCGACCATGACTGGATGCTCAAGTTCCTGGCTCACCGCATTGCTGATCGGCGCGTAATAGCATTGATACGCAAATGGCTCAAAGCAGGGGTGATGGAGGATGGGCGCAGGGTAGCCGCAACCAAGGGTACGCCCCAGGGCGCGGTGGTATCGCCACTATTGGCAAACATCTATCTGCACTACGCCCTCGATCTATGGGTACACCAATGGCGACAGAGGCATGCCAGGGGTAATCTCATTGTCGTCCGCTACGCTGACGATAGCGTGTTTGGATTCAAGATGGAAGGTACGGCAAAGCGATTTCTGGCAGCAATGCAGGAGCGCCTAGCCAAGTTTGGGCTGACCCTCAACGCGACTAAAACGCGGCTGATTGAATTTGGTCGATTTGCGGCAGAAGATCGCAAGCGCAGAGGACAACGTAAGCCCGAAACCTTCGACTTTCTTGGATTCACACACTGTTGTTCTACCGACAGACAAGGACGATTCAAAGTCGTCCGGCTGACGATGAAGAAGCGAATGCGGGCAACACTGAAAGTTATCAGGGCGACGCTAATGCGTCGGCGGCATGAACCCGTAGCTGTGGTCGGTCAGTGGTTAAATCGTGTAGTGCAGGGTTACTTCAATTACCATGCAGTGCCAGGGAATCTGAAACGGATGTACGGAATTCGCAGCGAGATATGTCGCTCATGGCGGCATGCGTTGCTGCGGAGAAGTCAACGAAGACCGATTACGTGGAAACGATTTAACCGAATAGCCGAGAACTACCTCCCCCGAGTCCGGAACACGCACCTGCACCCCGAAGAACGTTTCTTTGCGTCAGCTACCCGAGGCAGGAGCCGTATGCGGTAATTCTGCACGTACGGATCTGTGCGGGGGGTGGAGGGGAACCTCCATCCCTACCGCAACCTGTTCGGCGCAGGCGAATGGCTGCAGAAAAAGCACGGACAAGAGTCGCGACGTAGATGGTGAAAGCTGCACTTGGCAGTGGACGCCAACACGGGGCACATCGAGGCGTCGGTCTTGACTGGCCAGGATGTCGATGACCCATCTCAGGTTGGTCCACTGCTTGATCAGATCGAGCACGAAGTCGCCTCTGTTACCGCCGACGGTGCCTATGACGGCGAGCCAACCTACGAGCGGATTGCCCAACGCGATACGCAAATCGACGTCATTATTCCCCCGCGCGTTACCGCCCAGCCCAGCGAGCAATTCGAGGCAGCGCCGACCACACGCGACAACCACCTGTTGATGATTCAAAGCCTGATACGGCTGGAGTGGCAAGAGGCCTATGGCTACGGCAAACGTGCGCTGGTGGAAACCACGATGGGTCGCCTCAAGGCCATCATCGGGCCGAAGTTGCGAGCCACGTGATCCACGTGGCCAGCAGGCCGAGGCAAATGCTGCTGTGGCGGTGACCTGCTCCCGATAAACCGTACCAGTTATTTTTCCAAGAAGTCCATCAACCCGGAGAATGTTGGACATGAGAACAAGCAAATTTAGCGAAGAGCAAATCATTGGTTTTCTGCGGCAAGCCGAAGCAGG
>DGQR01000079.1 GCA_002390825.1 Rhodoferax sp. UBA4409
GTTGCCCACCACGTAGTTCCACACCAGGTCGTTCGGGCGCAGGAAACTGAAGGTGCTGGCCAGGTCTTGGCCCTTCATCAGGCCGCCCTTGCCCAGCTCGGCCTCGCGGAACTTGACCATGGCCTCGTCGATAAAGACATCGAGAATCCCGGTGTCTGAAAAATCGAGGAAGGTGGTGAGGAAAGTCGCGCTGTCCACCGGCTTTTCGCCCCGTGCAGCCAACACGCCGAGCGCGGTACCCAGCATGGTGCCCCCGACGCAAAAGCCCAGCGCATTGATGGTGGGCGAGCCGCTGATATCGCGGGTCACGCCAATCGCGCGGATCACCGCGTGCTCGATGTAGTCGTCCCAGGTCTTGTTGGCCAAGGTGTCATCGGGATTGCGCCAGCTCACCACAAAGGTGCGGTGGCCTTGCTCTACCGCGTAGCGAATCAGCGAGTTATCCGGCTGCAAGTCGAGGATGTAAAACTTGTTGATGCAAGGCGGCACTAGCAGAAACGGCTTTTCATAGACCTTGGCGGTGAGCGGTTTGTATTCGATGAGCTGGAACAGCTCGTTTTCGAACACCACCGCACCTTCGGTGGTCGCCACGTTTTTGCCCACTTCAAACAGACTCTCGTCGGTCATCGAGACGTGGCCTTGCTGCAGGTCGTGCACCAGGTTTTTGACGCCCTTGGCAATGCTCTCGCCCTTGGTTTCAATGGCTTTTTTCTGGGCCTCGGCGTTGAACGCCAGATAGTTGCTCGGGGAAGCGGCGGCCATCCACTGCTCTACCGCGAAGCGGATGCGATTTTTGGTTTTGCTGTCTGTCTCGACTGCCTCGGCCAAGCCCATCATGGTGCGGGCATTGAGGAGATAAGCAGCTGCAGCATAGGCCGCTACAGGGTTGTCACCCCATGCGGGCGCCGCAAACCGGCGGTCCGGCAGGGGCGGCGTGTGGCCCATGCCCTGGCTGAAGAGCTTGATGGCCTCTTCCACATAGGACTTTTGCAAGGCTTGCAAACGGTCCTGGGAAAACTTGATGTCCGGCACCGCCTCGCCCATGGCCGGAAACCCAGCCCCAGCGACACCTGCGTCCAGCCCTTTGAAGGACTCCAGCGCTTTGGCAAAGCTTTGGGTCAATGCCTGTTGGAACTGCTCGGCCGCTTGGGCCATAAAGTCAGAGGAGGGTTGCGTCACGCCATCACCTTCAAAATTAGTGGGTCTAGTCTAACGTGCAAGTATGGCAGTCTTAAGCTGCGATATCCTGACACACCGCACCCTCCGAAACCCTTATGTACATCGTCCCCATCGCTTGGATTTACGTGGCGCTCATGATGAGCGTTGCCGAGGCCACCAACACCAATGGTTCGGTGCTGGGCGCGATCTTCACCTTTGTGCTGTACGGCGTGTTGCCCGTCGCCTTGATGATGTATTTCATGGGCACACCCGCCCGCAAGCGGGCCTTGCGGGCCCAAGAGCTGGCAGAGCGCAACGCGGCCATCGCAGCCCACCAGGCCGCTGCAGGCGACAGCTCGTCACTCGAGCCAGACGCAAGCCGCGAAACGGCCGCTGACCCGGTCGCGCCGGTGGCTGAAAAACCGTGAGGGGTTGTTGACGGTGCACCACGCGGTGCTGCCGTCATTGCCAAAAATGCGGCGTACCCCGGCAGCCTGCAAGCGGTAACGCGCAAGCCCCGGCAAATCAGCCCACCACTTGCCGGCCGTGTGGGCGGCAAAAAACGCAGCGGCATCCGGGTGCGCCTCTACAAAAGCCGCGCGCACCTCGTCACCGACTTCAAAAGCCGATGGACCGATGCAAGGGCCTAGCCACGCTATCACTTCAGGAGCAGCCCCCGCAGCATTTACCTGGGCTAGCGGCCTAAATGACTCTAAAGTCTCCTCCAGCACGCCTTGACCGCCCTGCCCTAGCAAGCCACGCCAGCCCGCGTGAGCTGCGGCTACCCGGCTTCCATCACTGGCAGCAAAAAGCACCGGCAGGCAATCTGCCACCATGACGGTGCACACCACACCGGGCTGGGCCGCAGTGCAGGCGTCGGCCTCGGTGCCGTCGGGCGTAGAGGCATCAATCGCCACGCAGGCGGTACCGTGTACCTGGTTCAAAAACACCGGCCTGCTACCCAAGCGCATGGCGAGTCGCTGCCGGTTGATGGCCACGTGAGCGGCATCGTCTGCCACATGCAGGCCCAGATTCAGACCGGCATACGGCCCCTGCGACACGCCACCTTGGCGCGTGGTGCACAGGGCCCGCACCTGCGCAGTGACCGGCCAATCGGGAATCAGCCATTCAGGGGCAAACCCTTCCTGCGTGGGGGTGTTACTGCGGGGCATCAGGGCACGCCTCCGGTCTGGCTGCTTGAAAGGCAGGCAGTGCCATACAGGCATCAAAAGCTGCCATGGTGCGGGGCAAGCCGTCCAGCGACACCGCGAAACGGCGGGCATTGAAGATCAAAGGGATCAGACAGCAATCAGCCAATGTGGGCGTGTCGCCGAAGCAAAAAGTGGCCGGTGCAGGGCGCCCTTGCTCCCGCTGCCAGGCATCAAGGCGCAGCAGCTGCTCTTCAAAACTCTCAAGGCCCTGCCGCGTCCAGTGGTGGTACCACTGATCTTTGGCGGAATCGGCAAGCCCCATGCCGTCTTTCAAAAACTTGAGCACGCGCAAATTGTTCAAGGGATGGATTTCGCAGGCAATCGCGAGCGCCAGCGCCCGCATTTTGGCTTTGGCAAGCGGGCTTGCCGGCAGCAAGGCGGGGGCCGGGTGGGTTTCGTCCAGGTACTCCATGATGGCCAGCGACTGGGTCAGCAGCTCCCCACCATCGTCCAACACCGGAACCAAGCCATCAGCATGGGTGGAGCGGTAATCGGGGCGGAGCTGTTCACCGTGGGCGAGGTGGACCGCTGCGTAGTCAAATGGCAGGCCCTTGAGGCCCAGAGCGATGCGCACCCGGAAGGCGGCGGACGAGCGGAAATAGCTGTACAACTTCATGCCGGCGAGCATAAACCGATGCCGTTACTATTCCTGCTTACCCCGATTTTTTGGAGACCCCATGATTCTTGAGCTTGCAGACATCCGCATTCATCCCGGCCAGAACGCCGCTTTTGACGAAGCCATTGCCCGCGGTTTGCGCGACGTGATCAGCAAGGCCAAGGGTTGCCAGGGCTACAAAGTCAACAAGGGCATCGAGAGCCCGGAGCGCTATGTGCTGCAAATCTTTTGGGACACCCTGGAAGACCACACTGTGGGCTTTCGTGAAAATGAACTGTTTACCCAGTGGCGTGGGATCGTCGGCCCGTTTTTCGCACAACCACCGGTGGTGGAACACTTTGACCTGGTGGTGAAGTCCGCCTGACCCCCGAACCAGCCCAACGCTGACCTACTGGAGTTGCTGATGAGTTTTGTATTGCCACCACCTGCCATCCCCAGCATTGCGGTGACCGGAGCGGCCGGCCGCTTTGCGGTGCACCGCATCTACTGCGTCGGCCGCAACTACGAGGAACATGCCAAAGAAATGGGGCACACCGGCCGGGAGCCGCCGTTCTTTTTCATGAAGCCCGCAGACGCCGTGCTCGCGGCGGATGCCGGACAAGCGGTCGACATTCCCTACCCCACCCTCACCTCCAACCTGCACCATGAGGTGGAGCTGGTGGTGGCCATCGGTACAGGAGGCAGCAACATCCGTGCAGCGGACGCGCATCGCCACATTTACGGCTACGCCGTGGGCTTGGACATGACCCGCCGCGACCTCCAGAACGACATGAAAAAACAAGGTCGCCCCTGGTGCATCGGCAAGGGCTTTGAGCACTCGGCACCTATCGGCTCAATCACCCCTGCGGCACAGGTGCCGGCCGTGGAGGCAGCCGACATTGCACTGACCGTCAACGGTTCGGGCCGCCAACGCAGCAGCGTGGCCAAGCTGATCTGGAACATTGCTGAAACCATTGAGCAGCTGTCTGCCGCGTGGACTCTGCAGCCCGGGGACCTGATCTTTACCGGCACCCCCGAGGGTGTGGGCGCGGTGGTGCGCGGTGATGTGCTCTACGCCACGGTCGAAGGGCTGGAGCCTTTGACCGTGCGTGTGGTTTGAACCGTTTTCAGAACTTGCGCTGATATCGCACGCCGAGTCCCAGCTGGGGTTCGGCGTTTGCATTATGGCCGGGCTCGAGCTTCAGCAGGGCTTGAGCGGCCACGGTGCCGCCCCACACCTTGGGGCTTTGGTACGAGAGCGCCACATCCTTTTGCATGCCGCTCGGCGCCAAGTTCAGGGTCTGCTGGGCGTAACGCAGGCTGCCGTCTTCCTGGCTTTGCTCTACGGCGGTGGTGACCTGCATCTCGCCGGACATGGTGCGCAAAGGCATGAAAACGCTGAAACCCAGCTTGTCGCCGGTGCGCCACAAGCTCTCACGCGCCAAACCAAAACTCCAGGCCATTTGCCGCACCGCGCTGGTTCCGTCGATCAGTGAGGCACCTTGATTGCGGAAGGCATCGGCCTGCCCCAGGGTCAACATGGCTGAGGCAGACACACGGGCAGCAACCGGCTTGGATGCAGCCAAGGTGACAAAGCGTGTGCTGGCTTTGCCTTCCATGGCCCAGGCCTCGGTGCCGCTGGCGCCCAGCAGAGAGTTGTTTTCGAGGAGCTGCCCCGCGGAAACAACGGTGGTCGCATCACCCCAGCGGCTTTGGTACTCCAACACCGCGACGGTGCGCTGCGTGTCCGCAAAAGGTGCCGATTGCCACGGCGAGCTGTTCAAGGGATTGCCTTGCACCACGGAGCCCATGCGCAAAACATCCCCGCTAGCAAGCTTCCACGAAGTGCCGGCATGGGTGGCGTTCTGCGCCAGGCTGAAATACGGCGCATTGAAGCGGCTCGCCTCGTCGGCCAGGCTCAAAGGCGCGCTGCCCGTGGCCTGCAGGCCGAAAAATGCATCGCTGCTGCCACCGGTACCGACGCCCCAGGCAAAGCCCGCACTCGATGGGCTTGAAAAGCTCATGCGGGCCAAGGTCAGGGGCATCTGCTCTGCCGCTAAGCCCAGCATGGTTTGCTCGGTGACCAAGTTGGTGTACTCCGCGCTGAATTTAGCGCCGGTGGTCGTCGTGGTCGTGGTCTTGCTGATGGGCAAAGCGGATGTCGCTGTCGACGTGCTGCTCACACTGGCGCCCACATTGACCTGAAAGGCCCGGTTGAACTTGTCGACTGCCAAGGTATTGACCGTTTTGAGCCCTGTGGCGAGCCCGCTTTTGGGCGTGGCGAGGCTGGCGCCCGCAAAGCTAATCACTGCGCCTGTTTTAGTACCGAGGTTAAGACCGCCAATAGGCTGCAAAGAAGCACCGACGTTCACCAAGCCCCAACCGTATACAGCGTCCGCCTTGGTGCGAGACAGGCACGCAGCCGCTGCCACGTTATCGCTGCACAAACGGGTGGCGGATTGAAAGATGATTTGCGCAATGTCTGTGGCAGGCAGGAAGTTCCAGTTACTTTTGATCAATGCCGCTTGGCCCGCCACAATCGGCGTTGCCATGGAGGTGCCCGACATATAGACGTAGCTGCCGGGCATGGCAGGTGTGGAGTAGCTGGAGGCGATGTTGACCCCGGGCGCAAACACGGTCCAGTTGGCCAAGGTGGCGTCGTAATTGCTGAAGCTGGCGCGCTTGCTGTTGGCGTCGAGTGCGCCCACCGCGATGATCTGCCCCTTGGCCCACGTTTGTTTGGCGTAAGCGGCGGGCCAGCTGCCGCTGGCGCGTCCGTCATTGCCCAAAGCGGCCGTGATCAGAACCCCCTTGTTGACGGCGTTTTGAATGTTGGACTGCATGGCAGCTGCGTTACTGCCCAAGCTGAGCGTGACGATGGGCGCCTTTTGTACATTCACCGCCCAGTCAATACCCCGGCCGATCGTGAGGCTGTCAGAACCACCGGTGGTGAACACCTTGGCGACTACCAGCTTCGCACCGGGCGCCACGCCCTCGAGCAGGGACCCGTTCGCCAGACTTCCTGCGACCAAGCCACTCACGTGGGTGCCGTGGCCCATTTGGTCGGTCACATCGGTGCCGCCATTGAAGGCGTTGTAAGTTGCAATCACTTGACTGCGCAATTGAGGGTGGCTGACTTGCACCCCGGAGTCCACAACCCCGACGACGACACCGCTGCCATTGCCGCTACCCAGCTGATTGGCATAGGGCTTGTTGACTTGATTCAAGAAGGTCTGGTAACTGCGCGCACGGGCTTCTGCCGCCGTGGGCGCTGCCTTCGCCAGGGTGGACGCGCTCAGCTTGGGCGCTGCTGCCGCCGCAAGGGCTTCCCAGCCGCCATCAGCGTCTTCATGCACCTCCAGAACTTGGGCATAGGCGCCGGAGGCAAAGGCAGTGATCAATGCCGCAAAAAGGGCGGAAGGCTGAAACATGGTGCGATTCCTTGTTAACAAACACACAAGGGCTACGCAATCCAATCACGGGCGCT
>DGQR01000087.1 GCA_002390825.1 Rhodoferax sp. UBA4409
CGCAAGGCCGAGGTGGCCGCCATCACCGAAGCTGCCATGCGCGGCGAGATCACCGACTTCAAAGACAGCCTGCGCCGCCGATTGGCCCTGCTGCAAGGCGTGACAGTGGCCGATCTGGAAGGCGTCAAAACCCAGCGCCTCCGCCTGAATCCGGGCGCGGCTGCCTTGGTCGCGGCCTGCCAGAAGGCTGGCTTGAAAGTGCTGCTGGTCAGCGGCGGGTTCACCTACTTTGCGGAACACGTGTGCGCGCTTCTGGCCATCGACTTCATGCGCTCCAACGCGCTGGAAATCGAGGGCGGCGCGCTCACCGGTGGCTTGATCCAGCAAAGCTGGGGCGAGATTTGCGACGGCGCCGAGAAGCGCCGCACGCTGCTCGAGGTGGCGTCCCTGATGAACATTCGCCCCGAGCAGTGCATTGCCATGGGCGATGGTGCCAACGACCTGCCAATGATGGGAGCAGCTGGCCTCTCCGTGGCCTACCACGCCAAGCCCGCGGTGCGTGCGCAAGCCCAGGTGGCCATCAACGAGGGTGGGCTGGATCGCCTGCTGGAAGTGTTGCAACCTGCAGGCTAAGCGTTGCTTTGCCTGTGCAGGGGTCTTTGGCTTCAGTCGGCCTTGAAACCGGTACTGGCAACGACTTTGCCCCAGCTTGCGGTATCTGAAGCGATGATGCGCGCGAATTCCTCCCGCCCCGTGCCGGTGACCCGAAAGCCTAGCTCTTCCAGCTTGACTCTGGTGTCAGGCGCTTTCGTGATCTTTTGGATGTCTTCACTGAGTTTCGCCAGCACATCAGCGGGGACTTTGGCGGGCGCCACGACTCCGAACCACGAGGAAAACTCCAGCTGATTGTAGCCCTGCTCTTTGATGGTGGGTACATCCGGTAAAGCTTGAGTACGGGAAGCCCCGGTGCTGCCAAGCGCCAGCAATTTGCCGGCCTTCACATTAGGAGCCGCTAGCGCCACGCTGGCAAACACCCCATGAACATCGCCGCCAAACAGGCCGCCTAATGCGTCAGCGGTGCTACGGTAATGCACCACATCCGTGGTCGACTTGATGGCATCGCCCAACATGAAAGCCCCGAAATGGCCGGGTGTCCCCGCACCAAATGTCGCCATAAACAAGCTCTTGTTCTGTTGGCTCCACGTAGCAAACTCCTTGACGGACTTGACCGGCACCTTCTGGGGATTTACCAGCAACACGAAATCGGAACTCACCACTTGGCTGACAGGTGCGAAATCCCGAGCCGGGTCATAGGGCAGCTTGTTATACGTCTTGGGGGCAATGCTGAGTTGTCCGGTTTCCCCGAGCATCAAGGTGTAGCCATCGGGGGTGGCGCGCGCAGCCTCACTGGCTGCAATGGTGCCACCGGCGCCCGGCTTGTTGTCTACGACCACGCCGATGTTGTTCCACGATTCAGAAAGCTTTTGCGCCAACAGCCGAGCCACCGTATCGGGCCCGGTTCCGGCCGGGAAGCCGACGATGAGACGCACAGTGCGCTGCGGATAAGCCGTCTGACTCCATGCTGAGGTAGCCGATCCCACCAGCAACAGCGCAGCGCCCAAAACACTGGCACTGCGCCGGCAAGCGCCAAAGGATCCCAAAGAAAAATGAACCATGAAATGTCTCCTTATTCGTAGTGTGAGGAAATCAAAGGGTGGCCTCTAGGCCACCTCAAAAAAGCGCATAACCACCTCAACGGGTCGTCGTTCACCAGTTCCCAGAAATACTCTTTCTTCGATCCACGAGAGTGCTTTGGACGATGTTTCAAAGCGAGGCGTACAGCGGAAATACACCGCTGCTGGATCGACGGGCTCCCCACGCAAGAGCCGGTGCATCACGTCAGCAGATGCGGTTCGCACCGCGCGGTTTTGCACAAAAATCATGTCCCCAGCGTCGGTTTCCAGCACATACCGGGCATCGAGTTCACTCACCTGATCGTTGAGAATGCGCTGGAAATCCGCGCCACCCGGCAAGACCCGCGCTGTCCAACCTTGCCCACAAACCTCACCACCCAAAATGGGCACCACACGGCGCTTGCCGCCTAGGGTCAGGCCCACGTCTTGCGGCATGCCGACCTGCACCGACACGTCAGCGAAAAATCGGAGTACGGGCTCTGTAAGTGAATGCATGAACCGAGGGTATTCCCAAGGGCTACTGCCGTCTGTCCTCCCATAGGATGACAAGCACTACCTGCTTCTATTCCTTTACACATGCGTCAATGGCAACCGCGCACCGGTGGCATGCCTGCCCAGATGGTGCAGCAACTGATTCCACTGATCGGTCAGCCCGCCTTTGCATCCGGGGTGCTAACCCATCTGCAGGCCTTACTGCCAGCGGCCTCCTGCGCCGTTTATCAGACCGGCAAAGGCTGCGTACCTACCCTGTTCATGTCGTCCAGCCTCGGGATTCCAGACACCACCCATGATTGCTGGCGCGCTTATCTCTCAGGTCCGCATCTGCAAGACAAGACATTTCCCAGCGCAAATCCGGATGAAGGGAAACTGCTCATGTGCCATATCACCGCGCAGGAGGTGTCTGCCACGCACCGCTCCCGCGTTTATGACCGACATGGAGTGGCAGAACGGGTGTCGGTGCTCCAACACCGAAACGATGCGGTGTTTGCCATCAACCTCTATCGCCATGCGCACCAAGCGCCCTTCCAAGACCATCAACTATCGGATCTGGAAGCTCTGGCACCCGTGCTACTTTCATTAGCAGAAAAACAAATCGAGCTGTCTGGCCAGCAACCGATCGTCCGCAACACCGCTTACTGGAGCCAACGCTTGGCGCAATCCGGGCGCGGACTGACGACGAGGGAAATCGAGGTTTGCGCCAGGCTGCTCAAGGGCATGACGCAAGAGGGAATCTCCCTCGACCTCGGGCTGCGACTGAGCAGCGTTAAAACCTATAGAAACCGGGCATTTACCCGCTTGGGCATCCACTTCAAAAACGAGCTCTTCGCCCTCTTCGCCCACTGAATAGTCCGCATGATGCGACAGTGAAACTCACACTGTCTCTATTTTCGGAACCCCGGCTTCTACTGCAAAGCGAGCCAGTGTGGTGATGCCACTGTCCACGCGGGTCACGTCATCCACCACCCGCAAACTCACCTCTAACTGCCGGGGTGTGAATTCGGCGACCCCGTAACCCCGCCGCTCACGGTCGGTGAACACAAAATGCGGGTTCTCGGCGAGCACCGTGGCGGTTCCGTCGTTGCTGCCCCCGCGCGAGGTGATGCTGGTGC
>DGQR01000183.1 GCA_002390825.1 Rhodoferax sp. UBA4409
GCCGAGGCGCTGGAGATCGCGCCCGGCACGGTGTTGTCGCGCCTAGCCCGTGCGCGCGACGCTTTGAAGCTGGCCATGGGGGTACCTGCGACACCCAAGGCCGATGTCAACGTTACCCCGTTTCGCAGGACCAAGACATGAGCCCCGATACCGACGCGCCTTTCCTGCCCGACAGCGAATTCGATTTGCGCGCGCGCGCCAAGTTGGCGATCGCCTTCGAGGCCAGCGACGCACCGGCACACCTGTACCGAAAGCCGCAGCCGCTGCTGGCGCGACGCGGCTTGCAGCGTTTTCTGGCTGCGCTTTTGCTGGCCGGTGGCACCAGCGGCGGGGTGCTCGCCGTGCGACCGCCAGCGATGGTGCGCGACGCGATCGACCACGAATACCACGAGCGCAGCTTGCGGGGCAGTTTCATGGAGCAGCGCCAGTTGCTCATGCACCTGGGCATGCGGGACGCCAACGTGGTGCCCGGGTTTCCCCAACTCATGCGGCCATGCGATATCGAAGGTCACCTCGCTTACCACCTCACCACGTTCTTCGAGAAGGGCGGCATGGTGACGGTGTATGCCTTTGACCAGTCTGTGGACCTGCGCGAGGCCAGCGGCTGGTGGAGCAACGTGCACTGGAAGGTGATCCGCTCGCGCGAGGGCAAGCCCTTGTTGCTGGTGGCCCAGAAAAAGAAGGCACTGGCGGTCGCGCAGACGGCACTGCAGGCACCTCCCGTGTCCGGGCCAGGCTGAGGCACCGCGTCCCTGTCAACGAATCAACCGCTCACCCCTTTCACCCCAACCGGCGCACGACGCCCAACCACCGGAGACCCCAGAAATGAACCAACAACCCACCTCGCTCCCCCGGCGCCACCTGCTGGCCGGCAGCGGCGCTGCTTTGGCTGCCGTTGGTCTGGCCAGCTTTGGCCGCACCGCAGCCGCTGCTGGTGAGACCGCGCCCGTCGCCTTGGCCGGTGCTGCCAAGCCTCTGCCAGCGTACGTGGGCTGGAAGGACCCGGCCAGCCTGATCGTGCACAGCAGCACCACCATTGAGACCAAGCGCAGTGTGTTCGGCACCAGCGTAATCACGCCGTCCGAGCAGCTCTACATCCGCAACAACCTGCCCGCGCCCGACGCCTCGATCCTGGGCAACCGCGATGCCTGGGAGATCAACATCGAGGGGGTGAAGAACCCGCGCAAACTCACGCTGGGCGACCTCAAGCGCATAGGCATCGAGACCACGGCGATGGTGTTGCAATGCTCTGGCAACGGACGCGGCTACTTCCCCAACAAGCCCAGTGGAACGCCTTGGCAAGTGGGCGCAGCAGGCTGTGTGGTGTGGAGCGGTGTGCCGGTGCGCTGGGTGGTGGATGCCCTGGGCGGCGTGGAGGCCGGCATGGCCTACCTCACCGGCACAGGCGGCGAAAAACTCCCCGATGGACTGGACCCCAAGAGCGTGATCGTGGAACGCTCGGTGCCTGCTGCCGCACTCGCCGATGCCCTGCTGGCCTGGGAAATGAACGGTGTGCCGATTTCGCTGGCCCACGGCGGCCCACTGCGCTTGATCGTGCCGGGTTACACGGGCGTGAACAACATCAAGTACGTCAAACGCCTGGCCTTCACCGCTCAGGAGACCGACGCACGCATCATGTCGCACGGCTACCGCATTTCACCGCCCGGCGCGAAGGGCGACCCGTCGCAGCCATCGGTGCAGGAAATGACGGTGAAGTCGTGGATCAACGGTCCCGGCACGGACGGCGCCCCGCTTAAAGCGGGTGACACACAGATCCATGGCGTGGCGTTTGGCGGCATGAACGCGGTGGCCAAGGTCGAGGTTTCTCTGGACGGCGGAAAAACCTGGCAGCTCGCGCGCATGGTGGGGCCCGACCTCGGCCGCTTTGCGTGGCGGCAGTTTGTTTTTGCGGCGCGCCTGCCGGCGGGCCAGTTCACCCTGGCGAGCCGAGCCACCGACACCGCAGGCAACGTGCAGCCCGAACAACGCATGGAAAACGCGGGCGGCTACAACAACACCAGCTGGGCCGACCACGCCGTGAAAGTGAGCGTGGCATGAAGCGCACAATCCAAAAACACGCGTTGGTCGCTGCCCTGTGGTCGTTGGCATTCACAGTGCTGCCCGTGCACGCCGCCGACGATGCCGCGCAACTTCAACAAGGCAAGGTGTTGTTCGGCCAAGGCGCGGTGCCTGCCTGCGCCCTGTGCCATGCGCTCAAGGACGCGGGAGCCGAAGGCGCCGTGGGCCCCAGCCTGGACGAGCTCAAGCCCGATGCCAAGCGCGTGGCCACCGCGCTGCGCAACGGCATTGGGCAGATGCCGTCCTACAACGGCAAACTCAGTGATGCGCAAATTGCCGCCCTGGCGGCCTACGTGGCCAAGGCTTCGGGTGGATCAAAGTGATGGCTGGTTGGCCACAGCGCTGTTGCGCCAACTGACAAAAAGGACGGGATCACCTGCAAACAGCGATCCCGACTGAGTGGCTGACCCAGGGCGGGTCAGCCACTCACCATCACTTGCCTGGTTTGATGTCGGGGACCACCATCCAGCCAGCCCCCATCATCACAACCGCCGGGAACTTCTCGCCGGCCTAAGTCTTGCCCAGCATGGCCTTGTGCTCGCGGTAAGCCATCAACGCTGGCGACACGCCCAGGTGATTGATCGCACCATGCTTGATGCTGCTGCAGTCTTGCTCGTCGAGCTTGCAGATCTCTGCACGCTGTTGTCAACTCTCTAGCAATGTCAACTGCGCGCCTGAAACCTGTCTCTGCGCATTACCACGATGCATGAATAGGAGTGATCGCAATCCGGCACGCCAAGGGCATTCACGTTGAAAACTCGAACGGCAGCAACCGCTGCGGAGCAGACCTTAAAAGTTAGAGTGGACTTGGGTTCAAATCCAGAAATAGTAAATGCATCATATTGGTGCAATTAAGCTGTTAAGTTCTTACCGCGCATTCCCTCTCATTTACTTTTAATTACTAAGTAGTCGAAATAGCAAGTTCGCAAGTAGTCAACTATCCACCACCATTCACAAAGGGGA
>DGQR01000156.1 GCA_002390825.1 Rhodoferax sp. UBA4409
GATTCAGGCTTGTTTTTCCAGAGCGACGGTCGAAGGCTGAAGCAACCGCCTGAACTACTCAATCCACACCTTACCGGCCCGGGCTTAAGGCCGACTCCTACAGTCTTAAAAACTGCCGCGATTTAACTTGGTTGAGTGATAAGCCCGCCTGAGCGTGTGGGCTGGCACCTGATGCGTTCCCAGTTGGACCGTGCAGCTTCACAACCGAAGGAGATTTCAATGCCCCATCAGCAATTTTCGTCGTGCGTCACCACTTGCTACGAGTGTGCGCAGGCATGTAATCACTGCGCAGCGTCTTGCCTTCAGGAGCAAGAGGTAAAGGCAATGGCCAAGTGCATCGCACTGGATATTGATTGCGCGGAAATCTGCGCACTTGCCGCTTCTGTGATGGGACGAGCCAGCGAAACGTCAAAGCAAGTCTGTTCTGCCTGTGCTCAGGTATGCCAAATGTGCGGCGACGAATGTGCCAAACATCAGATGCAGCACTGTCAAGACTGCGCACAAGCCTGCATGCGATGTGCCGATGAATGCCGGAAGATGGCCGAGATGGCTTGATCGCTGCAGGACATTGAGCCATCGGCCCCAGAGATAAAAACGACACTCTTGCAGCACATGTCTGTTGGGGAGCCTTCGTCCGGCGCAAGAGCTTGCTTCTGGCTTTTCAAGCAAGAGAGCACAGAAGCTTGACGCAGATCAAAGAGCAACTGCACTGAGGCACGGATAGTGCAGTTGAAACTCAAGGAGAAACTCATCATGCGAACACGAATTCTTGCTGCCACCACAGTGGCCACAGCTGTCATCTCTGGAATTGCCTTCGCGCAAACACCCAAGGCCGAAGAGGATCATTCGGCACATCACCCAGCCGGCAGCACTGCTGCAGCAAATTCCTCCACGCCTAGCGCAGCACCCAGTCCCGAGGCCATCAACCAGCAGATGAAGGCCATGCAGGACATGCACCAGAAGATGCAGGCCGCCAAGAGCCCGGCCGAGCGGGCCAAACTGATGGACGAGCACATGAAGTTGATGCAGTCCGGCATGGCCATGATGGGCCGGATGGGCGGTGGCCCCGGCGGCTCGGCGCCGGGGGGCATGGGCATGATGCCGCCAACAGCCCAGGCTGGCACGGGCCAAACGCCAGCGGCCAGTGCAGGTGGAGCGTCCGGCATGGCGGGCATGAGCGGGATGATGAACATGCACATGCAGATGGAGCGCCGCATGGCCATGATGGAGCAGATGATGCAGATGATGGTGGACCGCGAGGCGGCCAGGCCCGGCAAGTAACTCGGCAATTAACTCGGCTAGTAACTTGTCACTGCCAGGAGGCTTTCATGAACCAATCCCAGCCTGACGGCCCCCCGTCCTTTTGGAAGTCGCCCGCCGGCTTGAGCCTGCTGGTCGCGGCCCTGGTGGGTGGCTACTTTCTACTCACGGAGCACCGGGCTCACCTGTTCGGCGCGCTGCCCTACCTGCTCTTGCTGGCTTGCCCCGTGATGCATCTATTCATGCACAAGGGTCACGGGCACGGGGGTCATGGGGGATCCGGTCAGGGCCACAAAGACCACAAGGAAGGACCTAGCCGTGACCAGCGCGAGCAATGACTATGGGCTGTGGGGGCTGGTGTTCCTCAACGTGGGCGTGTTCGTGGGCTTTGCCTACAGTTTTTTCAAGCCCACCACCCTGCGCGATTGGCGCAGCTTTGGGGCCTACACCGGCTTCATCGTGGCACTGTTCGCCGAGATGTATGGTTTTCCGCTCACGATCTACCTACTTTCGGGTTGGCTGGGCCAACGCTTTCCGGACGTCAACCTCTTTGGACACGAGGCGGGCCACCTCTGGTGGCTGCTCACCGACCAGCAAGGCGACCCGCACGGCGGAGTGATGCATATCCTGAGCTTTGTATTCATCGGGGGCGGCTTCTGGCTGCTATCTAATGCCTGGCACGTGCTCTACCAGGCCCAACGCCGACATGAACTGGCCACGACAGGCCCCTACCGCGTCGTGCGTCACCCTCAGTACATCGGTTTCGTTGCCATCATGGCGGGATTCCTTCTGCAGTGGCCCACGCTGTTGACGCTGGCCATGTTCCCCGTGCTGGTGGTCATGTATGTCCGCCTGGCCATCAGCGAAGAGCGCGACTCTGAAGCAGCGTTTGGTGAGGCTTGGCAGCGCTATGCAGCCATCACGCCCCGATTCATTCCTCGACGCGCCAAGCATGAGAAGTCCGTCATCGACCATCAAGGCCGCTGAGCTCGCCTCCGGCTTGGGCGCCATCGTCTTGGGGGCGGGGCTCGCACTGCTCGTGCCTAAAGTGCTTCAGCGCTTCGCGGTGGCGCTCTTGATCGTGGGCCTGCTGGTGCACGGGGCGGGCATGACCCTCAAGTACAGGCTGAAAAATCGTGCGGGCCCGCCACTGCGGTGGGAACGCGCCCTCTTCTGGCTGTGCTGGGCTTGCCTGATCGGTCTGGCCGGCTGGATGGGGGTACGCCTACTGGCCAGTTAGAGATCGGCCCCGAAGACGTTGAAGCCAGCGAGAAAAACCACAAGGAGAACGGCGTGCAACGTCACCCTGACTTGAAAAGTACTTCCGAGCCGGGCGCTCCTGACCGGCCCCTCATGACGCACCAGGCCAGCACGGTCGCCGCTGGACAGGCCTACACCTGCCCCATGCACCCTGAAGTTCGGCAGCCTGCGCCGGGACAGTGCCCGATCTGCGGCATGAATCTGGAGCTTGAGGGCACCGGCTCCAGTCACATGGCAGACCACCATCACCATGGGCATCACAAAGCAGTGCCTCCATCCAAGCCCGTCAGCGATTCGGTAACCGCTGCGGACCACGACGTCGCGTTCACCTGCCCTATGCATCCCCAGGTGCGGCAGATGGGTCCGGGCAACTGTCCCATCTGTGGCATGGCGCTGGAGCCGGTGATCGCGACAGGGACGTCCGGCGAAAGCGCCGAATTGCGCGACATGACGCGGCGCTTCTGGATCGGCCTGGCCCTGACGCTGCCGGTGTTCGCGCTCGAGATGGGCGGCCACCTCTTCAACATCCACCATCTGGTCGCACCTCGGTCGTCGAACTGGGTGCAGCTCCTGCTGGCCACGCCGGTCGTGCTCTGGGCTGGCTGGCCCTTCTTCGCGCGGGCGGCGGCTTCGGTCCGTCACCGCAGCCTCAACATGTACACGCTGATCGCGTTGGGCACAGGCGCGGCCTGGCTCTACAGCATCGTGGCCACGCTGGCACCCGGCCTGTTTCCGCCCGCCATGCGCGGCACGGACGGCGCGGTGGCCGTCTATTTCGAGGCTGCGGCCGTCATCACCGTGCTGGTGCTGCTGGG
>DGQR01000134.1 GCA_002390825.1 Rhodoferax sp. UBA4409
CCAGCCCAGGTGGCCATGGCCGGTGTTGTAGAACACGTTGTTGCGCTTGCCACGGCCGACGCGCGGCATCATGTTCGGCATCATGGGTCGCAGGCCGGCCCAGGGTTCACAGCGGCGGGTGTTCACACCAGGGAAGAGCTGGTTGACCCAGGCAATCAGCGGGCGGATGCGGTCGGCGCGGATGTCGTAGTCAATGCCGTTGTACTCGGCAGTGCCCGCCACGCGGAAGCGGTCTGCCCCCAAGCGGCTCGTCACCAACTTGGTTTCGTCGTCCAGCAGGCTGACCCAAGGCGCGGCTTGTTGGCTGGCTTCGTCGTTCAGTTGCACGGTGATGGAATAGCCCTTGACCGGATAAATGTTCAGTCGGTCGCCCAGTTGTGCGGCAATGCCACGGCCGTGCACACCGGCGCACACCACCACGCCGTCAAACCGGTGGGTCTCAGCTCCGCCCTCGTGTTGCAACTCCAGCGTCGCGACTGTTCCGTCGGTGCTGGCGCTGGCGACCTGATGGCCGTAAAGCGTGGTCACGCCCAGGCGCGCGCAGGCTTGCGACATGCCGTGGGTGAACTTGTGGATGTCGCCGGTGGAATCGCTCTCGGTGTAGTAGCCACCGTAGTAGGTGCCTTGCAGGGTGGGCTCAATGGCGCGCATCTCTTCAGGTGTGACGGTGCGGCGCGAGAGTCCCCCGGCTGCCAGCATGGTGGAGACCTTGCCCGCGTGTTCAAAGCCCGCTTTGTTGCGGTAGATGTGCAAGATACCTTTGCGCTGGTGGTCGAAGTCAATGCCCTCCGCCTGCGCCCAGGCAAACAGGTGTTCGCGTGCTGCAATGGCCAGGCGGGTGGTGGCTTCGGTGTTCTCGCGGTACTTGGGGATAGAGGCCACAAACTCTGTCATCCAGCTCAGCTTGTGCCAGGTGGGGGCGGGGTTCATGAGCAAGGGGGCGTCTTTGGTGAACATCCATTTCAGGCCCTTCACGAGGGTGCTGGGGTGGGTCCAGACCTCGGCGTTGGAGGCCGAGAGTTGGCCGCCGTTGGCATAGGACGTTTCCATGCCCGCGTAGCGGTTCTTCTCGATCAGGGTGACTTGGTAGCCGGCCTTGGCCAGGGTGTAGGCGCTGGTTACGCCAGTGATGCCGCCGCCGATGATGGCAATGTGTTTCATGAGAGCTCTTTCAGATGTGTCGCAAACAAGGGAACACGCCTGTGCACACTGCGTGCCAGGCGAGCCCCCTCTGTTTGAGACCTGAGAGATTCACCCGCTGCCTGGTGGGCAGCCGGCTTGCTCCTGCGGTGTGCCGGCGGACAAATGCGCGGCAGCTCTTCAGAGTGCAAACGATCACAGCGGTCCTGGGTACCTGAGAGTTTCCGGGGTGGTTGCTCCTTCGGCGCTGCTGCCCGAGTGGGCGGCAGGCTCTCCCGCTGCGATGCCGGGGCGAGCCCGGCGAGGGCGGCGGCATGCAATGCACAGCCGCCCTGAAAACCTTTTTTGGTGGTGTGAGACCTTCCTTTATGCGCTGGCGTAATCCGCCACAGGCACGCAGCTGCAGAAGAGGTTGCGATCGCCATACACGTTGTCCACCCGGCCCACAGTAGGCCAGTACTTGGCCGCCTTCAGGGTCGCTACCGGGAAGGCGCCGACCTCACGGCTGTAAGGGCGGTCCCACGCGGCGCCAATCACACTGGCAGCGGTGTGTGGAGCATGCTTCAAGGGGTTGTTGTCCTGTGGCCAGACACCGCCCTCGACTTGCGCAATTTCGCCACGGATGGCGATCATGGCGTCGATGAATCGGTCCAGCTCGGCGAGCGTCTCGCTCTCGGTGGGCTCCACCATCAAGGTGTTGGGCACGGGGAAGGACAGCGTGGGCGCGTGGAAGCCATAGTCCATCAGGCGCTTGGCCACATCTTCGGCCATGACGCCACAGGTTTCCTTGAAGTGGCGCAAATCCAAGATGCACTCGTGGGCGACATGCCCGTTGCTTGATGCGTACAGCGTAGGGAAGTGGTCAGCCAAGCGCGCGCTGATGTAGTTGGCGCTCAGGATGGCCACTTCGGTCGCTTGCTGCAGGCCGTCCGGGCCCATCATGCGGCAGTACATCCAGCTGATCGGCAGCACGGCTGCGTTGCCCAAAGGTGCCGCACTGACGGCACCGGTGCCGGGCACACCACCCGTGGCATGGCCGGGCAGGTAGGGCACCAGGTCTTCCACCACGCACACGGGGCCCACGCCGGGGCCGCCACCGCCGTGGGGGATGCAGAAGGTCTTGTGCAGGTTCAGGTGGCTCACGTCGCCGCCGAACTCGCCGGGGGCGGCAGTGCCCACCAGCGCGTTCATGTTGGCGCCGTCCACATAGACCCGGCCGCCATGCTGGTGCACCAATGCGCACAGTTCTTTGACCGAGGTTTCAAACACGCCGTGGGTGCTGGGGTAAGTGATCATCACCGCGGCCAGGTTGGCGCTGTGCTGCTCGCACTTGGCAGAGAGGTCGGCCATGTCCACGTTGCCGTTGTCATCGCACTTGGTGACCACCACCGTCATGCCGACCATCATGGCACTGGCAGGGTTGGTGCCGTGTGCGCTGCTGGGGATCAGGCAGATGTTGCGGTGGCCTTGGCCACGGGCCTCGTGGTAGGCCTTGATGACGAGCAGGCCGGCGTATTCGCCCTGGCTGCCGGCGTTGGGTTGCAGGCTGATCCCCGCGTAGCCGGTGGCGGCGCACAGCCAGGCGCGCAGCTGGGCGTCCAGCTCGGCATAACCCTCGCGCTGGTCGGCGGGTGCGAAGGGGTGGATGTTGGCGAACTCGGGCCAGGTGATGGGGATCATCTCGCTGGTCGCGTTGAGCTTCATGGTGCAGGAGCCCAGCGGGATCATGCTGCGGTCCAGCGCCAAATCCTTGTCACTCAGCATGCGGATGTAGCGCAGCATGCCGGTCTCGGAGTGGTGGGTGTTGAACACCGGGTGAGTCAAGAATGCACTGGTGCGGCGCAGGGCAGCGGGGATCAAAGGTTGTGCGCCGGCCTGGAGCGCTTCGACCGTGGGCAACGTCTGGCCCGGCTGCGCGAAAAGGCTCCACAGCAGCTCGACATCGTCGCGGGTGGTGGTCTCATCCAGCGAGATGCAGATGTAGTCATCCCAAGCAATTCGCACGTTCGCGCCCGCGGATACTGCGCGGGCAGCTATGGATTTGGTAGCGCCATCGGTCTTGAGGCAAAGGGTGTCGAAGGTTTCGGGGCGGCCGGTGTTGATGCCCAGTTGCTCCAGGCCCTTGGCCAGAATGGCGGTGAGGGTGGCTACGCGGGTAGCGATGCGCTTGAGGCCTTCGGGGCCGTGGTACATGGCGTACATGCTGGCCACCACTGCCGGCAGCACCTGCGCAGTGCAGATGTTGGAGGTGGCTTTTTCGCGGCGGATGTGCTGCTCGCGGGTTTGCAGGGCGAGGCGGTAAGCCGGGTTGCCATGGGTATCGATGCTCACGCCCACCAGACGGCCGGGCATGGAGCGTTTGAACTCGTCACGGCAGGCCATGTAAGCGGCGTGCGGGCCGCCGTTGCACAGCGGCATGCCAAAGCGCTGGGTGGTGCCCACCACAATGTCGGCCGCGCCTGTGGGGTCGCCCGCCCCCCACTCGCCCGGGGGGACTAGCAGGGTGAGGGCCAGCAGATCAGCCGCCACGATGTAAGCGCCGCCTTTGCGGTGCACGGTTTTGACATCCTCGCCTTCTTCACCCAAGCGGCCGCTGGTGGAAGGGTACTGCTCCAGCACGGCAAAGTAGTCGTCGCCGGCAATCAGTGCATCCCATTCTTCTTGGGAGTTGGCTAGCTTGACGGTGATGCCCAGTGGTGCCGCGCGGGTCTGGATGACTTCAATGGTTTGCGGGTGCGCATCACCCGCCACCACGAATACATTGCCTTTGGCCTTGACCGAGCGGCGAGCCAGCGTCATCGCCTCAGCAGCGGCCGTGGCTTCGTCTAGCATGGAGGCATTGGCAATCGGCATGCCGGTGAGGTCGCACACCATGGTCTGGAAGTTCACCAGCGCTTCCATGCGGCCCTGGCTGATCTCGGCCTGGTAGGGCGTGTAAGCGGTGTACCAAGCTGGGTTTTCCAGGATGTTGCGCAGGATCACGCCAGGGGTGTGGGTGCCGTAGTAGCCCTGGCCGATGAAGCTCTTGAGCACCTTGTTCTTGCCCGCAACCGCCTTCAGTTCTGCCAGTGCAGCCGCCTCGGTGATGGCCGCCGGAATCGCCATGGCGCTTTTGCGCGCAATGCTGGCGGGCACGATGCTGGCAATCAAGTCGCTGCGCGACTTTTCACCGATGACCTGAAGCATCAGCGCTTCATCGTCAGCAAAGATGCCAATGTGGCGTGCCTGGAATTCGCTGGCGTTTTCCAGCTGGGCCAAGGTGGGCGTGGAGGTGGTAGGAGAAGTGGACATGGCGGTGGCGTTCGGTGGTGGGCAGTTCACACAAACGGGTAGCCTGCTGGTTCAGGGCGGGCTCCCGGATACTTTGCAGGCAGGGCCTGCAAAGCGGCTTTAAGCGTTGGCGGCGAAAGCGGTGTAGCTGGTTTCGTCCATCAGGCCTTCGAGTTCGGCCGGGTTGGACAGCTTGACCTTGAAGAACCAGCCGGCACCCAGCGGGTCGGTGTTGGCCAGAGACGGGTCGTCGCGCAGGGTTTCGTTGACTTCGGTGATTTCTCCGGTCACGGGCATGTACACGTCGGCAGCCGCCTTCACGGACTCAACTACGCCGGCCACGGCCTTAGCGTCAATGCTGGCGCCCACGGCGGGCAGATCCACAAACACCACGTCGCCCAGCGCATCCTGCGCGTGGTGGGTGATGCCGACGGTGGCAATATCGCCTTCGACTTGGAGCCATTCGTGATCGGCTGTGTATTTGATAGACATAACGTTCTCCTGAAACTTGAAAAAAGGGTTTGCGGTAAAGGGTTGAACCACCGGAACTAGAACCTGCCAGACGCCACTGTAGCGGCTGAATCTGCAGTTTTCAGTCTCAGGTTGTCTTGGAACAGCCGCGGTAGTAGTTCGTGGGCACAAAGGGCATGGCGCTCACCACCATGGGCACCGGCTTACCCCGCACGATGGCCACCACTGGGGTGCCCAAAGCCGCCAGCGATGCATCGATGTAGCCCATGGCTACACACTGGTTGATGGTGGGGCCGAGCAGTCCGCTGGTGACTTCGCCGATGCGGTTGCCCGCGCCGTCTTGCAGCTCGGTGTGCTCGCGCACCGGAATGCGCTCCTGCGCGATCAGGCCCACCCGCTTTTTGGTGCCTTTTGTGCCGCTGGCGCCCGTGGAATCTGCGAGAGCAGCTAGGATTTTTGTAGCGCCGGGGAATCCGCCTTCGCGTGCGCCACCGGTGCGGCGCACCTTCTGGATGGCCCAGTTCAAGCTGGCTTCTATCGGTGTGGTGCTGGTGTCAATGTCGTTGCCATACAGGCACAAACCGGCTTCCAGGCGCAGGGAGTTGCGGGCACCCAGGCCGATGGGCTGCACTTCGGGCTGTGCCAGCAGGGCGCGGGCCAGCGCTTCGGCGTGGTCGTCGTGGACCGAGATCTCGAACCCGTCTTCACCGGTGTAGCCGCTGCGGGTGAGGAAGACGTCAATCTTTTGGGTGCCGGTGTCGACCGTGAAGTCTCCACCCGTCATGAACACCAGCTTTTCCACGCCGGGTGCCAAGCGGGCCAGCGCCGTCACCGCCTGCGGGCCTTGGAGGGCCAGCAGTGCGTAGTCGGGCAGGGGGGTGACCTGGCAGCGGCTGCCAATCCGGGCTTGGATGTGGGCGATATCACCCACCTTGCAAGCACCGTTGACGATGACGAACAGCTCGTCTTGCGCCTTTTTGAAGAACATCAGGTCATCGATGATGGTGCCTTCTTCGGTTAGCAGCAGGCCATAGCGTTGTTTGCCCACGGCGAGGTCGATCACGTCCACCGGCATCAGGCTCTCGAAGGCCGCGCAAGCGTCCGGCCCGCTCAGGCGCAACTGGCCCATGTGGGACACGTCAAACAAGCCAGCCGCTTTGCGGGTGTGGTGGTGCTCGGCCATCAGGCCGGCGGGGTACTGGACCGGCATGGAGTAACCGGCGAACGGCACCATGCGGGCGCCCAGCTCTATGTGGAGTGCATTGAGTGGCGTGGTCAACAAGGTTGTGTCAGAAGCGGACATGGCGGCGATCCAAACAATCCCGGCGCAGGGCGCCGGAGGGGCAATCCAAACCCGGATGCACGCCCAATTGCGCCCATCCGGTGCTGCCCCCGCTGTCCGCTTTACCTGAGAGATTCGCCGGGCCTGCGTGCACGGTGTGGGGTGCGCAGACTGCGGGTTGCTCCTTCGGTGGTTTGCAGGCCGCTGTGCGGCGCAAACTCTCTCCAGTGGGGTGTTGCTGGCTATGCATGCATGGCCAGCACTTGTCAGTCCTTTTGCCTGAGCGTTCAGACCGCTGCAATCAGCCGTCCTGCGCCTTCGGCGGCCCCCTGAAAGGGCTCTCTCCTGAACGGGTTGGATTCTAAACCAGCCATGGTCATCGGGAAGCGACTTGTTACCATTCGACGGGCATTTGCCACATTTCACCTCCTTCGCATGCTCTATCTTTTACGGCTGGTGCTCATCAGTATCCAGTTTTTGTTGGCCTCGGTGGTCAACCTGCTGATCTGTTTTTCGCGGCCTTTCAATCCCGACAATTCGCGGCTCTCCGGATACATGTTTTCAGTTCCTGCGCTGAAGATACTGGGCTTGAAGATGCAGCTGGAGACGGCAGACTTTCAATCCCAGCCCAACCCTTTTGTCGTGGTGGCCAACCACCAGTCCAACTGGGACTTGTTTGTATTGGGCTGCTCCGTGCCTCGCCGAACGGTGTCGCTGGGTAAAAAGAGCCTGAAGTGGATTCCCTTTTTCGGCCAGATTTACTGGCTGGCCGGCAACATCTTGATCGACCGGGGCAATGCCGTGAAGGCCAAAGCCGCCATGCTGCACACCACCAAGGTCATGCAGGAGCAAGATACCTCGATCTGGGTGTTTGCCGAAGGCACCCGCAACCTCGGCAAGGGTTTGCTGCCCTTCAAGAAAGGCGCATTCCAGATGGCCATTAATGCCGGTGTACCTATCGTGCCGCTGTGTTGCAGCAACTTTAAGCGCACCATGCGCCTGAACCGCTGGAACAGCGGCAACATCATCATCAAGACGCTGGAGCCCATTCCCACTACCGGCATGACGCTGGACGACATGCCAGCCCTGATGGACCTGTGCCGGTCGCGAATGGAGGCGTGCATCGCTGAGCTGGACGCCCGCGCCGCCGCCCTGTGAATTCAGCGGGCGGTCTGGTGCTCTCCAAACCAGGTCAGCACGCCGTCCCACAAAGGCTGTGCCTGCCTGCGGAAGTAACCCATATGGCCGATGGGCCCCATGCCTTGTTGGTCGGGGTGGATGTCCACCTTGCGCACCGTGGTGTTGCTGTAGGCAGCCATAAAGGCATCGCGTGACGCAGGCGGCGCCCAGAGGTCATCGGTCGCATTTGCCGCGATGATGGGGGTACGCACCCGCGCGAACAAACCGGCTACATGCGGCATGCCGGGGTCGTCAAAGAAGTAACGTGGAAACTTGCACCAGCGCTTCCAGTCCCGGTAAACACCCAACGGCAAGTCCTCGCCCATCTGAAGCTTGCTCCAAGCCAGATAGCCCTTCCAGCGGGTGAGCAGCGGGCCGATCACGTGCCACATCAGCAGCACCTTGAATTGCTCGGCGCGCGGCATCCAGCCGTGCCAGCCCGCCCCGGTGGCAAAGGTATAAAACCGCGCGACCTTGTCGTGGTTGGGGAGCAGACCAAACGCATGGCCGCCGAACGAGTGCCCCACCATGAAAAGAGGAACGGTGTCATCCGCCATCGCGTCCACTGCAGCCGCAACATCGTGAAACGCCCAATCCAGGTAGTTCATCTCAAAAGCACGTAGCTCGGCGGGTTTGGAGAGACCAATGCCGCGGTAATCCACCGTGAGGGTGTTGTAGCCGTGTTGCGCGGCAAAGAGTGCGAAGTTTTTGTAAAACAGCTGCGGCACACCGGTGGCACCTGCGACCACCAAATGCCCGCGCAGAGGGCCTGTTGCGGGGTAGCGCAGGGCCTGCAAGGCGTAACCGTCTCGGGTCGTGAGGGTCAGGGCTTCTGGTGTGTTCATGGGCGGCCTCGATGTCTAAAAAAACGGGACCCTGAGGTCCCGTTTGGGCTTGCCAGAGCGCCTTACATGCCCGCGTAATTGGGGCCGCCGCCGCCTTCGGGCGTGACCCAGACGATGTTCTGGGTCGGGTCCTTGATGTCGCAGGTCTTGCAGTGCACACAGTTTTGGGCGTTGATCTGCAAGCGGTCGGTGTTGTCTTCGTTCTTGACGTACTCGTACACGCCTGCGGGGCAGTAGCGGGCTTCGGGGCCGGCGTACTTGGCCAAGTTGATGCTCACCGGCACCGAGGCGTCCTTGAGCGTCAAGTGGGCGGGTTGCTGCTCTTCGTGGTTGGTGTTGCTGATG
>DGQR01000015.1 GCA_002390825.1 Rhodoferax sp. UBA4409
GGCCATGATTTCACGGTTCAAACGGTGTTTACGTTCTTCGCGCTGGCGGCGGTCACGAAATTCAGTAGCGATGGCTCAATCCTTCACAATATCTGCTACACAAACTGTAGCGGTTGCCACACAACGCGCGCCAACAAACCACTCAATCCTTGGAAATATCTTCAGGAAGTTTTGTTGGCAATGTCTGAGGTGATACGTTCAATGAACGACTCCAGAGGCATTGCACCGAGGTCTTGACCACCTCGGGCACGCACTGCGACAGCGCCTGCTGCCATCTCTTTGTCACCAATGACAATCAGATACGGCAGCTTCTGCATCGAATGCTCGCGTATTTTATAGGTTATTTTCTCGTTGCGCAGATCTAAATGGACCCTAAGCCCTTGATCCTGCAGCGTTTTCGCGACGTTCCGGGCATATTCAGCCTGTGCGTCGGTGATATTGAGCACGGCAATTTGCACTGGCGCCAACCAAGCCGGCAAGGCCCCAGCACTTTCTTCGATCAGAATTCCGATGAAGCGCTCCAGGCTTCCGACGATGGCCCGGTGCAGCATCACGGGGCGATGGCGGCTGCCGTCCTCCCCGACAAACTCGGCATCCAAGCGCTCTGGGAGGTTGGGATCCACCTGGATGGTGCCGCATTGCCACGGCCGACCCAGCGCGTCTTTCAGTGTGTACTCAATTTTGGGGCCGTAAAAAGCGCCCTCGCCCGGCAAATACTCAAAGTCGCAGCCGGAGGCGCGCAAACCCTCTGCCAAAGCGTTTTCCGCACGATCCCAGCTCTCCTCGGTCCCGATACGCTTCTCGGGGCGAGTCGACAATTTGTAAATGATGTTGGTGAAACCGAAATCTTTGTAAACCTTTTGCAGCAGCGTAGTGAAGGTTTTCACCTCCTCCTGGATCTGGGCTTCCGTACAAAAAATATGTCCATCGTCTTGGGTGAATGCGCGGACACGCATGATTCCATGCAAGCCACCCGAAGGCTCGTTGCGGTGGCACTGGCCGAATTCACCAAAGCGCAGTGGCAAATCGCGGTAGCTCTTGATGCCCTGCTTGTAGATCAGGATGTGGCCCGGGCAGTTCATAGGCTTCAGGGCGTAGTCGCGCTTTTCACTCTCTGTCGTGAACATGTTCTCGCGGTACTTGTCCCAATGGCCTGTTTTCTCCCACAAGCTTTTGTCAATGATCTGCGGCCCCTTGACCTCCTGGTAGCCATTGTCCTGGTACACCTTGCGCATGTACTGCTCAACACCCTGCCATAGCGTCCAGCCCTTGGGATGCCAAAACACGGTGCCGGGCGAGTGCTCGTCAATATGGAACAAGTCGAGCTCGCGGCCGAGCTTGCGATGATCTCGCTTCTCGGCCTCTTCCAGCATGGTCAAGTACTGCTGCAGCTCATCTTTGGTGGCCCACGCAGTACCGTAAATCCGCTGCAACATTTCATTTTTGTGATCACCGCGCCAGTAGGCGCCTGCCACCTTCATCAGTTTGAAGTGCTTGAGCTTGCCGGTGCTGGGCACGTGGGGACCACGGCACAGATCCTCGAACTTACCTTCTCGGTAAAGAGAGACATCTTCGTTTGCGGGAATACTGGCAATGATCTCCGCTTTGTACTGCTCACCCAAGCTCTTGAAGTACTCCACCGCCTCGTCACGCGGCAATACGCGGCGAACTACCGGTTCATCTTTGCTCGCCAGCTCAGTCATCTTCTTTTCGATGGCCACCAAATCTTCGGGGGTGAAGGGTCGCTTGTACGAGAAATCGTAAAAGAATCCATGCTCAATCACAGGGCCGATCGTCACTTGCGCATCAGGAAACAACTCCTTGACGGCATAAGCCAACAAGTGGGCAGTGGAATGTCGAATGACCTCCAGCCCATCTGCATCTTTGGCGGTGATGATAGACAACGCACTGTCCGCTGACATCTGAAAACTGGTGTCGACCACCTTGCCGTCCACTTTGCCCGCCAGCGCGGCCTTTGCCAATCCGGCACCAATAGAGGCCGCGACCTCAGCGACAGTTACCGGGCCGGGGAATTCACGTTTGGAACCGTCAGGAAGTGTGATGTTGATCATGGTGGTGTCTAAAAAGAGGATTCAGAAAAACAAAAAGCGCGGAACCGTCCGCGCTTTACTATGAATTTGGTAGCTGATTGCGCACAAGGCGCGCGGACTACGGCCTTATTGCACAGTGAATGTTGCCGGGGTAGTTCGCGGTGTCATAACCAAACTGCCTTTCTCGCTCTTATACAAAGTTGAGTCTCTATTTTACCCAATAAAAAAGGCCGGGCGCCTTGTGAGCTGCCCGGCCTTCGCTCCACAGCGGGTCGCTTAGTGGAACTGCTCTTCTTCAGTGGAACCAGTCAGCGCCTTCACTGAGGAGGACCCCCCCTGGATCACGGTGGTGACGTCGTCAAAGTAGCCGACACCCACTTCTTGCTGGTGGGACACGAAGGTGTAACCCTTTTCACGTGCGGCGAATTCAGGCTCTTGCACCATTTCGGTGTAGTGCTTCATGCCTTCGCCCTGGGCGTAAGCGTGGGCAAACTGGAAGGTGTTGAACCAGTTGATGTGAATGCCGGCCAAGGTGATGAACTGGTACTTGTAACCCAGTGCGGACAGGTCTTCCTGGAAGGAAGCGATCTGGCTGTCGCTGAGGTTCTTCTTCCAGTTGAAAGAAGGCGAGCAGTTGTAAGACAGCAACTTGCCGGGGCATGCCGCGTGAACCGCTTGGGCAAATTCACGGGCAAAGCCGATGTCAGGCACGCCGGTTTCGCACCATACGAGATCCGCATACGGTGCGTAGGCGACGCCGCGGCTGATGGACTGTTCCAAGCCGTTTTTGACGCGGTAGAAGCCTTCTTGCGTACGCTCACCGGTGATGAACGGCTTGTCGTTTTCGTCGTAATCGCTGGTGATCAGGTTGGCTGCTTCAGCGTCCGTACGAGCCAGAATGATGGTGGGCACACCCATGGTGTCTGCTGCAAAACGCGCTGCGATCAGCTTCTCGATCGCTTCGCGGGTAGGCACCAGAACCTTGCCACCCATGTGACCGCACTTCTTCACAGCCGCCAATTGATCTTCGAAGTGCACACCGGCAGCGCCCGATGCAATCATGTTCTTCATCAGCTCAAAAGCGTTCAACACGCCGCCAAAGCCTGCTTCAGCATCCGCCACGATCGGCAAGAAGAAATCGATGAACTCTTTGTCGCCTGGGTTGATACCGCGACCCCATTGGATTTCGTCAGCGCGCTTAAAGGTGTTGTTGATGCGACGCACCATGGTAGGCACCGAGTCGTAGGCGTACAAGGACTGGTCGGGGTACATCGTCTCGGATGTGTTGCCGTCAGCAGCCACTTGCCAACCAGAAAGGTACACGGCTTCCAAGCCAGCTTTGGCTTGCTGCATGGCCTGGCCTGCAGAGATGGCGCCAAACGCGTTCACGTAGCCCTTCTTGGCGCCACCGTTGACTTTTTCCCACAATTTTTCGGCACCGCGCTGAGCCAAGGTGTATTCAGGCTGCACGCTGCCACGCAAGCGAACCACGTCTGCAGCGGAGTAACCGCGCTTGACACCCTTCCAGCGGGGATTGGTCGCCCAGTCTTTTTCCAGGGCTGCGATTTGCTGTTCGCGGCTCAATTGTTCTTTGATGGATTGCGGCATGTGAACACTCCTAGGTTGATTGAATGATTCGGCAGCCATGACGCTGTCGATGAGTGAATTCTAAGTCTTATATAAGACAGAAGTCCAATCTTATGTCTTATATAAGACATAAATTTTCTCATTAAAAATCAATGACTTAACTAAGATGTACTGCAATATGAAATGACTACATACGATCCGAAAAACAAACACGTCGAATTAAGCAGGAGATTTCCACATTGCGACATTGGAATGTAAGTTGCAAAAATCGAAGAAGACCACACGCCGTTAATACGCATCCGCGTAACGATTTAATTCCCAATCACTGACAGCTTGATGAAACTCGCTCCACTCCTGCCGCTTAACGACCAGAAACTGCTCGACGAACTCATGGCCCAATGCCTCAGCCAAAACGGTGTCATTCGCCAAGCAGTCAAGTGCATCAATCAAGGTGCGCGGAAGAGCTGGCGGTAAAGCGGCACCGCTGGCCGCCACCGCATAAAGATCTACATCGCAAGGCTCCGGAGGCACTAAAGCCTTGTCGATACCGTCTAATCCTGCCAATAGAGTGGCAGCTATCGCTACATACACATTGCAAGACGGGTCAGGCAGCCGCCATTCCAGGCGCCCCGCCACTGTGCGCACCAGACAGGTCCGGTTGTTGTTGCCATAGGACTTCCATACAGGCGACCAAGTCGTCCCCGAGGCACTGGCACTACTCGCCAAACGCTTGTAACTGTTGACCGTAGGAGCGCAAATCGCCGAAAGCGCATCTGCATGCGCCAGCAAACCAGCTGCAAACTGGTGCCCCAAAGGGCTCAGCCCCAAAGCGTCCTGCTCACTACTGAACACCGCCTCCCCCTGGGCATTGGTAATGCTCACATGAAAATGCAATCCACTACCGGGTGCATGGGCCAGTGGCTTGGGCATGCCGCTAAACACCATTCCATGCCTCTCGGCCACCGCATGGGCCGCGATCTTGAACAGCATGAATCGATCTGCGGCGGCAAGTGCGTCGTCAAATCGGTAGTTCACCTCGTATTGCCCCGTCGCATCCTCATGGTCGATTTGCTGGAGATCAAAACCCAAACTCACCAAAGTCTGGCGCATGTCATCCAAATAGGCCGCGTTGCGGTGTATCGACTTCAGGTCGTAAGACGGTTTGGACAACTGGTCGCCATCATCGGCAATCACCCAACGGCCATTTCGCTTATTCAGCAAAAAGAACTCAGGCTCTATGCCAACCCACATAGTCCAACCGCGCGAGCGCAGCCGCTCAACGGCTTTCAGGAGCAACTGCCGCGAGCACGTTTCCAGCGGAACGCCGCCGGCATAGCCATCACAGACGGCGTGCGCCACTCCGGGCATGAAAGGCAAAGGGCGTATAGTTTCCGGAATGATGCGCCCGTAGTACTCGCTACGCGGACCGAACCTAGGCAAACCCGTACCCCAGATGCTAGGCCCGGCGAAGCCAGCGCCGACCTCCACCCACTCCTTCAAGTTCGCCACAGGTACCACCTTGCCTTTGGCGACCCCGTGGATATCTGTGAACTGAGCTAGTAGCGAATGAATACCTTGCGCTTGCAAGGCCCCAATCAGCGCCGGGTAATCATGCATAAAAATCCCTATGGCGCTCACCAACAAAGCGGATCGCGCTACAAAAACAATAGCAAATCAACAACCTTTAAGCGGCGGGCGACTGCAGTGCACCTGTCACAGCCCTTGAGGCTGCAGCAATCTCACGCTCACGTTTGCGCGTCTGGCGTGCCACCCAGATGCTGTAGCCCACAATCACAGTGGTTACCGTGACTATCAGCAAAGTGGCGGCGGCATAGATCGTAGGGTTGATACCGCGGCGGGCATAGCCGAAGATGACCTGAGGCAAGGTATTCACCCCCGGACCCGACAAAAACTCCGAGATCACCACATCGTCAAACGACAGAGTAAAGCTCAGCAAAAAGGCCGCCAAAATGCCTTGTGCGATGTTGGGAAGCGTGACCAGAAAGAACACCTCATGAGGTCGTGCACCCAAGTCCATGGCGGCCTCTTCCAGGGAACGGTTCACCTCCAGCAAGCGGGACTGAATCACCACCATGCCATAGGCCATTCCCAACAGGGTGTGGCCCAGAATAATGGTGAACATGCCGCGTTCGGGCCAACCGAACACATTCTGGGCGCCGACCATCAACAACAAAAGCGACAAACCGATCACCACCTCTGGCATCACCAAAGGTGCATTGACCATGCCGGAGAAGGCGGTACGGCCGAGAAAGCGGCGGTATCGCACCAGTACAAATGCGGCAAAAGTGCCCAATACAGCAGACAGCACGCCTGTGACCAGTGCCACTTGTATGGACAGCCAAAAGCCTTCAACAATTTTGGTATCCCGCGTGAGGGCTTCGTACCAGCGAAGGGAGAAACCGGTGAAGTTGGCATCCTGACGGGTGCTGTTAAACGAGAACACCACCATAAACAACAGCGGCATGTAGAGGAACAGATACACCAAAGCCAACCAGGCTTTGCCGAAATGCTTTTCTATCCAGGCTTTCATGGCGATCCTTAATGCTTGGGCTCAGCGGCTTCGCCGGTGTAGCGGTAGTACAGGGCCAAAGGCACCACAATCAGGCCAATCATCACAACGGCCAACGCGCTGGCCCGGGGCCAGTTGTTGCTGGTGAACATTTCATCCCAGACCACTCGGCCAATCATGATGTTCTCTGGCCCACCCAAGAGCGAAGGAATCACAAATTCACCGACCGAAGGGATGAACACCAACATGAAACCGGCGACGATGCCCGCTTTGGACAATGGCACCGTCACCAACCAAAAAGCTTTGAACGGCGAGGTTCCCAAGTCGTAAGCAGCCTCGAGAAGACGGAAATCCATCTTTACCAAGTTGGCGTAAAGCGGCAAGATCATGAACGGCAGGTAGACATAGGTCATACCGACCAACATCGACACGTTGGTATAGAGCATTTGCACCGGCTCTGACGTCAGCCCCACAGCCATCAGCAGTTGGTTGATGACCCCCTGATCCGCCAAGATCCCTTTCCATGCGTAGACCCGCAGCAGAAAGGAAGTCCAAAACGGCAACATCACCATCATCAGCAGCGCGGGCCGCACGCTCGGCTCGGCACGGGCGATGAAATACGCAAACGGGTAGCCAATCAACAGACACAGCACCGCCGTGCACAGCGCATACCAGATAGAGCGCAGATAGGCCTCAATGTAGAGCGTCTGAAAGAGCGCCCCACCCTCTCCGGTTCGGAAGATGGACCAGTAATTCTCATACTTCAACTTCAACAGACCCGTTCCCGAATCCCAGATCGGCTTGAACGGGTTGATGTCATTGCCCATGTCTACAAAACTGATGTAGACCAGAATCAGAAAAGGCAACAAAAAGAAAATCAGCAACCAACTGAATGGCACACCGATCACAAATCGGCGTCCGGGGGAAGGCAGAGAGTTCGTAGACATAAGCGACCTCAATCCCGCAACACAATGCCGGAACGATCACCCCACCAGAAAAACACATCGTCCTCCCAGGTGATATCGCTCAGGTCTTGGCGCGAGGTGTTGGCCTCGGTGATCTTGACCCGGGTTCCGTCCGTTGCGACCACGATGAAGGTGTTGTAGGAGCCGAAATAGGCGATCTCTTTCACCTTTCCGGTAAACACGTTCACATGGACAGCCGGGCGCGTCTTGCTGATCTCTATTTTTTCAGGCCGCACAGCGATGCCCACCGGCATGTTGAGCGTGCCACTTACGCCATGGCCGACTTGTATCTCGCCGATACCGGTGACTGCGGCACAGCGGTCGACTTCATCTACGCTGAGTCGGCCTTCAAACACATTCACATTGCCAATAAAACCCGCTACAAAACGGTTGGCAGGATGTTCATAGACTTCTTCAGGCGTCCCCACTTGCAAGACACGGCCTTTGCTCATTACCGCAATCCGGCTTGCCATGGTCATGGCCTCCTCTTGGTCATGGGTCACCATGACACACGTAACGCCCACCTTTTCGATGATGTTGACCAACTCGAATTGGGTTTGCTCGCGCAGTTTTTTGTCGAGCGCGCCCAAGGGTTCATCCAACAACAACAGTTTGGGGCGCTTGGCCAAACTGCGCGCCAACGCCACCCGCTGCTGCTGCCCGCCTGACAGTTGGTGGGGCTTGCGCTTGGCATAGGCGCCCAACTGAACCAAATCTAGCATCTCGCCCACACGCTGCTTGATTTCATCTTTGGGCAGACCCTCCCGCTTCAAACCGAAAGCGACGTTCTCCCAGATATCAAGATGGGGAAAAAGCGCGTAGCTCTGAAACATCATATTGATCGGCCGGTCGTAGGGTGCCAACTTGGCCACGTCCTGCCCACCAAGCAAGATGCGCCCTGAGGTAGGCGACTCAAAACCAGCCAACATGCGCAGCAAGGTCGATTTGCCACAGCCAGAGCTCCCCAAGAGGGCAAAGATTTCACCTTGGGCGATGGATAGCGAGACTTCGTCGACAGCAACAGCTTCGTCAAAGCGCTTTACCAGTTTCTCGGTGACAAGATATCCCACTTTGTCGGGTTGCACTGCCATGTGATTGACCTTTGATGATGTCTCTAGATGCAAAAAGGGCTGTTCATACCGAGGGTACAAACAGCCCTGAGGTACGTCGAATACGGGGCTTACTACCTTTTTTGAACGCGTTGTAGGCGTTCGCCATCGATTCACGGGCTTCGTTGGTGAAGCTGCTTGGTGGGATCATTTTGGAGAAGTAATCTGCCTCGACAAAAATGCTCTTGTTGGCAGTCATCTCTGGTTTGATTTTTTCCACCGAAGCCTTGTTGCCGGTGTTGTAGTTCATCTCATTGGTCATGGATGCACCACTCTCAGCGCGGAGGTAGAAGTCAATGAATGCGTGGGCATTGTTGGGGTGCTTGGCGTCCTTGGTCAGTCCCATCGCATCAATAAAAATCAGAGCGCCTGTGCTGGGCAACATCGCTTCGATCACGTCCTTGGAGCCGTTCTCCTTGGCACGGACTGCTGCAATGTTGATGTCGCCAGCCCAGCCGATGGATGCACAAGCCTTGCCGCCTGCGAGATCGTCAATCATGGTGGAGCTGAACAAACGCACGTCTTTGCGGACTTTCGCGAGCATCGCGCCTGCTTCCTTGTAGTCATCCGCGCTGTTGGAATACGCGTCTTTACCGATGTAATGCAAGGCTACCGGCAGAATTTCAGTGGGCGAATCGAGGTAGGCAATACCGCAAGACTTCAGCTTGGCAGTGTATTTGGGGTTGAATACCAGGTCCCACGCGTTTTCGGGCATGGGCATACCGCCCAAGGCTTTCTCCACTTTGGTCTTGTTAATACCCACGGTGGTAAAGCTCCAAGCCCACGGCACGAGGTGCTTGTTATCCGGATCTGCCTTGGTCATGGTGGCCATCAGGGCCGGGTCCAGATTGGCCAAGTTTTTGATCTTTGATTTGTCCAGGGGCTGCAGCAAGCCGCCTTCAATTTGTGGCTTGGCGAAAACGGTGCCTGGAACCACCAAGTCGTATCCTGTGTTGCCTGCCACCAGTTTTGCATGCAGCGCTTCGTTGGTCTCAAAGGTGTCGTAGTTAACCTTGATACCGGTTTCTTTCTCAAAGGCAGCGATCATTCCTTCAGGAATGTAGTCCGGCCAGTTGTAAATATTCAGTACCTTTTCTTCGGTGTTCACCGGCTCAGCCGGGGCACTCGCCACAGGCGCGGGTGTTGCCGCAGCCGCGGGTGCTTCCTCTTTTTTGCCGCATGCGGCCAAAACCAGCGCAGAGAGCGCAAACGTGCAAAGGTACTTATTCATGGTGAGCTGATTCCCGTAGAAATGAAGGTGTTGAACTACGAACGACTAGCCTGACTCAAGCAATATTCAGACCAAAAAAGATTATAGAAGTGCTATGCCAGCCCTTTGGCCCTCAGCTCCGCGTGGGTAAGGTCCAATGCCAAATAAATCAAGCGCATCATTTCATCAATGTCAGCGCGGGACATGGTGAGCGGCGGGGCAATGATCATCCGGTCACCGACTGCGCGCATCACCAATCCACTGCGGAAGCAGTGGGCCCGGCACACCATGCCCACCGCATCTTGCTCAGCAAACCGGGTACCCGCGCGCTTGTCTTTGATCAGCACCATGCCTGCTACGAATCCACAGGTTTCGGCAGCGGTGACCAAGGGATGCTCGTTAAGCTCTGCAAAACGCTGGGCAAAGTACGCCCCTAAATCGCCATGCACCCTTTGAGGGAGCTGCTCACGCTCCATCAAGGCGACATTGGCCAGTCCGACTGCGCAGGCCACGGGGTGGCCGCTGTAGGTGTAGCCATGGTTGAACTCACCACCTTGTTCAATCAGGACCTTGGCGACACGGTTGCCCACCATCACGCCGCCCAGGGGGATATATCCGCTAGTGATGGCTTTGGCAAAAGTGACCAAGTCGGGCTTGTAGCCAAATTTCTCGTACCCGAACCAGTGCCCTAAACGACCGAACGCACAAATAACTTCGTCACTGATCAGCAAGATGCCGTATTTATCCACAATCCGCTGGATCTCAGGCCAATAGCTGTCCGGCGGAATAATCACGCCGCCCGCGCCCTGCACAGGCTCTGCAATAAATGCCGCGACCTTGTCGGGGCCCACGGACAGAATTTTTTCCTCGAGCCACCCCGCTGCCCGCACCCCGAACTCCTCGGCCGACTCGCCGGGCAAGCCGTTCTCGAAAAAATAAGGCTGCCCGATGTGGGTGATATTGGGAATCGGCAAGTCACCTTGCGCGTGCATGCCACTCATGCCCCCTAAGGAGGCGCCCGCCATCGTGCTGCCGTGGTAGGCATTGAGGCGGCTGATGATGACCTTGCGCTGGGGCTGCCCCAACAAATCCCAATAGCGACGCACCATGCGCACATTCGAATCGTTGCTTTCACTGCCGCTTGACGAGTAAAAGACATGCTGAAAACTGCGGTCGCCCACATCCGGCGCCAAAGACGCCAATTTGGCGGCCAATTGCACGGCAGGCACATTGGTCGTCTGGAAAAAGCTGTTGTAGTAGGGCAGCGTCATCATTTGCTGATGGGCTGCATCTGCCAGCTCGCGGCGCCCGTATCCGGCATTCACGCACCACAAACCACTCATGCCGTCCAAGATGCGGTGACCCTCGGAGTCCCAAACATAAATGCCATCCGCATGGCTGATGACCCGGGCACCGCGGCCCTGCAGGTCTTTAAAGTCGGTAAACGGATGCAAAAAGTGCGCGCTGTCCAGCGCCTGAATATGTGCGGTATCGATGGATGCGTTCATGGCGATTCAAATCAAAGGTGGGCGAAGGCGTTACACATGGAGCAACAAGTGCTCACGTTCCCACGGCGAAATCACCTTCATGAACTCATCAAACTCCAGCTCCTTGATCTCTGAGTAAACAGTGACAAACTCTTTGCCCAAGACCTCATGCAAATCGGTCTCTTTGCGCAACCAATCCAGCGCCTCGCCGAGGCTCCGTGGCAAGGCATATGGGGACAGATAGGCATCCCCCCGCATCTCCGGCTTGGGTTTGATTTTGTTTTTCAGGCCGAGGTAGCCGCACGCCAAGGTCATGGCCATCGCCACGTAGGGGTTGGCATCGGCGCCGATCACCCGGTTTTCTACCCGGCGGGCTGCCGGCGAGGAGATGGGCGAACGGATACCGACAGTGCGGTTGTCATAGCCCCACTCGATATTGATGGGTGCCGCCGTGTTGCGAGACAGGCGCCGATAGCTGTTTACATACGGAGCCACCAACACCATGGCAGCCGGAATGTAGCGCTGCAATCCGCCGATGTAGTGCATAAAGGCTTCGGACGGTGTGCCATCTTCATTGCTGAACACGTTCTTGCCCGACTCCACATCCACCAAGCTCTGGTGCACGTGCATGGCACTGCCGGGTTCGCCTGCAATCGGCTTGGCCATAAACGTGGCGTACATGTCATGGCGCAGTGCAGCCTCACGCACCGTGCGCTTGAAGAAAAACACCTCATCCGCCAAGCCCAGTGGCTTATTGTGGAAGAAGTTGATCTCCATCTGCCCTGCCCCGACCTCGTGGATCAGCGTGTCCACGTTGAGCTCCATCTTGTCGGAGTAGTCGTAGATTTCTTCAAACAAGGGGTCAAACTCGTTCACCGCGTCGATGCTGTAGGCCTGGCGGGAGGTCTCTGCCCGCCCGCTGCGGCCCACCGGTGCACGCAACAGGGTGTTAGGGTCGGTGTTACGAGCGGTAAGGTAAAACTCCAACTCGGGAGCCACAATCGGCTGAAGCCCCTCCGCAGCGTACAGATCAAGCACCCGGCGCAACACGCTGCGCGGTGCAAAAGGCACCAGCTTGCCCTCGTGGTCAAAGCAGTCGTGAATGACCTGGGCCGTAGGATCTGTAGCCCAAGGGACGATACGCACCGAAGACGGATCGGGCCTCAGCTGCATGTCTTTGTCGGTGGGGTCAATGACGTCGTAGTACGGGCCACTTTCAGGAAACTCCCCGGTCACCCCCATGGCCACAATCGCTTGCGGAAGCCGCATGCCACGGTCTTCGGTGAACTTGGCGCGTGGCAGGATTTTTCCGCGAGCGACTCCGGTCAAGTCGGGTACCAAACACTCCACCTCCGTGACCCGGCGCTCATTGAGCCATTGCTCCAGATCGTTGAAATTCATGTTTTTGTTTTCCGTCATGTTGTATCTCCTTGGGGTGCTGCACCGCCATCATGCCTGCAGTGCGGCGCTGTAGATCAAATCATTCTGGTGCAAAATTGGTTGCAAACCGGAGCCATTTAAAAGGCCTCTATGGTGCCACTTTAACCATTTGCATCCCCATGCTGTCAGAACTTCTCCTCAGTGAAATGCACCAGCTCAGCAGCAAAGGGCAGATGCCGCTGCACCGCCAACTGTACGAAGCCCTGCGCCGGGCAGTGCTGCAAGGCAAGCTCCATGCCGGAGACAAGCTCCCCTCCAGCCGCGAACTCACCCAGGATCTGAACTTGTCGCGCAACACGGTGGTGGCCGCCATCAACCAGCTGGTCACCGAGGGCTACCTCGTCAGTAGGGTTGGCAGTGGCACCTATGTCAACGAGCAATCACGCCCGGTGACGCGCCTCCAGCCAGCGCGGGAAGACAAGGGGTCCGGACTGTCGAGCCGGGGAGTTGCCGTGTCCACCCAGTTCACCTCCGCCCAACTTGAAGTGCAGCCGTTTACCCCGGGTGTGGCCGACTTCAGCGCTTTTCCGGTGGCCCTATGGCAACGCCTGCAAAACAAGCATTGGCGCATGACTTACCCCGAGATGCTGGACTACTCGTATGGCGGTGGCCACACCCCTTTGAGGCGTGCAGTGGCCGACTACCTCCGGGTATCGCGCAGCGTGCCGGTCGATATGGATCAGGTATTGATCACCAATGGAACCCAGCAGTCTCTCGATTTGTGCGCCCACATGCTCGCTGACCACGGGCAGTGCGTATGGATGGAAGATCCCGCCTATTGGGGCGCCGTCAAGGCATTCACTGCCGCCGGCTTACAGCTTCACCCTGTTTCAGTAGACCCACACGGAATGGCGCCCGGCCCTCTAGACGACCAGCACCCGCCCCGGCTGATTTACACCACGCCCTCGCACCAGTACCCGACCGGTGCCGTCATGTCACTCGCCCGCCGGCAACAATTGCTGGCCTTGGGCCGGCAACACAACGCCTGGATCCTGGAGGACGACTACGACAGCGAGTTCCGTTTCAGCGGCCCTCCCCTCTCGTCCTTGGCCGGGCTCGATCACAGCGGCCGGGTGATTTACCTCGGGTCCTTTTCCAAGGTGCTCTACCCGGGCCTCAAGCTGGGGTATCTGGTCGTCCCCAAAACGGTGGCTGCTGCTTTCAAGCAAGCCCACTACGACCTCAACCGGCCGGGGCAACTTCCCCTGCAGGCAGCACTTGCGGAATTCATAGAGTTGGGCCATTTTGCGGCAGCCTTGCGCAAGGCGCGACAAAGCTATGCACAGCGCCGGAAATGCCTACTGGACGCGCTTCAGCCCATATTGGGACCGAACGCGAGCATCAGTGGCGCTGAGCAGGGCTTGCACTTGTGCCTGCAACTCCCCACAGTGTTAAACGACGAAGCATTGGCCCGCCGGATCGGACAAGCCGGCATGGTGGTTCGCCCCCTGTCCGCCTACTGCCTCGCACGGAGCGATGCCAAAGGCCTCGTGATCGGCTACGGATACGCGACCTTACAGGACATTGCGCACTGGGGCCCGCAGCTCGCCCGCTTGGTTGCTGGCGCGCTCAAAGATCTCTGAACTGGTGATACGCCATGCCCAGCACCAAACTGGGTGTCCGCAACCAACGCCCGCCCGGAAAGCTGCGATGCTGGATGAGCGCAAACACATCAAACCGCTCGGCCTGACCAGCAATGGCTTGCGCGACCAAACGCCCCGCAAGGCCGGTTAAGGCCACTCCGTGCCCGCTGAAGCCCTGCAGGTAATACACATTGCCATCGATGCGGCCGAAATCAGGTGCACGGTTCATGCTGATATCGACAAAGCCGCCCCAGACATACTCCAGGCGCGCCTTGGCCAGTTGCGGGAACACCCGGGTCATCCGCTGCTGCATGGTGGCCGCCAGATTGCGCGGCGTGGCCGTGGAGTAGCTCACCCCGCCACCGAACAACAGCCGGTGATCTGCACTCCGGCGGAAATAGTCCACCGCAAAATTGTTGTCGCACACCGCCGCGTTTGCGGGCAGCAAGCTGCTGACTAGTGTCTCTGGCAGTGGCTCGGTGCCCACCATATAAGTGCCCACCGGCATGATGCGGCTGCGAATCTCCGGCGCCACCCGGGGGCCGAACTCCGGCAAGGTGCAATTGCCCGCCAGGACTGCAAAATCGGCTTGCACCTCACCGGTGGCTGTTTTGGCCGTCACCTTCGCCCCCCGCTCCAGCGCGGTCACCGGCGAGTACTCAAACACCTGCACCCCTGCCGCTAGCGCTGCACGCATGAGGCCCATGCCGTACTTCAAGGGATGCAAATGCCCCGAGACAGGCTCCCACGTCGCGGCAACATAGCGCTCGCTCTGAATCTGCTCCTGCAGGGCATCTCCCTCCAGCCAGCGTGTGCTGAACCCGTAGTCACGCTCCAGCGCTGCGGCATCGGCTTCAAGCGCACGCGCTTTGCGGGGGCGGTCGGCCACCGTCAGATACCCGGTGGCCAGATCACACGCAATCTGGTGCTCTACCACTCGTTCTTTGAGCAGGGCCACGGCTTCCAAAGACATGTCCCACACGCTCCGGGCGAGCGCTTTGCCACCCTGCTGCTCCAGCGGCTCCTGCCCACTGGCCACGCCCACGATAAATTGCCCGCCATTACGCCCCGACGCTCCGCTGACCACCCGATCCGCCTCCAGCAGCACGACCGAATAGCCCGCTGCGCGCAAATCCAGCGCACAACACAAACCGGCAAAGCCACCCCCCACCACCAGCACATCTGCCCGGTGCGCGCCCTGCAGCTCCGCAGAGGCCGGGGGACGGGTCACACTCGCTTCGTAATAGCTGTTGCGATGGAGCTGGGTGTCGGACTTCAGCAGAGACATGATTGCTGCGCTTTACTTGGCCAATTTGGCGGCCTGCCCGCTCAGGTAAGTCCAGACAAATGTCGCTGCGGCATTGCTGGTGAGTTCGGCATGGTCATACGCGGGGGCGACCTCAACACAGTCCATCCCGATGAACGACAGCGGCGCCAATTCCTCCAACAAGGTCAGCACTTGAGAGCTGCTCATGCCACCTGGCTCAGGGGTTCCGGTGCCGGGGGCAAATGCAGGATCTAGGCAATCGATGTCCAGCGTCAAATACACCGGCGTATTGCCGATACGCTCACGGATGGCCGCGACCACACCTGCCAGCCCATCGCCATCGCGGCCGCGCAGATCGCGGGCAGTAAAGATCAGCCCGCCCTGGTCCTGCACGTATTCCCGAGCGGCACGGGTGCCACTGGATCGCAGCCCGATCTGAATGGTTTTTTCAGGCTGGACCAGTCCTTCTTGCAGCGCTTCGTAGGTCCAAGTGCCATGGCCTGAGGGCTCACCGAAATGGTCCTCCCAGGTGTCACAGTGCGCATCAAAATGGATCAGCGCCACCGCACCATGGCGGCGCTTGATCGCGCGCAGCAACGGCAAGGTAACAGAATGGTCGCCCCCGAGAAACACGCAGTGATGCTGGGCCAAAAGAGCGTCCGCTTGCGCCTCAATAGCCGCCCGAACATTCACCAAAGGCGATGCATTCGGCAAAGCAAACTCGCCCGCGTCACCCAGCACATCGATCGGGGTCACACCAAAAAACGGATGCAGCCCATCACACAACATCAACGATGCGCGCCGGATCTCCTGGGGGCCGAATCGTGCGCCCGGGCGGTTGGTCACTGCGCCGTCAAACGAGATGCCCGCAAGGGCAAACGGCTGGTGCTGAAAAGGCTCGCAAGCCAAAAAGCGATTGCTGTTACTCGCGTATGCGAAAGTACCTGCACCCATGAGGAATCCTTTGGTCAACAAGTGGATGGATTGGAATGGGTATGACCTTACCTGAGCGATATCGCGTGCATGGAGCCACTTGGCGCCAGTGACTTGGTGTAGGCTCTTCGAGTCCTTGTCAGCCCGATTCACAGTGCATCCCATGAACACCACGCCCCGGCTCCTTTCCTACGCTTTGCTGGCCTCCAGCATGGCGCTCGTCGGCAGTTATGTCGCACTCTCCAAGCCGCTGGTGATGGTGCTCCCGGTGTTTTTGCTGGCGTGGTTGCGCTTTGGTATTGGCGGCTTGGCCACCATCCATTGGCTCAAGCGCCCCGCAGACGAAATGCCGATGAGCCCCGCAACTCGCAAGTTTTTGTTCTTGGAGTCCTTCTTTGGAAACTTTCTGTTTTCGATCTGTATGTTGTACGGCGTCAGCATGACCACCGCGGTGTCTGCCGGCGTCATCATGGCGGCCATTCCGGCAGTCGTGGCGCTGATGAGCTGGGTGTTTCTCAAGGAAAAAATCAGTGGCCGCACTTGGCTGGCTGTCGCGTGCAGCGCTTTGGGTATCGGCTTGCTCGCACTATCAAAAAGTGAGCACTCCGCGCACGTACCATCTGCGCCAGACGGCGATTTGAATCAGAACAACCATCTTTTTGGCAACGCTCTGGTGTTTGCCGCAGTGCTCTGCGAAGCCGCTTATGCAGTGATTGCCAAAAAGCTCACCGGAGCCCTGACTCCGCGGCGCATCACCGCACTCATTAATTTGTGGGGCTTTGCGTTGATGACGCCTCTGGGCGCTTACGTCGCCTGGTCGTTTGACTTCGGCGCAGTGACGGCAGGCTCCTGGCTGCTGCTGCTGTTTTACTCTTTGGCCGCCAGTGTCTGGACCGTGTGGCTATGGATGAGCGGCCTGAAAAACGTGCCCGCTTCACGCGCCGGGGTGTTCACCGTGATGCTGCCTATATCGGCCGCTGTGGTGGGCGTTTTGGTTCTGGGCGAACCAATGGGCGGCCTTCAGATGGTGGCGTTCGGCATCGCACTGTTGAGCGTTGTACTGGCAACGCTGCCGGGGCGCGGCAGCGCACCTTCACACTAAGGGGCGGGGTGCGATCACCATGCCGTCCCGGTCGGCATACAACCAGTCACCCGGGCGCACCCACACGCCCTGCACCCGCACCGGGAGCTGCACCAAACCCTGTTGACGTTTTTCGGTAGGCAATGGCATAGGCGCCAGAGCCCGGATGCCCACAGGCTGCTGCTCAAGCTCGGCAAGATCCCGGACACACCCGTTCACCACAATACCGGCCCACCCGTTACGGGCCGCTGCTGCGGCCAGGTTGCCTCCGACCAGCGCGCGCTGCATCGAGGCACCGCCATCGACCACCAGCACCTGCGCCACGCGGCCCGTTGGCGTATCGAGCCACCCCTGAGAATCCACCGCCTGTTTCACAAAGCTGTTGTCTTCAAAACACTGCACGGTATACACCGGCCCACAGAAGGCTGACAGTCCGCCGAACTCTCTAAAGACCGGGGGCAGCACCCTGAAATCACCGCTGCTGTCACCCTTGTAGAGATCGCAAAAGTCACAGGTCGAAAACGGAGGAAACACGAAACCGGACATCAGGGCACTCCTTGAGGAATCAATTGCATGGATTCTCCAATGAAAAAAACAACATTCGCGCAGGAAAATTGACCATGCTCCCTTGGAAAGCCGCTTTTTTGCCATTAGCATGTGCGACACCAGTGAAGAAGCTTTTTTTTGCTGGGCTAAAACCAACTTCAAAAAGGACAATTCACCATGGCAACTGCGAAAAAAGCGCCGGCTAAGAAAGCCGCTGCACCAGCAAAGAAAGCTGCTCCTGCAACCAAGGCTGCAGCACCTGCGAAGAAAGTAGCCGTCAAGGCTGCGGCTCCTGCAAAGAAAGCCGCTGCACCCGCCAAGAAAGCTGCAGCACCTGCGAAGAAGGCCCCCGCCAAAAAGCGCACTGTGAACGCCGCGTTCATGAAAGCCCTGACCCCTAGCTCCGCATTGGCTGCAGTGGTCGGTTCAGCTGCATTGCCACGCACCGAAGTGGTGAGCAAGCTCTGGACATACATCAAAAAGCACGGCCTGCAAGACGCGGCCAACAAGCGCAACATCAACGCCGATGCCAAGCTAAAAGAAATCTTCGGTAAAGCCCAAGTCACCATGTTTGAATTGGCTGGCCTGATCGGCAAGCACCTGAAGTAAGTCGCCTGCGTGACTACCAAAAAAGGCCGGACTCTCCGGCCTTTTTTTATTCGTGGTAAGGGTGAAAAAAGCCACGATCTGGACCCCAGAACACCTAGGGTTTTCCGCCAATTTTTATTGGTATGGTTTATGCATAATCGCCACCTTTAAACCAAGGGATTTTTACCCATGAAACTCCAGGTACTCGCTCTCGCCGCAACCATGGCATTCGGAGCAACCGCATTGCAGGCCAAGACATTCAAATGGTCCAGCTCCAGTGATATTGCAACTTGGGACATCCACTCCCAAAACAACGCACTCCAAAACGGCATTCACGCCGCGGTCTACGAAAGCTTCGTTTACTACAACAGCAAGACTTTCAAGATCGAACCCGTACTGGCAACTGCCTGGAAAGACATCTCCCCTACCCAGATGCGCTTCACTCTGCGCAGTGGCGTGAAGTTCCATGACGGCAGCCCGTTGACTGTGGATGACGCTGTGTTCTCCATCCAGCGCGCCATGATGCCGACATCGAACTTCACCCCCTACATCCAGGGCGTGGACAAGGTCGTGAAGGTCAACGAAACCACCTTCGACGTGTACAGCAAGACACCCAACCCTGTGTTGCTGAACCAAATGACCGAGCTCCGCGTGATGAGCAAAGCCTGGGCCGAGAAGAACAAGTCTGTTGCCCCCAAGGACATCAAGACCCAAGAAGAGAATTTTGCCCACCGCAATGCCAACGGCACCGGCCCTTACATGCTCAAAGAGTGGTTGCCGGACCAAAAGTTGGTTCTCACCCAAAACAAAGGCTGGTGGGGCAAGAGCGAGTCAAATGTGACAGAAATCGTCTACACCCCCGTCAAGGCAGTGGCTACCCGTATGGCGGCCTTGCTCTCCGGCGAAGTGGATCTGGTGCTGGACCCCAGCCCGCAAGACTTGCCACGCGTGCGCTCCAACCCCGATTTGAAGGTGATGGACGGCATTGAAAACCGCACCATCTTCTTCGGCATGGACCAGTTCCGCGACGAGCTCGTGGGCAGCAACATCAAGGGCAAAAACCCGCTGAAGGACGTGCGCGTCCGCAAGGCGCTCTACCAAGCCATCGACGCAGACGCCATCACCCGCGTCACCATGCGTGGACTGGGTCAAGCCACCGGCGCCATCGTGGCTCCTCAGGTCACTGGTTGGACCGAAGCCGTGCACAAGCGTTACCCGTTCGACGTGGCTGCTGCTCAAAAACTGTTGGCCGATGCTGGCTACAAAGACGGTTTTGAAGTGGATCTGGCTTGCCCGAACAACCGCTACATCAACGACGAACAGATCTGCCAGGCAGTGACTGCCATGTGGTCGCGTATCGGCGTGAAAGCGAAGCTGCGCACCCTGCCATTGGTGACCTACTTCCCCATGATCCAGCGCAATGAAGCCAGCATTTACATGCTGGGCTGGGGCGTGCCCACATTTGATGCGTTGTACAGCCTGCAATCCCTGGTTCGCACCGTGGGCGCCGGCGGTGACGGCAACTACAACGTTGGCCGATACAGCAACCCCCAAATGGACGCTTTGATCGAGCGCACCAAAAAAGAAACCGACCTGAAGCTGCGCACCGAATTGCTTACCAAAGCACTTCAACTGCACAACGACGACGTTGCCAATATTCCTTTGCATAACCAAGTCATTCCTTGGGCCATGAAGAAGAACATTGACGTGGTCCACCGCGCGGACAACCGCCTGGACTGGCGCTTGGTCAAAGTTAAGTAAGACCGCACTTCTTTAGTAAACGGGGTCGCGGCAGTATCTGCCGCGGCCCTCATTTTTTTGAATCTATGTTTGCATTCATAGTGCGGCGCTTGGCGCAAGCGGCATTGGTGATGGTCACCGTTGCCCTCATATCGTTCATGCTGTTTCAATACGTTGGCGACCCCGTCGTCTTCTTGCTGGGACAGGATGCAACGCAAGAGCAAATCAAGGAACTGCGTCAGGCCCTTGGCCTTGACCAACCTTTTATTGTTCAGTTCTGGCATTTCCTCAGGAATGCTGCCCAGGGTGAGTTCGGTTTCAGTTTGCGCCAGGGGACCCAGGTCTCCGCGCTGATTGCCGAGCGCTTCCCTGCCACCCTTGAGCTCGCTTTGGTCGCTGGTTTTCTGGCACTTGCGGTCGGGATTCCCATGGGGGTTTATGCCGCGCTCAAACGCGGCTCGTTCTTGAGCCAAGTGTTCATGACGCTGTCGCTTCTGGGCGTCTCGCTTCCCACCTTCTTGATCGGCATCTTGCTGATTTTGGTGTTCGCCGTAACGCTGGGCTGGTTCCCGAGCTTCGGCCGTGGAGAAATCGTGAAGATCGGCTGGTGGACCAGCGGTTTGCTGACGGCCAAAGGCTGGCACCACATCGTGTTGCCGGCAGTCACTTTGGCCATTTTTCAGCTCACCCTGATCATGCGACTGGTACGCGCGGAGATGTTGGAAGTCTTGCGGACTGACTACATCAAGTTCGCGCGCGCGCGGGGCCTGACGACACGCGCTGTTCACTTCGGGCATGCGCTGAAAAACACGCTGGTACCTGTGATGACGATTACCGGCTTGCAGCTCGGCGGTTTGATTGCCTTCGCCATCATCACGGAAACTGTGTTCCAGTGGCCGGGCATGGGCCTCTTGTTCATTCAGGCGGTGACGTTTGCAGACATTCCGGTCATGGCGGCTTACCTCTGCCTGATTGCCCTGATCTTTGTGGTCATCAACTTGATCGTGGACCTGCTGTATTTCGCGGTGGACCCGCGTCTGCGTGCTGGCAAGTCCGGCGGGCATTGAGCCACAGAACCCCACCTTATTTCCCTCACAGAGGAACATCAATTGAACTCTCTATTTCACCGGTGGTGGGATGGCGATGTGGGCTATAGCTTCCGCACGTCCCCCACTGCCATCTTCGCCGCGCTGATTGCACTCACCTGTCTGGTGTGTGCGCTCTTTGCGCCTTGGATTGCACCTCACAACCCGTTTGACCTGTCTACGCTGCAACTGGACAACGCCCGACTCCCGCCCGCCTGGAGTGAAGGCGGCAAAGCCGGCTACCTGCTGGGCACCGACGATCAGGGCCGCGACATTTTGTCCGCCTTAATGTATGGAGCCCGCATCTCGCTGGCAGTGGGCCTCGCCTCCGTGGTGTTGTCACTGCTGGTCGGCGTCAGCTTTGGCCTGCTGGCAGGCTTCTTGGGTGGTTGGGTGGACGCCTTGCTGATGCGCTTGTGCGACGTCATGCTCTCCTTCCCCGCGATCTTGGTTGCCTTGCTGATTGCGGGTGTAGGACGCGCGCTCTTCCCCAATGCGCATGAGTCCCTCGCCTTTGGCGTGCTGATCATCTCGATCTCGTTAACGGGTTGGGTGCAATATGCCCGAACCGTGCGCGGTAGCACCCTGGTCGAGCGCAACAAGGAATATGTGCAAGCTGCTCGGGTCACCGGTGTGGCACCGCTTCGCATCATGCGCAAGCATGTGCTGCCCAATGTGCTCGGCCCCGTGTTAGTGCTGGCCACGATCCAAGTAGCCACGGCCATCATCACCGAAGCCACCCTCTCCTTCCTTGGCGTTGGCGCCCCACCCACCTCGCCGTCGCTAGGCACCCTGATCCGGGTCGGCAACGACTACCTGTTCTCCGGCGAATGGTGGATCACCATTTTCCCGGGCGCGATGCTGGTCCTGATTGCCCTGAGCGTTAACTTGCTGGGTGATTGGTTGCGCGATGCCCTGAACCCTCGCTTGAGATAACCACCTATGAGTTTGTTACAAGTTAAAAATCTGGTGGTGGAGTTCCCATCACGCAAGGGCACGCTGCGTGCGCTCGATCAAGTCTCGTTCGACATTGCACCTGGAGAAATTCTGGGCGTTGTCGGTGAATCCGGCGCCGGCAAATCGCTGACCGGGGCGGCGATCATCGGCCTGCTGGAGCCGCCGGGCCGCATCGGCAGCGGCGAGATCCTGCTCGAAGGCCAGCGTATCGACAACCTGCCGCAAGACCGCATGCGTGCGATACGGGGCCGCAAGATCGGCGCGATCTTTCAGGATCCGCTGACCTCGCTGAACCCGCTGTACTCGGTCGGCCGGCAACTGATTGAAACCATCACCACCCACCTGCCACTGAACCAGGCACAGGCGCGTGAACGGGCCATTCAGCTGCTCAAAGACACAGGCATTCCGGCAGCAGAACAGCGGATCGACCACTATCCGCACCAGTTCTCTGGCGGCATGCGCCAGCGCGTCGTGATCGCTTTGGCCTTGGCCGCAGAACCCAAGCTGATCGTCGCTGACGAACCCACCACGGCACTGGACGTCTCCATCCAGGCGCAAATCATCACCTTGCTCAAGACCATTTGCAAAGAGCGTGGTGCTGCGGTCATGCTGATTACCCACGACATGGGCGTCATTGCCGAGACCTGCGACCGCGTGGCTGTGATGTATGCGGGCCGAGTGGCTGAAATCGGCCCCGTGCACGATGTGATCAACCGTCCGTCACACCCCTATACGGCGGGCCTGATGGCCTGTATTCCAGACATGAGCCAAGATCGCGAAAACCTCCACCAGATTGATGGTGCCATGCCACGACTGAATGCCATTCCACAAGGCTGCGCATTCAACCCCCGCTGCACCCGTACCATCGCCAAGTGCACCCAACAACGCCCCGACCTGATGCAGGCAGGCAACACCCAAGCAGCCTGCTGGCTGCACGAGGCCGGAGGTGCCACATGAGCCAAGATGCACAACCCCTGGTAAGAGCGACTGACCTGGCCAAGACCTTTGACGTCTCTGCCCCTTGGCTGAACCGGGTGATCGAGCGCAAACCCAAGATGCTGCTGAAGGCAGTGAATGGCGTGAGCTTTGATATCGAACGCGGCACCACCCTCGCACTCGTGGGTGAATCCGGATGCGGCAAAAGCACGGTCGCGCGTTTGCTGGTCGGTTTGTATGAACCCACCCGTGGCGGCTTTGAATTCGATGGGCAAGATGCCCATGCCGCATTCAAAACCCCAGAGGGACGCAAACTGCGCCGCCGGGTGCAAATGGTGTTCCAAGACCCCTATGCGAGCTTGAATCCACGTTGGACAGTGGGTGACATCATTGCCGAGCCCCTGATCGAGCATGAAATCTTGAGTGAGCAAGCTGCCCTGGATCAACGCGTGGGCGAGCTGCTGGAGTCTGTTGGACTCTCGGCACAAGACCGCGTCAAGTTTCCGCACCAGTTCTCGGGTGGCCAGCGTCAGCGCATTTCCATTGCACGGGCTTTGGCGACCCAGCCGGAGTTTCTGGTGTGCGATGAACCCACCTCCGCTCTGGACGTGAGTGTGCAGGCGCAAGTGCTCAACATCATGAAAGACCTGCAACGCAAGCAGGGCCTGACCTACCTGTTCATCTCGCACAACCTCGCGGTGGTGCGGCATGTCAGCGACCAGGTCGGGGTCATGTACCTGGGTGGCTTGGTGGAGTTGGCTGACAAACATACGCTGTTTGACAGCCCGCGTCACCCTTACACCCGCATGTTGCTGGACGCAATTCCCAAAATGCACGACACCGGGCGCGCACGGACGGCGGTGGCAGGTGAAGTGCCGAACCCGCTCAACCCGCCATCGGGTTGTGCGTTTCACCCGCGCTGCCCGCATGCCAATGCACGCTGCAAGAGTGAAAAGCCGGAAATGAAAAAGCTCGATGGCATTCGCGTCGCATGCCACGCAGTGGAGGAAGGCCGGATCTGATGCCCCTCGGCGGAACCCTTTGCGGTTCCGCCACTAGAAAGGCCTCGTGAAAGTGGCCTTTCTAGGCCACCCACCCCGCAGCCACCAGCGCGTTCAAAAACTTGTCGCGCTGATCCGCATGCACGAACGGATGACCGAACTGCACCGCCTGCAGGTTGTAGCCCCGGCCACCCATGGCTTGCTTTAAACTGGTTTGGGCCGCTGCCAGGTCCCCGGCAGCAGACAAACAGGCCGCCAACAGCAGGTGATTGAAATACCAGTCCGCCCGTTTGGCGGTGGCTTCACGGGCATAGCGCACCGCATCCGCGTAGCGCCCCTCGATAAAGCAGGCGATCGCCCGGCTACGGATCCAAAGGCTCAGGTGCGGGTCATGCGGGCTCGCATCAATGGCCTGCAAAATGAACTCTTCCGCTTCCTCGGTTCTGCCGGAAAACACCAGCAAGCGACCCAGCTCACCGGCCGCAGCCGCGGCTTGTGGATACAAGCTCAGCGAACACTCCAGCTCGGCAATGGCGGCAGCCATTTGCCCTGCACAAGACAGGGCGGTGCCCAACGTGAAATGGGCAAAGGCATCACGCTCGTCATTGCGCACCGCAACCAGCGCCAAGCGATTGGCTTCGGCTACTGCAGCGCGCGGGTCTTCGGCCCACGCACCCCAGAGCTTGGCCATGTGCACAAATGCCATCAGCGAGAGACAGGCCGAGTCACCCGGCTTGATTTCCAGGGCCTGGGTCAGCAAGCTTTGGGCTTGCAGCACATGCTCAGGCGTCGTGCGCCAGAAATGCCAACGGGCCCGCATCAGCAAGTCCCAGTGCTCCATGTCTTTGGGCGCCACCAAGGCGGAGACCCGCTCCTCGCTGTGCAGGTACACCGGCTCAATCGCACTCACAATGTGCGCAGAAATCTCGGCTTGCAGTGCAAACATGTCGTTCAGCGGACGGTCAAAGCGGTCTGACCACAGCGTTTCACCGGTCGTTGTATCCACCAGTTCGGCGGTCATACGCAGCATCGCGCCGGCACGGCGCACACTGCCCAACACCAGGTAGCGGGCCCGCAAAGCAGCGCCCACGGCCTGGTTGCTCTCTGTGGTGTTGCGATAGGCAAACGACGAGTTCCTTGACACCACCAGCAACCACGGCGATTTGGTCAGGTAACTGATGATGTCTTCTGCAAGACCGTCTGAAAAATACTCCTGGTCTGGGTCTGCATTGAGGTTCACAAACGGCAACACCGCAATCGTCCGCCGGTAGGCCTGAACATCAGCCGCAAGGGTTTTGGGCAGCACCGGCGATACCGCATTGGTTTCCGTCTGGCTTGTCGCAAGGCGCAAGGTAAAGCGGTAGCCACGGCTGGGCACTGTTGCTATCGCGTCAGCACCCAAAATGCGGCGCAAGCTGGAGACGTGGACTTGGAGGTTGTTTTCCTCCACCACCAAGCCCGGCCAGACCACATCGAACAGCTTCTTTTTAGTGACCAGTTCCCCCGCATGGTCCACCAGCACACACAACACATCGAAGGCCCGGGCCCCGACCATCACGGTCTGGCCGTGGCGGAGCAACCTGCGCTCATGCCGTTGAAGAACAAAATCACCAAAGGCACTGATTCCGGGGTCTGCGACGGCGGAAGTGGGGTTAACGAGCAATGTGCACTTTCTGTTTTTGAATGAGGCAGGCAGTCGGCGGCCCAACGAATTCAGGAATTTTAAGGAGTCATCAAATACTTTTGGGAGGTTGTCGAACCAAACTAACACCAGTCGTTGTTAAAAACCATATTCCATGTCCAACCCCATCCACCCGGCCGAGCCAGCGGCATCGCTCTGGACCCAAACCACCGTGCTGCGCAATGCGCAAAACCAAGAAGAAGCGATCAGTATCGGGCCAGACCGCAAGGTTTGGAGCTTTATTGCGGACACGGGCGACAGCCGCTTTGAGGCCAGCGGCCAGCGGCTGGAAAACTTGGGGCTTTCGGCAGACTTTGTGACCGTCGGACGCAATTCGGTGGGCGCCTTGGTGGTCATCGCCGCTAAAGGTTTGACCCTGCAATACCGCACAGAAAGGCCGCTCACTGCCCTGGACATGGCCGATGGCCTGCGCCACCGCTGGACACCGGCAAAACCGATTCAACTCCCGCGGATTGAGGGTGCGGTTGGCGTTCGCCGCCTGTACACACAGTCCAGCTTCAGCGGCCTGCGGATCGCCCTGATTGTGGACACCGAAACGCCTGAACATGGCGCCAGTTACATGATGGTTTGCTCGCAATGGGGCGAAACAGGTCCTGGCCCGTTCATCTTGCTGCCTCCCTTGGGCGCCCACAAGCCCGCGCCCCATAAACCCGCCGGCCCTACCCTGCGCAACCGCATTTTCGGCTCGACACAAATCGCATGATTTGAGCCACTAGCGCAGGCATTCATTGCGCAATCTGCTATTTATTTGATAGCAAATTTACTGGTCAGCCTCGTAGATTTCGAGTGGCAGCCCATCCGGATCGGCAAAAAAAGTAAACCGCTTGCCGGTGTACTCGTCAACCCGCACTGCTTCGACCGCCAGGCCTTGTGCCTCGAGTTGCTGTTTGGCAAGCTCTACATCGGCCACCGCAAAACACAGGTGCCGCAAGCCACACGCCTCCGGGCGTGAAGGGCGCGGTGGCGGGTTCGGAAACGAAAACAACTCGATCTGCGAGCCATCCGGCAAGGCAAGATCCAGCTTCCAGGAATCACGCGCACTGCGGTAGTTTTCCGCCAGCACGCGCAAACCCAAAACCTCGACATAAAAGTGCTTGGAGCGGGCGTAGTCTGACGCAATCACCGCGACATGGTGCACACCTTGCAACTGCAGCGCAGGCATGGCGCTCATCGCTTGAGGGCGTTTTGGGTCAGGCTCTGCAGGGTTCCGCGGGTGCTGATGAGCTCAGGCTCCAGCACCACCTCAATCACGGTGCCCTGCGGCCGGGCCAAGGCGGCAAGCAGCTCGGCCTCAAAATCTGCACTCTTGCGGATCGTGACACCGGCATAGCCATAGGCCCGTGCCAGCGCACTGAAGTCGGGATTGGCCAGCGCGGTACCGGCCACATGCTCTGGATATTCGCGCTCTTGGTGCATGCGGATGGTGCCGTACATGCCGTTGTTCAACAGCAAAATAATGCTCTTGGCACCGTGCTGCACCGCGGTGGCGAGCTCCTGCCCGTTCATCAGGAAATCGCCATCGCCGGCAATTGTGAATGCCACCCGGCTTTGGCCGCTGCCAGTCGCTTCTTGGCTCAAAATCGCCGCCGCAATCCCTGCGGGCACGCCATAGCCCATGGCGCCGTTGGTCGGCGCCAACTGGGTTTTGTGCCCGGCGGCCATACCGGTGTAGCGGTAAAAACGATGCAACCAGCTTGCAAAGTTGCCGGCACCGTTGGTCAGCACCGCATCCGCGGGCAGGTGCTTTTGCAAACAGGCGATCACATGGGGCATGTCCACCAAACCGCGCTCGTTGTCGGCCGGCAAATCGGCAATCACCGAGGGCACGAGATTGGCCTGGTAGTCGGCATTGCAGGCCTGTGTCCAAGCCTCCCACGGCACATTCACCGGTGCGGTCAACACCTCCAGAGAGCGGGCCGCAGCGCGCATGCTGGCGTGAATGGCCAGATCCGCTTGGTACACCCGGTTGAGCTCTTCTGCGCTCGCGTGGATGTGCACCAGTGTCTGCGCCGCTTTGGGCGCTTGCAGCAGGGTGTAGCCACCGGTGGTCATTTCACCCAAACGGGGGCCGATGGCAATGATCAAGTCACTGTCGCGCACCCGCTTGGCAAGCGCCGGGTTGATGCCGATGCCCACATCGCCCGCGTACTGCGGGTGGTGGTTGTCAAAAGTGTCTTGAAAGCGGAACGCATTGCCCACCGGCAAGCGCCAGTTTTCAGCGAAGCGCTGCAGCGCTTGCGCGGCCTGCGGCGTCCACCCCCCGCCCCCGGCAATCACGAAGGGGCGCTCTGCTTTCATGAGCAGCTGGCGCAGATCCCGCAGGGCACCAGGGTCGCTCCAGGCCTCGACGGGCTCGACGCGGGCCAGCGGCTGAGGAAGCTGCCCCGCGGCATCGGGCACCAACACTTGCGTCAACATGTCTTCCGGCAACACCAGCACCACCGGACCGGGGCGCCCATTCATGGCGGTGGCAAAAGCGCGCGCCACGTATTCGGGAATGCGTTTCGCATCGTCAATCCGCTCGACCCGCTTGGCCATGCCCAGGGCACTGGGGCCGAACATGACCCGGTAATCCATTTCCTGAAAAGCCTCGCGATCGCGCTGGTCGCTAGCCACATCCCCGATGAACAGCACCATCGGCGTGGAGTCCTGAAACGCGGTGTGTACCCCAATGCTGGCATTCGTAGCCCCCGGGCCGCGGGTTACAAAACAAATACCGGGGCGGCCGGTCAGCTTGCCTTGGGCTTCCGCCATGAACGCAGCACCGCCCTCTTGCCGGTTGATGATGAATCGAATCTGATCCCGGTAGCGGTGAAAGCCATCGAGCACCGCCAAATAGCTTTCGCCCGGCACACCAAAAGCGTGGGTAACGCCCTGTGCAATCAGGCACTGGACCAAGAGGTGCCCGGCGAGTGCGGGGGTGGAGGTGTCAAGAGTGGATGTGGATGTCTGCATGCCCGACATTGTGCCGCTAGGTGCCATGCGCAGAGCGCACAGACCTATGCCATTTCCGCCAGTGCCACCCCACCCTCCAGGTGCCACACCTGTGTGTGCCCCCGTGCCCGCAACAGCGCCGCGGCCTGGCGACTGCGTGCGCCGCTGCGGCAGAACATGACCACCGGGCCCAAGGCTTGCGACAAGTCCGCAGGCATGCTGTTGCGAAGAGCCTCCAAGGGCACATTGAGGGTGCTGGCTTGCGTCCACGGCAGCAAGTTTTGGCTGGCCTGGTGCTCGGCCACATCGCGGACATCGACCATCCGGGCGTCCGGGTGGCGTTGGAAGAATTCGCCCAGAGCATCAGCAGACAGCCCGCCTTCGCTCCCGCACTCGATGGAAATGGCAGGCCCGCCATTGACCGGGGCAGCGCCCGCCCAGCAGGTCCGCAGCACTTGGCCGCAGACGGCGATGCGGGCACATGCCTCGTCGATGAATGCTGCGTCTGCCGTGGCGCCTATCGAGAGGCGCACCGCGCCCTCGGTCTGCCATGCTGGCAGACCCATCGCCTGCAGCACATAGCTGGGTTCGGCTTTGGCGGCACTGCAAGCGCTGCCAGCGCTGATGCGCATGCCGGCCGCGTCAAACACATTGAGCAGCGTTTTGCTGTCTATGCCGGGAACCGAAAAATTGAGCGTGGTTGGCAAGCTGCCTTCAAAGGGCATGTTGAACACCACGCCGGGCAAGGCCGCGCGCAGCGCATCGGCCAGGCGGGCACGGTAGTGCGCCAGTTGCGCGTGGCTGCAGAACACCGCGTCGCCCCCGTCTTCCAGCACCTGCAAGACTGCGCCCAGGGCAGCAATGCCGGGCATGTTTTCGGTACCGGCCCGGTGCCCGCCCTCTTGGCCACCACCGGCCATCAGCGCGGTGTAGTGGCTGCCCTCCCGCACATACAGCATGCCGATGCCTTTGGGCGCATAGAGCTTGTGGCCGGAGAACGGCGCGTAATCGATGCGGGTGGCCGCCAAATTCAAATCGAGCTTGCCCAGCGCCTGCACACAGTCCACCAGCCACAGGGCGCGGGAGCCGCTAACCTGTAACGCGGCCTCTATGCCGGCAATGTCCGACACCACTCCCGTCTCGTTGTTGGCGGCCATGGTGCATAGCAGCGTCGCGCCCGGCAGATGTTGCTGCAGAAACGCCAGATCGTGCAAGCCGTGTGTGTTGACCGGCACGGTTAGCACCGGCAGGTTCAGGCCCAACAGCTGGTTCCAGTGCGCCACCGCTTGCGGCACCGCTTTGTGCTCGGTGGCACCCAACAAAATCGGCCCGTTTACCGCTTCGCCGGCATCACGGCGTACGCGCGCGGCACACAAGGCCGACAGCACGGCGGTTTGAATGCCCTCTGTAGCCCCACTCCCGAACACCAACTGCCCATTCCCGGTACCCAGCACCCGGGCAACCTGCGCACGCACCCGATCGAGCACGGCCTTGGCGCGTAAGCCGGTGCTGTGGCTGCTGCTGGGGTTCCCGAATTGCCCGGACAAGGCCCGCACCGCAGCATCCCGAGCGGCGGGCAAGACCGGTGTGGTGGCGTTGCAGTCCAGGTAAATCTCGTGGGCAGGTGCGTGCATGGAAGTCGTCGTGGGGTGGTGAAAACAAGCCCTCGATGGTAGGCAGGCACCCACGAACAAACATCTCATTTTTTACCCATATTCAGCAAACCATAGAATATTCATTCTCCAATACCATCCCATTGAAGCAATGAGCACCCATAAAGAACTGGACCGCACTGACCGTGCCATCTTGAGTGAACTGCAAAAAGACGGCACCCTGTCGGTGGCGCAGCTGAGTGAAAAGATCGGCCTATCCACCACCCCGTGCTGGAAACGGGTGAAAGCGATGGAAGAGTCCGGCCTGATCGAAAAGCGCGTGGCCATCGTCAACCGCGAACAAGCCGGCCTACCGGTCACCGTGTTTGTGAGCCTGCGCACCAACCGGCACGACGAAGCCTGGCTGCGCGAATTTGCCGCGGCAGTGGCTGGCATGCCCGAGGTGCAAGAGTTCCACCGCATGAGCGGCGATGTGGACTACCTGCTCAAGGTGGTGGCTGCCGACATCGCCGGCTACGACCGCTTCTATAAGCGCCTGATCCAGCTCGCAGAGCTCTCCGGCGTGTCATCGGCCTTCTCGATGGAGCAGATCAAGAGCACCACGGCGCTACCATTGTGATAGCAGCTTGCGCATATTCCATGGGCGCTAGGGGCTGATTTTGATCATGTCTATCAGGTGGGTCCATAGCGACTCAGCACGTCCGACAGGTACTCAGCCGCCGGGGTGAGCGGAAAGTCCGGGCGCTGGACCATCACAATCGCGGGCGCCGGTAGGGGCTCGCGGATCCGGATGACCTGCAACGCATCCCGGGTCATCGGGAATTCTTCCCACTGAACGGGCAACATCGCCAGCAAGTCGCTGTGGGCCAAGCTCACCATGATGGACATGGCAGAGCTGGCCTGCAACACCACATGCGGAGCCGTGAGTCCGTGGCTCTCGAACAGGCGGGCAATGTCGTCTTCCACGTTGTAGTCCACGCCCGTAATCGCCCAATCCGCCGCTTGTAAGGCTTTCAGTGAGCGCACGTTGGCCAGTGGGTGGCCCTTACGGCAGACCACTGCGCGCCGGTTCTCAAACATTTTGCGCATCGCCAGGCCCGGGGCCGGCGGTGTCCGCGGCGCAGCCCCTAGATAAAAATCCACCGTGCCATCGCGCAGCGGGCCTTCCGCATCCGGGAACAGGCCTTCGATGATTTGCAGCTTCACACCGGGGTAGCGCGCCCGAAAGGTTTTAAGGGCAAACGGCAACATGCCCACGTGCGGCATGATCGACAGCGCCACGACCACCGCCCCCCGGTCATCGCCGCGATGCTGGGCGATTTCGTCTTGGGCCCGGCGGGCTTCATGCACGATATTGCTGGCTCGGATATGAAATCGCCGCCCGGTGTCGGTGAGCGTCATGCCGGTGGTTTCGCGTGTGAATAGCGAGCCCCCCAACTCCTTCTCCAAGGCACGGATACTGCGTGTGAGCGCAGGCTGTGGCACGCCCAACCGGCGGGCTGCAGAGCGCAGGCTGCCATGTTCCACGATGGCGACAAAGTACTGGAGTTGATCTAGCTTCATGGGAGATGCGAAATATGAATCACGATTTGCAATTTGCCATCTTATGTGAATCACAGGCCACTTCTACAGTCACGCCCAGATCGACATATTCGTCGACGACCACAGGAGACACCATGAAACCCCTATCGCGTCAACGGCGCGCCGTGATTGCGGCCGCTTGCTTGCTGGCCGGTGCCGCCGGAGCCTTTGCACAAAACTGGCCCGCCAAGCCCATTCGCATGATTGTTCCCGCCCAAGCCGG
>DGQR01000007.1:0-122 GCA_002390825.1 Rhodoferax sp. UBA4409
GAAAGCCGGCATCGTGCCGCGCGACCAGATTGAGGGCAACGCCCAGTTCCGCCCCGAGATGGTGGGTGTGGATGTTCCGCACCAGATTTACTCCCATATTTCCGGCATCGACATCGTGCGTG
>DGQR01000007.1:260-9753 GCA_002390825.1 Rhodoferax sp. UBA4409
GGCGTGGGCCAGTACTACGTGCTGGAGGACAACCTGCGCGTGCCCAGCGGCGTGAGCTACATGCTGGAAGACCGCAAGATGATGATGCGGCTCTTCCCAGATCTGTTCAGCGCGCACCGCGTGGCGCCTGTGGCCCATTACCCCGACTTGCTGCTCGAGACCCTGCGCCAGAGCAGCCCCGCCACAACGGCCGAGCCCACCGTGGTGGTGCTCACCCCCGGCATGTACAACAGCGCCTACTTTGAGCACGCCTTCCTCGCCCAGCAAATGGGTGTGGAGCTGGTTGAAGGGCAGGACTTGTTTGTCAAAGACAACTTTGTCTACATGCGCACCACCCGCGGCCCACGCCGTGTGGATGTGATTTACCGTCGTGTGGACGACGACTTCCTGGACCCCACCGTGTTCCGCCCCACGTCAACCTTGGGCTGCGCCGGCCTCATCAACGCCTACCGCGCTGGCAACGTGACCATCTGCAACGCCGTGGGTACCGGTATTGCGGACGACAAGTCCATCTACCCTTATGTGCCCAAGATGATCGAGTTCTATTTGGGTGAGAAACCCATCCTGAACAACGTGCCCACCTACATGTGCCGTAACAAGGACGACTTGGCTTACACCCTGGCCAACTTGAAAGACTTGGTGGTGAAAGAGGTGCACGGTGCCGGCGGCTACGGCATGCTGGTGGGGCCTGCTGCTACCAAGGCCGAGATTGAAGACTTCCGCAAGGCGGTGCTGGCCAACCCCGCCGGCTATATCGCCCAGCCCACATTGAGCTTGTCGAGCTGCCCCACCTTTGTGGAAAGTGGCATCGCACCCCGCCACATCGACCTGCGCCCCTATGTGCTGTCGGGCAAGACCGTGCAGATGGTGCCAGGCGGTTTGACCCGCGTGGCCCTGAAAGAAGGCTCGCTGGTCGTCAACAGCAGCCAGGGCGGCGGTACCAAAGATACCTGGATTCTGGAAGAAGACGTGCCTGCGGCTCCTGCCGTAACAGCCGCCACCCAGTCGCAATCCCAATCACAAACACAGTCAGCTTAAGGACGAGGAAACCTTTCTATGTTGTCACGCACCGCTGACCACCTTTTCTGGATGTCCCGCTACACCGAGCGGGCCGAAAACACCGCACGCATGCTGGATGTGAACTACCAGACATCGCTGCTCCCCCAATCCCAAGCCGTGGCCCAGATGGGCTGGCAGGGCCTGCTGTCCATCAGTGAGCTGCTGTATTCCTACAAAGAAAAGTATGGCGAAATCCAGGCTCGCGAGGTCATGGACTTCATGGTCAAGGACGAGAGCAATCCGTCCTCCATCATGTCCTGCCTGAGTGCTGCCCGCGAAAACGCACGTGCGGTGCGCGGAGCGCTGACCACCGAGGTGTGGGAGACGCAAAACACCACCTGGCTCGAAGTCAAGCGCATGATCAAGAGCGGAGACTTTGAGAAAGATCCTTCGCAGTTCTTTGAGTGGGTGAAGTTCCGCTCCCACCTGTCCCGTGGAGTGACCGTGGGCACCATGCTGATGGACGAGTCTTTGCACTTCATGCGCTTGGGCACCTTCCTGGAGCGGGCCGACAACACTGCGCGTTTGGTCGACGTCAAGTTCCACGCGGTGGAGAGCGACTTTTTCGGTGCTGCGAGCGAGAAGGACCAAGAGTACGACTTCTACCACTGGAGCGCCATTTTGCGCAGCGTGTCGGCATTTGAGATCTACCGCAAGGTGTACCGCGATGTCATCAAGCCCGAGCGCGTGGCTGAATTGCTCATCCTTAAGCCAGATATGCCCCGCTCGCTGCACGCCAGCCTGAACGAAGTAGTGGGTAACCTGGCCCTCGTGGCCAGCAATCCCGACAGCGAAACCCTGCGCCGCGCGGGCAAGCTGCGCTCAGAGCTGCAATACGGCCGCATCGATGAAATTCTGGCCACCGGCCTGCACGCCTACCTGACCCAGTTCCTGGACCGGGTGAATGATCTGGGTGCGCATATCAGTCGCGAATTTCTGGTTCCAGTGACCTGAAGGACTAGTACAAACCCATATAAAAACGGCCTGCGAGGGCCGTTTTTTGTGGGGTGTGCTGAGCATAATGTTCAGAACAAGGAGCACCTATGCGCGTAGCCGATATTGACCGCGAGATTGAGACAGCGCGGGCCGAAGGGCCCCTGAAAGATATCGTCATTCAGCCTTGCCCGGCGCTGTTGTCCGACCTGCGGGTCGAGGTGAACCGCGAAGACCCGGAGCCCGCCACCATTGCCCGCATCGCCTCACGCGATGTGGCCATGGCTGCGGCGCTCATCAAGGTGGCCAACAGCCCCATTTATGCCCGCTCGCGTCCGGCAGCTACCGTGGCAGAAGCTGTTGCCTTGTTGGGCATCTCGCAAACCGTGTCGATCCTCACCGGCTTTTTGTTGCGCGAAACGATTCAGGTCAAGTCACCACTTTTGGAGCATTTCTGGGAAACCTCCACCCGCCGCGCCTATGCCATGGGCTACATCGCCCGGCAGATGTATGGCGTGAATGCGGACATAGCGCACACCTGCGGGCTGTTTTGCAACGTGGGCATTCCGGTCATGTTGCAAGGCATCAAGGGCTACGAGGCCACCTTATCCCACGCACTGGCCCAAACGGACAAAACGGTGACGGAGGTAGAGAACGAAGCCCACCGCACCGACCATGCGGTGGTGGGTGCCATCGTTGCCAAAACCTGGCGCCTCTCCCCCGATGTGGCCCGCGCTGTGCGCCTCCACCACGATTTCACGGTGCTCAAAGACGACAACATCCCAACTACGGTCCGTACCCTGGTTGCCATGGCCTTGCTCGCGGAACACTTGGTTGCCATGCACGAGGGTGCCCGGGAGAACCGTGAATGGGAACTGCATGGCGCAGAGTGCCTCGCCTTCCTGCATGTCAGCGAAGAAGAAATCGAGCACTGGCAAGACGCCCTGCATGAGCAGTTCACCGGACCGGCCGGGTTCTAGACCCTCGGGTTTTGGCCCGCAAGATTAGGGCAGCGGAGCGACGCGGGCTTCCAGCTCCAGGGCTCGCACCTTGTCGGCCGCGGCATCGGCCTCGGCCAGGGTGTCGAAGGGGCCGACTTGCACACGGGTGCGATTGCCTTTGGGGAAGCGGATTTCCTTGCTCACCACGGGCAGCTCGGCGTCCATCAGCTTGACCAGCGCATTGCGTGCGTTGTTCGCATCGGCGAACAGACCCACATTCACCACGAAACGGTTGGCTTCGGGTACTTCTGCAGGTGCAGCGGCAGCAGGGCGCGAAGTGACCTGAGTTGGCGGCCGTACTGGCGCAGACTGGCCTAGCGATGCGGCCACTTCGCGCGCAGCCAAGTCCGCAGCCGCCGAGCGCAAGGCCACCGGGGCGGGCCTGGGAGGGCTTGCGGCACTGGCGGCAGCAGCAGGTTTGGCAATGGCCGGCAATGCTGCCGACGCAGCAGGCAACAGGCGCGGCGCTGATGCGGGGGCGACTGGCGGTTTGGCGGGCGACGATGCGGCCGGTGCCGGCGCGCTCGCGATTGTCGAAACCGGCTTGCTGGCCACAGCGCTTGCAGTCACGAGGGGCGGAGCTGCGAGTGCAGCAGCGCTGACGGTAGGGACAGGGGCAGGGGCCGGAGCCGGAGCCGGAGCAGAAGCGGGCAGGGATGCAGCGGCAGCGGTCGATGCTGATGCAGATGCCGACGCTGGGGCCGACGCGGCAGATGTCGCAGACGCCGCCAAGGGGGCCGAGGCAGCAGCTTTGCCACTGTCCGCGGCCGTGGCATCGATGGCCCGACCGCTGGCGACATTGCGGCCTTCAGACACCACCCCTACGGACACTGGTGTTCCGGCGGGCAGAGGTTCAAACCCGGTAAACATGGCATACGACTGGGCTGCGATAGCGGCAACTACCAAGTTGCAGGCTGCGATGATGATCAGCCCTTTGCGGGTACTGGCCTCTTTACTGAGCTGCTCACAAGCTTCGGATACCGACTTGTTTTTGGTGAGGGCAGCCTGCACCCGCTGGCGTGTTGCTAAGTAATAGAGCGCATTGCCCCCGAGTCCGGGCACCACAAAGGCCAGGGCCACCAAAGCGGCGAGCAGGCCCCACTGCGTGCCTTCAGAAAACTGGAACACCAGCTTGCCGATACCGAACAGCAGCAAGGCCAGCGCGACAATGCTGCCGCTGTAGACCAAGGCTGCTTGCCACAGCCTGCGGAACATGAGCCAGTTCAGGGTGTTGAGCGCGGCGGCCCAGTTCCAGCTCAGGCTAGGTCGGTCGGCTGCCTCATAGCGGGTGAAGCGGGGCAGGTAGTAGCCATTGCTGATATCCCCGATGGCCGCGCGGTACAGCGCAGTGGTCGAGTGTTCGTCCGTGTTGTCCAGTTCAGTGGTCGGGGCAGTGGCCATGGCTTATTTTGGCACGCCTGTCTGCGCCTGCAAGGCTTGGGCCACGGCCTGTCCGAGGTCAATCACCGCCATCGCGTAGTAGCTGCTCCAGTTGTAGCGGGTGATGGCGTAAAAGTTTTCGGTGCCGGCCACATAGGTGGGGGCGTCTGCGCCATTTTGCAGTTCGACCAGCGCCAGAGGGCCTGGGTGGCTAAGGGCTGCGGCCGGGAGGATGACTCCTTTTTCCTGCATGGCGGCAGGGGTGAATGTGGGCAATATGTCGGGCGCCATGAGGGTGGGCATATCGAGGCGGGCCACCTCAAATTGCACGGGGTAATGGGTGGGCATTCCCGGCTTCCATTTGAACGCCTGGAAATAATTGGCCACCGAGCCTATGACGTCTGCCTGGCTGTGAAACAGGTCAACCCGGCTGTCATTGTCAAAGTCGATACCGTATTTCACCCAACTCGAGGGCATGAACTGGGGCCAGCCCATGGCCCCTGCATAGCTGCCACGCAGGGCTGTGGGGTCGGTGCCGGTGCGTTGGGTGAGGCTGAGGTAGGCCTCCAGCTCACTCAAAAAATACGCTTGCCGGTCTGTTTTGCGGGGGTGTGCGTCTGGAAAGTCCAAGGCCAGGGTGGTCAGCGCATCGATCACCCGGTAGTTGCCTAGCTGCTGGCCATAAATGGTTTCCACCCCGATGATGCCCACGATGATGCTGGCGGGCACACCGGTTTGCGCCTCGGCGCGTGCCAATGTTTCTTGGTTGGCGAGCCAGAACTTGACGCCTGCACGGATACGGATCGGCTCGACAAAGCGGCTGCGGTACAGCGCCCAGTTTTTCGGAGTGCCCACGGCCGGTGGGGTAATGGCCCTGACCACCGAGGGCAACATGCGCGCCTTGGACAGGTTGCTGCGGACCCACTCTGCATCCAGGTTGCGGCGCTGTGCAATGTCATCGGCCAGCCGCATGACGTCGGCGCGATCACCGTAGGCGGTGCCTTCGGGCAGTGCCGGCTTCACGGCACTGCGAGCAGGCTTGCTTTTTGTGTGTTTTGGGTTGGAAGCGGCCATGGCGCTTGCGCATGCCGCTATCAAAACGAGAGTGAACAGAGACTTTTTGAGGAACACGTGGGAACTTGGAGGTAAGAGGTTGGGGTCAGTGTAGCGAGTGGCAGGCAGGCCCTGCGTGGCACGGCGACAATCAAATGCTTTTGCGGGTCTCACCGAGGCCCTGCTACGGGTAAAACAGGGGTTTGGAGCTGCTTGAATGATGCGTTCGTTTTCTAAAGTTCAAATGGGGGTGGGCGCGGTGGCATTGGCCGCAACGGCTGCGTTGGCCGTGCCGTGGTATGCCGGCCTCACCCTGCGCGCCGAATTGCGCAGCTTGGCGGCTGCCCATGCGGAGGGCAATTTCCGGATTGCGCGGCTGGAGCACGAGGCCGGCTGGCTGCATTCGCGGGGTAGCCTGGATCTGGAGTGGCGCAGCGACTGTGCAACGGACCCCGACCAGCCGGCGGTGGTGCATGTGGAGTACACCGCCCGGCACGTGCCGGACCGCGAGAGTCTGACGCGGATTGATTGGTCGGCGGCTGTCGTTTCGGATCTCGGCCCCTCGGGTGAAGGCTTGCGCGCGGGCCGGTTGAGTGGCACCGGCAGTGCGGGTTACGACGGCGTGTTGCGTTCGGATATGCGCTTGCCGGAGATGCAATTCAAAGGAAAAGGCCAAAGCCTGGTGGCCGCAGCCTCCAGCGGTACGCTGGTGGTAGGTGGTTCAGCGGTGAAGCTGGGGTGGAGCATGCCGCGCATGGTCTTGCGTGGCAGCGGCGAGGTCTTGCAGGCGGAGCAGCTGAACTTGCATTTTGATGTGCAGAACCACGCAACCGGTATGAGCGCGCTGGCGCTGGATGTGGCGACACTCAAAGGATCGAGCTTCAACGCCCGGGGCTTGCACCTCAGCACCGAGACCCGGCAGCGCGCAGACCGCATGGACATGCGGCTTACCCAATCGGTGAAAGAGCTGAAGGCTGCCGACATGGCGGTGGAAGACGTGGTGTTGCAAGCGGATGTGACGAACTTGCATGCGCCCAGTGTCAATTCGGCCGGAGAAGTGTTGTCTGCGACCTGCGACTTGCGCAGCCTGACGCCCGGTCAACGTGAAAAGATGCGGGATGCTGTGCAAGCCTTGCTGGTGTCTGGCGTCAGTGTCGGTATCACCAAGCTCCAGGCCCGCACCCGGGACGGCAGCCTGGACGCCGATGTAACTCTCACGGTGGCGCCCGCCAAGGCCCGCGAACTCCAGCTTGCCGAGCAGTTGTCATCCCAAGGGAGTATTCAAATCCGGGGTGGGCTGATGCCACCGGACCAGAAAGAGTTTGCCGTGTCCTCGGGCTATGCGACGGCACTGCCCGATGGCGTCAAAGCGGGCTTCGACTACCGTGACGGCGTACTCAAATTCAACCAAAAGATGGCGGACAGCGCACTACTGAATATGGGTTTGCAGCGCCTCGATATGTGGCTCAATGCATTTTTCTCGGGCCAGAACCTGGAGCTACCGCAAGAGGAGGAGCCTGCGGTAGCCCCCTCGGAGTTGCCGATGCCGGCCCCCGCTGTCTAGCCATCAAGGCGAGAGCCAGCGCATGGTGCGCAATTGCATGCGTGCGGTGCGAAGCGCGCCCGCAGCATCGGTTTTGCCATAGCGGAGCGCTTCGAGTTGCAGCAACCACTGCACGGCCAGCGGGTTGGCCCTTGGATCAGTTTGCAGCAACAGGGCCAAAGCGCGGGGGGTACACCCGGGCGCCACCGGCAAGCCAGTAGCCTTGATCTGCTGGCGTGCAGTCTCCAGCGCCTGCAACCACGGGTCCCGGCGCAGGCGATTCCACCAGTTCCAGCCGGCGCCCGTGAGACTGGCCGCCACGATCAGGCCGATCAACACGGTGCTCAGGTCTTGCCAGTCCGGGGCGCTGAAGCCGAGGCTACGCAGCAAATCCATTTGCTTGGCCTGGCTGTAGTTGAGCACCCACTGGTTCCAGCGGTTGTTGGTGGCTTCCCACAAGGCCCGGAGGTTGAGGGTGAAGCCCGGGCTCACCGCGTTCAAGGCTTGGGCCAGCACCCCGGGCTGGGGTGCCAGGCGCTGGAAGGTCCCCGTGCGGCTGGGCGATACGGCAGAGGTGGGGTCCACCCGCACCCAGCCGCGGCCGGCCATCCAGACCTCCGCCCATGCATGGGCATCGCTTTGCCGCACGGTCCAGAAGCTGTCGACGTTGTTGACCTGCCCGCCTTGGTAGCCGGTGACGATGCGGGCCGGTACATCGAGTGCACGCATCAGGAGAACAAAACTGGACGCGATGTGTTCGCAAAAGCCGGCCTTGCGGTCAAACCAGAACTCATCGGCCGTATGGGTGCCGTAGACCCCGGGCTCCAGCGTGTATTCATAGCCTCCGGTTCGCAGTTTGTCCATCACTGCATCAACCAAGGTCTGGGCACCTGCGGTGGCCAGACCCGGCTGGCGGCGTAGGTCGGCCGCGAGCTGCAGCGTGCGGGGATTGAAGCCGGGCGGCAAATCCAAGTAGTCCTGCAGGCCTACCGCCAAGCGGTTGGGCCCATGGCGGTACTCGGGGTAGCTGGTGGCGCGGTAGCGCACCAGGTCGGCAATCGGCTGGTTGGCCTGCCATTGCAGATCGGGGCCCATGCTGGCGCTGTAGCCCCGAATCTCCGGCGCTTGGGGTGTGGCGTCTAGCACCATCAGCCAGGGCCGGTTGTTGGCGGCCAGCGTGACTTGGTAGCTGTAGGCGGGGCCCTGCACCGCCAAATCCGGCTGCAGTTGCATGCGCTGGGGGAATGCGGATCGCAGGGGGCGCCACTCCTTGCCGTCAAAGCTGGAGAACACCGGACCGCGGAAATACATGTCGCTCTGGGGTGGTGTGGCGCCCTCAAAGCGGATGCGCATGGCAATGCTGTCGTCCAGGGCGAGGCTGGCAATCGTGCCCACCTGCATCTGCCCCGACAGGCCGCTGCGCCCGCTCATGGCATCGCCCGGCAAGCCCCACAGCGGGGCAATCCGTGGAAACAGCATGAAGAGTGCCGCCATGATGGGCGCGCCGGCCAGCGCCATCCAAGCGGCGGTGCGCGCTGCTTGCATCAAGGGCGGCCGCCCCACGGGCATGTGGCTGTTGACCAGCGCAGTGAGCAGGCCCAGGAGTGCCACGACCATGGCTGCCGCCGTCAACAGGCTTTGCGAAAAGAAGAAGTTGCTGAGCATGGTGAAAAAGCCCAGAAAGAAGATGACAAACGCATCTCTGCGCGCACGCATTTCCAGAGTTTTCAAGGCCAGCAACACGACGATAAAGGTCACCCCGGCATCCCGCCCCAGCAGGGTGCGATAGCTCATCCAGGTGCCGGCAGTCGCCAGCGCCAGCAGCGCCAAGAGCCACCAGCGCGAAGGCAGGGGGCGGCTACCCCACGCCAGCACTCCGCGCCACAGCAGCACCGCGCCGGCCATCAGGCTGCACCAAAGCGGCAGGCGATCGATTTGCGGCAGGATGACCCAAGCAATCACCCCCAGCAAAAACAGGGTGTCGCGCGCGTCGCGGGGCAGGTGGTTCAAACGTTGCAGCATGTCGGGCTCAGGCGAGTGCCAGCGCTTGCAGGCAGTTTTTCTGGTGGGCAGGGCCGCTGTCAGGCTGCAGCTCGCGGCCGGCCAGGCGCATGCCGTAGCGCAAACCGCGGCTCTCTGCTTGCAGCACCCAGGCACACAGGCGGGACAGGGCTTGTTCGCGGGCCGCGCCAGCTGCTCGGCTGCGCAAGCTTTGCTCAACGCTGGCAAGGTCCAGCCACAGCTCGAGGCGCTGGGCCTGCTGGGCATCCCGGCTGACCAAGTCATCGCTTTTGGCGGCTTTTTTCCAGACGATCAATTTCAGCGGGTCGCCCCGGCGGTAGGCGCGAACCCCGTCAAATTCGCCGGTAGTGTGGCGCTGGGCTGTGGGGGCGCCTCCGGTGCGGGGCTCCCCGGGGGGCAGGGGTGGCGGATGGGGTTCCGGCGCCGGGTAAATCAGCACCTGGGTGGCCGGGCGCCAAACCGTCCAGACCCGAAAAGTGCCCAGCGGAAAACGGGTTTCGGC
>DGQR01000176.1 GCA_002390825.1 Rhodoferax sp. UBA4409
CACAAAGCCGCGCTCGATCACGCGCTTGAAGGCGCGGATCTGGCCGGCCTCGTTGGCAGGGTTCATGGTTTTGTAGGGGCGCTCCCAGTCACCCAGCACGCCAAGGCGCTTGAAGTCTTCGCGCTGCTGGTCGATCTGCTCGGTGGCAAACGCGCGGCTCTTGGCCTGCATGTCGTCACGGCTGAGGTTGCGGCCATGCAGCTTTTCGATCGCGTTTTCGATCGGCAGGCCGTGGCAGTCCCAGCCGGGGATGTATTGCGCATCGAACCCGTCGAGCTGTTTGCTCTTGACGATCATGTCTTTGAGGATTTTGTTCAGCGCGTGGCCGATGTGCAGCTTGCCGTTGGCGTAGGGCGGGCCGTCGTGCAACACGAACAGGGGCTGACCTGCGCGGGCATCGCGCAGTTTTTTGTACAAACCCTCTTCATTCCAGGTCTTCACCCAGGCCGGCTCGCGCTTGGGCAGGTCGCCGCGCATGGGGAAGGCGCTATCGGGCAGGTTCAGGGTGCTACGGTAATCAACGGGTTCAGTCATGGCCAACTCTCGGTTTGGAGGCTTTGTGCAAGCAATTCGGGTGGGGGGGGGGCTACCGGCGCATGGGCCAAGGCAACCCCAGAGGGAGACAGGTGACGCGGGGCAAGGTGCGTCGGGTGGCCGCAGGGGCCAGCCCCGTCAAATTCGGGTGCTGCCCGGCGCGTTGGTGTGCGAGGCAAGCCAGGCACGTGCGTCGTCGCGGTCTTTCTGTATCCCTTGGGTCAGGGCATCCAGGCCGTCGTATTTGAGCTCGTCGTGCAGTTTGTGTAGAAGTTCCACGCGGATGATTTTACCGTAGGCCCCCTCCGGGCCCAGTTCCTCCGGCCAGTCCAGGCAATGGGTCTCCAGCAGCACCCGGCCGCGGTTGACGTCGTTGGGGTCCAGCGAGGGGCGCACCCCTAGGTTAGCCACGCCTTGCAGGGGTTTGGCAGAGAGGCCGTGCACCAGCACCACAAAAATGCCGCTGGCGGCGGGTTTCCAGTGGGCAAAACGCAAATTCAGGGTTTTGAAGCCCAGGGTGCGGCCCAGTTTGCGCCCGTGCACCACATGGCCACTGATGCAGTACGGCCGGCCCAGCAGGCGGGCGGCATCTTGCATCCGTCCTTGGCCCAGTGCGTCGCGCACCGCAGAGCTGGAGACGCGCAGGCCGTGCACCTCGTAACTGTTCATGCGGGCCACGTCAAAGCCGTGGGCCTCGCCCGCCGCGTCGAGCAGGGCGTAATCTCCTGCACGGGCTTTACCGAAGCGGAAGTCGTCACCCACCAGTACGTAGCGGGCACCCAGACCGTCTTGCAGCACCTGCTGGATGAAGTCTTGCGGGCTCTGGTTGGCCAGGCGCGCATCGAAAGGCAGCACGATGGTCTGGTCTACACCGGCCTTGGCCAGGTCGTCCAGCTTGTCGCGCAGCGTGCCTACCCGGGCGGGTGCCAACTCCGGCTTTTGATGGAGTTTGGCGAAATAGTCGCGCGGATGGGGCTCAAAGGTGAGCACACAGCTGGGCACCCCACGCTGCTGGGCCTCGCCCCGCAGCAAGGCCAGCATGGCCTGGTGGCCCCGGTGCACGCCATCGAAGTTGCCAATCGTCACTGCGCACGCCTCGGCAACGCCGGGGTGCTTGAAACCGCGAAAAACCTTCATGGAGTTGTTATCTTTTTGATAGCAGGCTGCGCACATCGCATCGGCGCCTGAAGCCAATTTGTCATGGAAACACGGTATATTGTGACCGAGCAGGGCCCGGGCCGCTCGTCCGGTGCGCACTTGCAGACCTTTGCAGACTTGTGTTGGTGGTTGTTTGAACCGTTGATGGAGGCGTTGCGTGAAAGTCTTGAAGTTGTCGGCCCAAGGGCTGCCCCAATCCTGGATATCGCTCGAACAAGCGGTGATTCATTACGCTGCGGACGAAGTGCGCTGGGAAGCCGGCGGCGAGGTCGCGGTGTTCCACGGCGGCCACAACTCGGTCACCGGGCAGCAATCCATCATCCGTGTCAACAGCATCATTGGCACCCGCGGTGTGCCCCGCATCAACCCCTTTAACTTGCGCCCCGGCCTGACCAACGCCAAGCTGTTCATTCGCGACCGCAATGTGTGCGCCTACTGCGGTGGGCATTTCCATGAACCCGATCTGACCCGGGAGCACATCATTCCCTTCGCCCAGCACGGCATCGACACCTGGATGAACGTGGTGACCGCCTGCAAGCCGTGCAACCACCGCAAGAGCCACCGCACCCCAGAGCAAGCCAATATGCCGCTGCTCTACACGCCCTATGTGCCCAGCTTGTGGGAAGACTTTATTTTGCGCAACCGCCGCATCCTGGCGGACCAGATGGAGTTTTTGATGGCGCATGTGCCTGCCTCGTCACGTCTGGTGCTTTAGCATGCGGGCATGAGTACCAGCCCTGCCCAACGACCCGCCACCCGCACCCCTTCTGACCGCCCGCGCATCGCCCTGATTGCGCACGACCGCAAAAAAGACACCATGGTGGGACTCGCCCGTGAGTTCGCCCCCTATCTGCAAACCTGCACCTTGATGGCCACCGGCACCACCGGCGGCCGCTTGGTCGACGAGGTAGGCCTGAGTGTGGAACGCATGCTTAGCGGCCCTTGGGGCGGCGACCTGCAGATCGGCGCCCGCCTGGCTGTGGGGGAGGTGGATGCGGTGATCTTCCTGCGCGACCCCATGACCCCACAGCCCCACGAGCCCGACATCAATGCCCTGGTCCGTGCCTGTGATGTGCATGACGTGCCGTGTGCAACCAACCTGTCCAGCGCCCGCTTGGTACTCCAACAATTGCTCCTGAAAGCATAGCTACCCGCGCATATTCCACGGGCGCTGGAGGCTGATTTGGTGCTTAACCCACCGTCGGCGGCACAAAATAGCCCCCGGCGACTTTGCCTGACTCCATGTCACCCAGCGTGAGGCTCAGCTCCTTGAGCTTGCCTTGGCGCCACACGCTCAAGGCCGCTTTGCTGCCCGGCGCGGTGTCAGACACCAGCGGCGGTAGCTCGCTGGATTGGGTGATAGGGGTGCCGTTGAACTTCAAAATCACATCGCCTGCCTGCAAGCCGGCCTTGTCGGCTGCGCTGCCCTTGTCCACGGAGCTCACCAATGCGCCGGTGGACTTGTCCAGCCCGAAGGACTCCGCCAGTTCCGGGCTCAGCTCTTGTATCGCCACGCCCAAGCGGCCGCGGCTCACCTTGCCGTGGGCCAGCAGCTGGCCTTCGACCTTCATGGCCACATCGATCGGAATGGCAAACGACAAGCCCTGGTAGCCGCCGCTGCGGCTGTAGATCTGCGAGTTGATGCCGATGACTTCGCCTGCCAGATTGAACAAGGGGCCGCCGGAGTTACCGGGGTTGATGGCTACATCGGTTTGCAGGAAAGGCACATAGCCCTCGTCGGGCAGGGTGCGCGACTTGGCCGAGACGATGCCGGCAGTGACGGTGTTCTCAAAGCCGAAGGGTGAGCCGATGGCGACCACCCATTCGCCCACGCGGCTGTTTTTCGGATCACCAATTTTGACGGTGGGCAGGTCTTTGGCATCGATTTTGAGCACCGCCACATCCGACAGTTTGTCGATGCCCAGCACCGTGGCCTTGAACTCGCGTTTGTCTTTGAGTTTGACCGTCACCTCACTGGCATCGGCCACCACGTGGGCGTTGGTGAGCACCACGCCTTCGGCCTTCACGATGAATCCGGAGCCGGTGCCACGGGTGGGCGCATTGTCTGCCTCGGCAGGCGGTTGAAAGCGACGGAAGAACTCGTAAAAGGGATCGCGCGGGTCTAGTTGCGGCCCGCCGCTGCGCGCGCTGGTCTTGACCGTGCCCTGCACACTGATGTTGACCACGGCCGGCCCTTGCTGCTCTGCGATGTCGGCAAAGTTGGCCTGCGCGGCGCCGCGGGCGTCGATCGCGCGGCTGATGGGCGTGGGTGTGGCGTCGGCCGGTGCGGTGGCCGGGTGGCGCTGCGAGAGCGCATAGCCGCCCAGGAAGCAGCTGGACGCGAGCACGCCGATGAATGTCGCTTTGAGGTAGAGAGAACGCGCGTGGGTTTGCATGGTGTCATCCTTCAAGAAACAGACTAGACCTGCTTCAGATAAGGACGATTTACCCCGAGTTCCAGCGCGGAAATGCAAAGTAATGTGAAGTGCCCCAGGCGCAGGGGCTGCGCCCGGGGCGGGGTTCAGAGCGGGTGGCTGACCAGCTTGAAGTCTGCGTCTTCTTCAAAGGTTTTGACGGTGAAACCGAGGCTGCGCATCAGCTTGAGCATGCCCGGGTTATGGGTGAGCACCAGGCCTTCAATTTCGCTCAGGCCCTTGTCGCGTGCCACATCCATGATGGCCATCATCAGCCGCGAGCCCAGGCCTTTGCCGGCAAAGTCGTCCGCCACCACCAAGGAGAACTCACAGCTCGATTTGTCAGGGTTGGTCACATAGCGCGACACACCAATGATGCGCTCGGTCTCCAGCATTTCGCCGTCCTCGCCCGCGGTGCGGGTTTTATGGATGGCCACCAAAGCCATTTCGCGGTCGTAGTCAATCAGCGTGAAGCGCGCCAGCATAGAGGGCGGCAGCTCATGCATGCTGGAGACAAAGCGGAAATAGCGGCTCTCCTTGGAGAGGCCTTGCACCAGGTCTTGCAGCATCTGCGCGTCGTCGGGTTGCACCGGGCGCACCGTGTATTCGCCGCCACCGCGCATGGGCCACAGCTGCTCGTACTGGGCTGGGTAGGGCAGGATGGACAGGTGGTTGTAGTTGTGTACCCGGCTGCTCACACCCTGTGGGGCATGGTCAATCACAATGCGCGCATCCACCGCCACGGCGCCGTGCTCGTCCACGATGATGGGGTTAATGTCCATCTCGCGCAGCTGGGGCAGCTCGCACACCATCTCGGAGATGCGCAGCAATATTTGCTCCAGCAGGTCGATATTGGCGGGCGGGCTGCCGCGCCATTCGCCCAAGGTCTCGGCCACGCGTGAGCGCTCGATGAGGCGGCGGGCCAAAAACTGGTTCAGCGGGGGCAGCTCCATCGCCCGATCGTTGATCAGCTCGATCATGGTGCCGCCGGCGCCGAAGGCAATCACCGGGCCGAAGGGGTCGTCAGTCACCAGGCCGATACAGATTTCCCGGCCGTGGCGCGAGCGCACCATGCTCTGCACCGTGACGCCGTTGATGCGCGCATCGGGCCGCAGGCGCTTCACGGTTTGCATCATGTCGTTGTAGGTGTCGCGCACGCCGGTGGCGTTCATGATGTTCAGCGCCACGCCGCCCACATCGGACTTGTGGCTGATGTCAGGCGAGTCGATTTTCAGCACCGCTGGAAAGCCCAGCTGGGTGGCAATCATCATGGCCTCGTTGGCGCTGCGGGCCAGGATGGTGCGGGTGACGGGAATGTGGAAGGCCGAGAGCAGGGTTTTGGACTCCATCTCGGTCAGCACCTTGCGCCGCTCGGCCAGCACACTCTCAATCACCAAGCGCGCACCTTCAATGTCGGGCTTGGCCAGGGTGGAAAGCGGAGGTGGTGTTTGCTGCAAGAGCAGCTGGTTTTGGTAGAAGGAGGCAATGTTGCCGAAGGCGCCCACAGCAGCCTCGGGGGTGCGGAAACTGGGGATCTCGGCCGCCTTCAAGATGCCGCGTGCCGCGATAACACTGCTGTCGCCCATCCAGCAGGAGAGCAGGGGTTTGCCGATGGTTTTTTTGACCTCGGCCAGCGCCTCGGCCACCGCAGAGGAGTCGTGCCCTGCTTTGGGCGAGTAAATCGCTAATACGCCGTCCACACCGCGGTCTTTGCCGGCTGCCTCTAGTGCGGCCTTGAAGTGGTTGGCATCGGCCTCTTCAGATAAATCCATCAAGTCCGTGAGCGAGGCCAGTTCCGGCAAATGCGGCTTTAATGCGGCTGCGCTCTCGGCAGACAAGCGCCCGAGCTGCAACTGGAGTTCGTTAATCCAGTCGGCGGCCAGTACGCCTGGCCCGCCGCCATTGGTCACGATGGCCAGCCGCTTGCCCACTGGCCGGTAGCGCGAGGCCAGGCACTTGGCCGCTGAAAACAACTCCACAAAAGAGCGCACCCGCACGGCGCCTGCGCGGCGCAAGGCGGCGTCGAAAACATCGTCGCTGCCCACAATCGCGCCGCTGTGGGTCTGGGCGGCCTCGTTGCCCGCCGGGCGGCGGCCGGCCTTGAGCACCACCACCGGCTTGGCGTTGGCCGCCATGCGCAGGGCACTCATGAAGCGGCGCGAGTCTGAGATCCCCTCCAGGTAGACCACGATGCTCTGGGTCTGCGCGTCATTGGCAAGGTAATCGAGCACATGGGCGATATCAATGCTGGTGTGTGGCCCCAGTGACACTACGCTGGAGAACCCCACCGCATTGTTGGCCGCCCAGTCGAGCATGGAGGCGGTGAGCGCGCCCGATTGGGACACCAGCGCCAAAGGCCCCCGCTGTGCCAAGGGGCCGGCAGCACTGGCATTGAGCTGCAAGGCTGGGCGTTGGACCCCGAGACAGTTGGGCCCCAATAGCAAGATCCCCTCGCGTTTGGCAATTTTGGCAAGGGCGCTGGCCTGCGCGGCGCTGATGCCGCTCGACACAATCAAGGCGGCCCGGCAGGCGATCCGGCCTGCAATCTCGAGGGCCGCAGTCACGTCTTGAGGCGGCAGGGCGATGATGGCCAGATCGGCCCGGGCCTGGGCCAGATCCGCCAGGGTGCCGGTGCTCTGGATGTCGAGAAAGCGCAGGGTGCCGGCAAATTCCTGACTCTTGAGGGAGGCCACCAGGGTGCGGGCCTGGTGGGTCATGGTTTCGGGCGAATCGGTGCAGCCCGCAAATACGATGATGGATTGTGGTGCGAAGAGGGGGGTGAGATAGTGCTTTTCCATGGTCTCTCCAGATGGGTTTAGTCCGCGCCGATCAAGACTTTGACATGTTCCGCCACACTGCGGGCCAAGGGGTTGAGCACATAGCCGCCCTCCAGGCAGGAGATGATGCGCCCTTGGCAATGCCGTTGGGCCACCGCCATCAGTTGCCGGGTGACCCAAGCGTAGTCTGCGTCCACCAGACCGAGGTTGCCCATATCGTCTTCGCGGTGGGCGTCAAATCCGGCCGAGATGTAAATGAGCTGGGGCGCAAAGGCGTCTAGCGCCGGCACCCACTGGGTGGCCACTGCCTCGCGGAATTTGTCGCTGCCCGAGCGGGCGGGCAGGCCGATGTTCATCATGTTGGGGCCCACGGCTTTCTCACCGGTGTAAGGGTAGAGGCCTTGCTCAAAAATTGAGCACATCAGCACCCGGTCATCCCCCCGGAAGATGTCTTCGCTCCCGTTGCCGTGGTGCACATCAAAGTCCACCAGGGCCACCCGCTCCAGGCCATGCACATCGAGGGCATGGCGGATTCCCACCGCCACATTGTTGAAAAAGCAAAAGCCCATGGCGGCGGACCGCTCGGCATGGTGGCCCGGTGGGCGCACATTGCAAAAGGCGCTGGGCACCTGCCCCCCGAGCACCAGATCGGTCGCTTGCACCGCCGCGCCGGCAGCCCGCAAGGCGGCACGTACGGTGTAGGGGTTCATGTCGGTATCGGGATCGACCTTGTGGTAACCCTGGGTGGGTGAGGCGTCGATCAGCTCATTGACATAGTTGGAGGCATGCGCCCGGCCGAGCTGGGCGAGCGTGGCCAGGGGCGCCTCGTAGGTGTTCATGTAATCCAGTAGGCCACGGATCAGCAACATGTCTTGAATGGCGCCCAGGCGCTCGGGACATTCAGGGTGGTCGGGTCCCATCTCATGGCGGGCGCAATCCGGGTGGGATATGAAGGCGGGCAGCATCGTGTCTCCTGCGGGTATGTTTTGCACAGTCTAGGCACCCAAGCTGACACCAGTCTTGATGTGGCGCAATAGGCGTGGGCCCTGGGGGACATCCCCGCAGTCTCTGGGGGTTCGAACCGCTGCTGGCGCTATTGATACCATCGCGGCACTCATGAATTCCAAGTCCCACCCACCAGGCCCCGTGGCCGCGTTGTCCCGCTATGTGGCCGCCAGCTCTTTTGTGCTGGTCGGGCTGATCTGTTTGACGGTGCTGGTCTATGGCATGTTGCCCGGCCTGCTGGCCGTCTGCCTCGGGTTCATGGTGGCGCAGGCCCTGAGCACCAGCCAGCGCTTGGGGCGGTGGCGCCCCGGCCCGTTTGCTGCGGCTGGATGGGTCATTGTGGTGCCTCTGATCTTGTTTGCGGTGGTGTTGTCGAACGCCAAGGGCATGGTGATCGGGGCTGGTGGTCAATATGCCGCTTTGCTGCACCATCTTGCCGGTACGGTGTTGGAAATCCGGCAAAAACTGCCACCCGACCTGGCAGCCCACTTGCCCGATGGCCTGGCGGCTGCCCAGGCGTGGCTGGCGGCGTATTTGCAGAGCCAGGCACGGGCGATCACGGGTTTCGGTTCCGCGGGTCTTCAGGGGCTGTTGCTGGCGTATGTCGGGTTGGTGATTGGTGCCTTGATCGTGGGCACCCCCGGCGTGCCCCACCCCGCACCCTTGCGGGCTGCAGCGCGCACACGGGCTCGGCACTTTATCGGGGCGTTCCGCCAGATTGTGGTGGCGCAGTTCTGGATCGCGTCGTTCAATGCCGTTTGCACCGCCTTGTTTTTATTCGGTGCGCTGCCCTTGTTTGAGGTTCAGGTGCCGTATTCGGGCATGTTGGTGGCCTTGACCTTTTTTGCAGGCTTGGTGCCGATTGTGGGTAATCTTTTGTGCAATGGTGTCTTGACCCTGGCGGGCATGTCGGTCGCACCCATGGTGGGCTTGGCTTGTTTGATTTTTTTGATCGCGATCCACAAGTTTGAATACGTCATCAATGCCAAGGTGGTGGGCAAGCGCACCGGTACTACCGCCTGGGAGCTGCTGACCGTGATGTTTGTAGGCGAGGCGATTTTCGGAGTAGCAGGTTTGGTGGCTGCACCGCTGTATTACGCATATATCAAGCGCGAGCTGCTGGAAGTCGGGCTGGTGTAGTCTCCCAGGCTTTGCGAAAGGCCACAAACTCCTGCAGCGGCATCGGCTTGGCCACAATGTAGCCCTGCACTTCATCGCACCCGGCACGCTGGATCGCCTGAAGCTGTTCCGGTGTTTCCACCCCTTCGCAGACCGTGCGCATGCCCAGTGTTTGCGCCAGCCCTGTGATCATGTGGACGACGGCCTCGGCGTCTTTCTTTTCGACCAGCTCGATCACAAAGGCGCGGTCAATTTTCAAAGTGTCAAACGGAAAACTGCGCAGGTACGACAAGGACGAGTAGCCGGTACCAAAGTCGTCCATGGCCAGTTTCACGCCAGTTTTCTTGAGGGTGTGCAGCATGGCCAAGGCCTGGTCGGCACTGTCCAGGAACACGGATTCTGTGAGTTCCAACTCCAGTTGGGTCGGGTCGACCCGGAACTCCGCGATCGCATCCTGCAAGACCGCCATAAAGTTTTCATCCCGCAGTTGAATCGATGACACATTCACCGACACCGTGAGCCCCCGGAGCGCGCTAGCGTGCATGCGGCAGGCCTCCAACAGGGCCCAGCTGCCGAGCGCGGTGATCATGCCGCTTTGCTCGGCGATCGGGATGAACTCGCCCGGGCTGATCCAGCCCAGCACCGGGTGCCGCCAGCGCATCAGGGTTTCTGCACCCACTATGGCCCGTGTGCGAAGGCATACCTTGGGTTGCCAGTAGAGCTGCAGCTCTTGCCGGTGCAAGGCTTGCCGCAGGCTGTGCTCGAGGGTGGCGCGGCGCTGGTTGATCGCCCCGAGCTCCGGGGTGTAGGCCACGCACTGGCTGCGACCGGCATCTTTGGCCGCATACAGCGCAATATCGGCCTGGGCCATCAGCTCGTCCAAGGTGATGGGCTCACCGTGGCTGATGGTCAAGCCCACACTGCCGCCCACGGTCAGGCGGCGCACCGCGAGGTTCAGGGGTTCTTGCAGCAGGTTCACGAGCCGCCGGCCTATTGCGGGTGCTTGCTCGATGTCCTCAGGGGTCCATAGGACCACCGCAAACTCATCGCCGCCCAAGCGCGCCACCATGGCGTCGGGCGGCAATTGCTGCTGCAATCGTTGGGCGATCAGGCGCAGCACCTCATCCCCTGCGCTGTGGCCATGGCGGTCATTGATGGCTTTGAACCGGTCCAGGTCGATCGCCAAGAGGGCCAAAGGCTGCTGATCCGCCACCCGCTGCGCCAGCGACTCGCGCAGTTTGAAGCGGTTGGTCAGCCCGGTCAGGGAGTCAGTGTGGGCGAGTTGGCGCAACAGGTTGGTGCTTTGCACTTTCTCGGTTACATCAGACACCACGCCACGCCAACCGGAGAGTTGGCCTTGCTCGTCCAGCAGCGCTTTGCCGTTGATCTGGATGTAACGTTTGCCTGCGGCGCTGTCAAAAGAGAGCGGCAACTCCTTGAACGGTTTGCCGCTGGCCAATGCCTCTGAGAGAGCGACAGCCCCATCCGCATCCATGGGCACAAAAACACCCACCCAGGTGGTGCCCGCTACTTGCTCTTCGCGCAGCTGTAGCAATTCGCACAGCTTGGGGGAGATGTGCACCAGCCGGCCTGCTGCATCGGTTTCCCAAAGGGCATCGCCGGCGTTTTGCTCAAAGTCGGAGAGCAGCACCGAAATCATTTGCTCCTGCCGCTGCGATTGGCTCTCTGCATTCATGAGCGCCGCGGACTTGCGCCACGCAGACAATGCGCCGAGGGTGACCAGCGGCGCGTACACACTGATGAAGGCGGCCACTGCGGAATACACAGGGCGATTACCGCTCAGCAAGGCAGCGAGGGTGGATGCACTGAACACTGCCACATAGGCCATGCTCGCTAGCGGTAAAGGGTTCAACACAAAACCGCCGGCGCCAATCATCCCCGTCAGCAGGGTGGCGATGATCAGTTGTTGGCTGTCACTGGCGCCGGGGAACCAGAACAGCGGAATGAAAGCCCACACGCCGCTCAGCAGCATGGCGTGCAGCGTGGCCTTGTGGAGGGTGCCGGGCGAGGCGTGGGTGAACTGCCGGCCCAGGCTCGCGCGCCAGCTGCGCAAGGCAAACAAACACACCGTCAGGATGCCGGCAAACCAGAGCAGCAACTCCCAGCCGATGTCCGGTGCAAAGGTCCACAAAATCAGGCCGGCACTGCCGATATTGGCCAGCATGGTTTCGGGCGTCAGCCGCACCACCGCCGACACGTGGGCTGCGCGCAGCTTGCCCGCCTGCGGCGTGGTGGCGCTGTACATGTCCACCAAGCCGGCGCGAAAACCGGTGCCTGGTTGGGAGGCGGAGCCTTTCAGGGTGGTGGGCACAGGATCAAGCAGAGGGCGCAGATGAGGTGATGCACATCCTACACCGGAGGGCGCTTTTTGAAGGCTGAAAAAAAGCCCGGTACTTGGCAGTCACCAGGCTTCTCGTGCAGCGCTGGGGTATCAGGCGAAAACGCCTGCCGTGTCCTGCATGCGGGCCGACACTTCACCCAGGTGGTGCAGGGTGTCGCCGAAGCTCATTTCCAGTTCGGTGAGCTTGCGGAAGTAGTGGCTCACGATGTACTCGTCCGTCACGCCAATGCCGCCGTGCAGCTGCACCGCCTGCTGGCTGATGAAGCGCATGCTGGTGCCAAGCTGGTACTTGGCGCGTGCCATGGCTGCACGGCGCTCGGGCGCAGGTGCATTGAGTTTGAGGCTGGCGTAGTAGCTCATGGAGCGTGCCAGTTCCAGCTGCATCTTCATGTCGGCCATGCGATGGCGCAGGGCCTGGAAGCTGCTGATCGCCACACCGAACTGCTTGCGGGTGTTCATGTACTCGGCGGTGATGTCCAGTGTCTTGTCCATCACGCCCACGGCCTCTGCGCAGGTGGCGGCAATGCCGATGTCCACCGCGTGTTCCAGCGCAGCCTGGCCTTGGGTGGTGATCAAGGTGGCAGGAGCATTTTTGAAGGCGACTTCTGCTGCGCGGCCACCGCCCTGGGTGTTGTAGCCCCGGGTGCTGACGCCCGCAGATTCGCGCTCCACCAAAAACAGGCCCATCACGCTGTTGACCTTGGCGGAGACGATGTACGCATCGGCCTTGTCGCCGGCAGCTACTATGCTTTTTGTAGCGTTCAGCACATAGCCACCGGGCGCCTGGTGCGCTTTTCCTGCAATAGCGTCCAAGGCGTAGCGGCTGCCGCGCTCCTGATAGGCCAGTGTCACCAGCTTTTCGCCACTGGCCACACCGGGCAGCCACGCAGCGCGGGCGGCGGCATCCGCATAGCCTGCCAACACTGCACCTGCGATCAGGCTCTGCGCCAGAGGCTCCATCACCATGCCGCGGCCCAGCTCTTCCATCACCACCATGCCTTCGATGGGGCCTAGCCCCATGCCGCCATCGTCTTCGGGCACATACAGGCCGGTCAAGCCCAGCTCTGCCAGCTCGGCATAGGCGGCGGCATCAAAGCCACCGGCTTTCTCGGCTGCGCGACGGCGTTCGAAGGTGTAGCCCTTGTCAACGTATTTGCGCACCGCGTCGCGCAGTTGTTCCTGGTCGTCAGAAAAATCAAAGTCCATAACTCTCTCCAATAGTGAGCGAAGCTCGTTCTGGAGCCCCCTTCTGAGAGGGGGCTTGGGGGTGCTCGTCTTGTCGGCTAGGCCCGGGTTGTCCTATGGCGCTAGCCAAGGACAACTTGGGCCACGATGTTGCGTTGCACTTCGTTGCTGCCGCCATAGATGGTGGTCTTGCGCAGGTTGAAGTAAGCGGAGGCCAAGGGCGCATTGCCCACTTCACCACCGGGGAAGCCACCCAGGGCTCCGGCAGTGGCGTCGCCTTGCCAGCCGGCTTCCATGGCTTCGCGGATGAGCGGCAGAGCGAAGGGGCCGGCAGCCAGCATCATCAGCTCGCTGTAGCGCTGCTGGATCTCGCTGCCACGAATCTTTAGCAAGCCTGCAATATCCAGCGAGTTCTTGCCGCTCTTCTCAGCGGACAGCACGCGCAGCACCATCATCTCGAGCGCAACGACATCCACTTCCAGCTTGGCGATTTCATCGCGGAAGCGGCTGTCTTCCCAGACGCCCTCGCGCTTGGCGATGCGCTTGAGGCGCTCCAGCTCGCGCTTGGAGCGGTTGATGTCGGCAATGTTGGTGCGCTCGTGGCTGAGCAGGTGTTTGGCGTAGGTCCAGCCCTTGTTTTCTTCACCGATGAGGTTCTCTACCGGGACTTCCACGTTGTCGAAAAAGACTTCGTTCACCTCGTGGCCGCCATCGAGCATGATGATGGGGCGCACCGTCACGCCGGGGCTCTTCATGTCAATGAGCAAAAAGCTGATGCCGGTCTGTGGCTTGCCTTCATTGCTGGTG
>DGQR01000215.1 GCA_002390825.1 Rhodoferax sp. UBA4409
CCTGACCTGGCAGCCCAACATCCACGCGTCCCTCTTCCAGAACACCTATGAGTACCTGACCAAGGTCAGCGCCATGGAGGACATCGACGCCATCATGGCGGCCTACCGCCTCTATACCGAGCAAATCTCCGCCTGCGGTGTGGAGCCCTTGTTGTCTATCACCCGCGCATGGCGCTTGGTGAAGTTCATTGACAACAATATGTTGTCCATGACCAAGTGCTCCAAGTGCGGTGGGCACTTTGTTTCTGAAGCCTATGAAAACTCGCGTCATTTTGAGTGCGGCCTCTGCAGCCCCCCTGCCCGCGCCGGAAAAGGTGCTTCCACCGGTGGCATACTGCTCCACTAAGCTACTAATTTGATAGCGCATAGTGCATATATCCATTGGGCGCCAAGCCTATTTGAAGGCACAGTCAAACCATGGGCTACTGCGGGCGATATGATCGTACTGGGCCCTAAAAGCCCCGCTGTTCAACCCTTGAGGCCCACGACCTCCCTGTCACAATGAAACTATGTTTGTAATCATCGGTTGGGTTGTTACGCTCGGTCTGCTGTTTGGGCTCTTTATCGCTCACGGTGGAAATGTGGGTCCCATCATCAAGGCGCTGCCTTGGGAAATGGGGATGATCGGGGGCGCGACGGTGGGCGCGTTTCTGGTGAACAACCAGATGAAGGTCATCAAGGCCACCATGAAGGGGCTGGGCGCTTGCTTCAAAGGAAGCAAATACTCCAAAGCCCGCTACATGGAACTGTTGGCCTTGTTGTTCGACATTTTGCAAAAAGCCCGTAAAGAAGGGCTGATGGCCATCGAAAAAGACGTCGAAGAGCCCGAACAGTCCGAAATTTTCAAGAAGTACCCGACTGTGGGCTCCGACCACCATGTAGTGGAATTCATCACAGACTATCTGCGCATGATGGTTTCGGGCAACTTGAATGCCCACGAAATCGAGTCCATCATGGACAGCGAGATCGAAACACACCACCACGAAGAACACGCTGCGGTATCTGCTATTCAACGCGTGGCTGGTGGATTGCCTGCATTCGGCATCGTGGCTGCGGTGTTGGGGGTGATTAAAACCATGGGTAGCGTGGGTCAACCGCCTGCCGTGTTGGGCGGGATGATCGGCTCGGCGCTGGTCGGAACGTTTTTGGGTATTTTGCTGGCTTACGCCTTCGCAGAGCCTCTCGCAGGTCTCCTGGAGCAAAAGAACGAAGAGGCCGGCAAAGAACTCCAGTGCATCAAGACCGTGTTGCTGGCAAGCATGCAGGGCTACAACCCTTCCACTGCTATCGAATTCGGCCGCAAAGTGCTGTATTCCACTGAGCGCCCGACCTTCGGCGAACTGGAAGCGCATGTCAAAAAGAAATAAAAGCAGGAGCTTCTGAGCATGGCCGGAGACGCCAAGAAACTCCAACCCATCATCATCAAGCGGGTGAAGAAGGGCGGCCACGCCGCGCATGGTGGTGCCTGGAAGATTGCGTACGCCGACTTTGTGACGGCCATGATGGCCTTTTTCTTGTTGATGTGGCTGCTTGGCAGCACCACAGAGGGCGACAAGAAAGGCATTTCCGACTATTTTCAGTCGCCACTCAAAGTAGCACTGCAAGGCGGCGCCGGTGCGGGTGCCAGCAACAGCATAATTACCGGCGGAGGCAACGACTTGACCCAGTCCGCCGGACAGTCCAAACGAGGCGAAGGCACCGACTCCAAAGCCAAGAAGAGCGCAGGCGATCAGCGCAAAATTGAACGGGCAAAAAAAGACGCCCAAACCTTGGCCGCCGTAGCCGCGAAAATTGCCAGCAGCATATCGAGCAACCCGAGGATGGCGGAGTTCAGCTCGCAGATCAAGCTCGAGATCACACCGGACGGACTCCTGATCCAAATTGTGGACGATCAGCGCCGCCCCATGTTCGACATTGGCAGTTCAGCGGTCAAGCCCTACATGCGAGAAATCCTGAAGGAAATCGGGGTAACTTTGACTGATATAGACAACAAAATCAGCTTGGACGGCCATACCGATCAAACCCCTTACGGGAACGCTGCGCGCGGATACAGTAACTGGGAGCTCTCCGCGGACCGGGCCAATGCCAGTCGCCGCGAACTGATTGCGGCCGGGATGCCCGAAGACAAGTTGGCGCGAGTGGTCGGAATGGCATCGAGTTTGTTGGCAGACCCGCAAAACCCCTTGAGTGCCGAAAACCGGCGCATTAGTATCTTGGTTATGACCAAAGAGGCCGAGGAGCGGCTGTTGAGCGGAGCGGTGATCCCACTTGGAAATGAGGTGGAAACAGCCGAGCCCGTGGTGGAAAGCAAAAAAGCCAGTCCATGAAATCTCTAAAAATCAGTCATACTCGTTAAAATCAAAAATCGTACGGTCAAAGGTTATTTATGTCTAAAGAATTGCGCTTTCTCATCGTTGACGATTTCTCCACCATGCGACGGATCGTGCGTAACCTCTTGAAAGAAAGTGGCTACGCTGACGCCGATGAGGCGGAAGACGGTGTAGCGGCTCTACAAAAACTGCGTAACGCGACCTTTGATTTTGTGGTCAGCGATATCAACATGCCCAATATGAACGGGTTCCAGTTGCTCGCTGAAATCAAAAAAGACGAGAAGCTCAAACACATTCCGGTTCTGATGGTGACGGCAGAAGCCCGTAAAGAAGACATTGTGCTCGCGGCCCAGCAAGGCGCGTCGGGGTACATCGTCAAGCCTTTCACGAAGGCTACCCTGGAGGACAAGGTCAACCACATTCTCACCAAGATGGGATTGAAATAGTCATGTCGACCGAACTTCCCCCCTCCACACCGACACTCAGCACGGTAGAAGTCCACCAGCAATTAGGCGCTTTGACGCGGCAGCTGCATGACTCGTTGAACGGGCTGGGGCTCGCTGACAAAGTGAAGGACTGGGCAGGCGAATTGCCTGACGCCAAAAGCCGTTTGTCCTACATCGCAAGATTAACGGGCCAAGCTGCTGAAAAAGTTCTCAACCAGGTAGACCAAGCCAAAGAACAGCACGACTTTATTGCGGCGGAAACACGCCGCATCGGCGAGCTCATCGTCAAAGATCCGGTGGCTGCAGTCGCCAAGGGTCACGTGATGAACTTCATCAACGATGTAGACCAAGCCAGCAAAAAGGTGGACGGACACCTCACCGAGATCATGATGGCGCAAGACTTTCACGACCTCACAGGTCAGGTGATTGCCAAAGTCGTCAATCTGGCAGCAACGATTGAAGAACAGTTAGTGCTGTTGCTGCTACAAACTGCCCCGCCCGAAGCCGCAGCCAAAGCAGCACCACCTTCAGAATATGTGCCGGCACTTGCCGGGCCCGTGGTCGATGGTCAATCCAACCAGGAAGTCGTGACCGATCAGTCGCAAGTGGACGATTTGCTGGCAAGTCTCGGCTTCTAAACAGACCGGATGAAGGGGCAGAAAGCCCCTCTTTTCACCCTTTAGTTTCAGAGGGTGCTCGCGACAATGGTGAGAACGAAAGAGTCTCACCACTATGGAACAAGGCAGTCAAGATCGCAATTTACCGGCCTCCGAAAGGAAGCTGAAAAAAGCACGTGACGACGGCCAGGTCAGTCGCTCGCAGGACCTGACCCACTTGGGTGTGCTCGGCGCAGGCGCATTAGCCGTTCTCTCCCTCTCCCCCATTTTGTTTGAGCAGCTCAAACTCAGCATGATCCAGCAGCTGAGTTTTGATGCGGACACGGTTCGCCGCACGGGAACCATGGTGCAACGCTTGGGTGATGCCAGCATCATTGGCACGGCCGGATGTGTCGCATTCGCAGCGATTGTCATGACAGCTGCCATTTTGTCGGCCGTTGCCTCTGGCGGCTGGGTGCAAAGTCTGAAGCCCTTGATGCCCGATTTTTCGCGGCTCAACCCGCTTTCAGGCTTTGCCAATCTCTTTTCTAAAAAGAAGTTCGTCGACACCGCGAAGATGATGTTGATGACGGGCATTTTGTTCGCCATCGCCGTGGGCTTTCTCAAATCCGGCATGCAAGAAATGGCAGCCATGCTGTTGCAGCCTTCCCCGGCGGCCATTGCTCAACTCATGAAGTGGATGGTCAGCGGTCTCGGGCTGATGCTATTGGTCATTCTTCTGGCCGCTATGGTCGATGTACCACTGCAACTTTTCTTGCACAAAGACCAGATGAAGATGTCGCACCAAGAGGTGAAAGAAGAAGGTAAAGAGTCCGACGGCAATCCGCAACTCAAAGGAAAGATCCGGCAGAGACAACGCGAAATGGCGCAACGGAGCAGCGTCGGTGCCGTGCCCAAGGCGGACTTCATCGTCATGAACCCGACCCACTTTGCCGTTGCGATCCGCTATGACGAAGCCACGATGCGGGCTCCGCGGGTCATCTCCAAAGGTGCGGACCTTTTGGCCATGCGGATTCGTGATGTCGCCAAGCAGCATTCGATCCCGGTGCTGCAGTCACCCATGCTGGCACGCGCGCTCTATGCCAACGCCGAGCTGGACCAAGACATTCCTTCTGCGCTCTACACAGCAGTTGCCCAAGTTTTGGCCTACGTATATCGCCTGCGTGCAGCCATGCGCGGCGAAGGCGTCATGCCGTCTGAAGTACCACAACCCTTTGTTCCGCCTGAACTGGATCCCCAGTCCAAGACCCTGAAGGCAGCTACCGTATGAATACCCCCTTCCAACCTCTCCAGAAGTGGTTTACCAACAATGCTGGCGTGATGCAGGGTGCGGCAGCGCCACTCCTAGTGGTGGCGATTTTGTCCATGATGGTGCTCCCACTGCCGCCTCTGTTGCTGGACATGTTCTTCACCGTCAACATTGCCGTGGCACTGATGGTGATGATGGTCGCTGCTTACATGATCCGACCGCTGGACTTTGCGGCATTCCCCTCAGTGTTGCTGCTCACAACTTTGATGCGCCTGTCGCTGAACGTTGCATCCACACGCGTCGTGCTGCTCGAGGGCCACACCGGCCCGGGCGCTGCAGGCGCGGTCATTGAGGCCTTCGGCCACTTTCTGATCGGAGGCAACTTTGCCGTCGGTTTGATCGTGTTTTCCATTCTGGTGGTCATCAACTTTGTGGTGGTCACCAAGGGTGCGGAACGGATCGCAGAAGTCTCGGCCCGCTTCACACTGGATGCGATGCCAGGCAAACAAATGGCGGTGGATGCCGACCTGAACGCTGGCCTGATTGATGAGAAAGAGGCCAAGCGCCGTCGCGCAGAGGTAGGTGAAGAAGCCGAGTTTTTCGGATCCATGGACGGTGCATCCAAATTCGTACGCGGTGACGCAGTGGCCGGTATTTTGATCTTGCTGATTACGATTTTCGGTGGCTTTGCAATCGGCATGTTGCAGCACGATCTCAGCGCCTCTCAGGCTGCGAACACCTACATCCTGTTGGCGGTGGGTGACGCACTGGTCGCCCAAATCCCAGGTTTGCTCATCTCGGTAGCCGCAGCCATGGTGGTGTCCCGGGTGGGCAAGGACAAAGACATCGGCAAGCAGATCGTCGGCCAGATGTTTATGTCACCCAAAGTGTTGGGCATTACCGCGGTCATCATGATCATTTTGGGTTTGATCCCCAACATGCCGCATTTTGTGTTCTTGAGTATTGGTGCAGTTCTGGGCTACGGTGCCTGGGTGCTTAATAAAAAGCCGGTCCCGACCGAAACTGATACAGCCCCTGTAGCCCCCACTGGCGACGGAGACGCCACCTGGGATGACCTGCAGCCGGTGGACCAACTGGGCCTGGAACTGGGCTACCGCCTGATTGCATTGGTGGACAAAACCCGCCAGGGCGACCTACTGAACCGTATCAAAGGTGTGCGCCGCAAGTTTGCACAAGAGGTGGGCTTCCTGCCGCCATCGGTACACGTCCGCGACAACCTGGAGCTCAAGCCCAGCGCTTACCGGATCACACTCCGCGGCGTGATCGTCGGCGAGGGGGAAGCATTTCCCGGCAACTACCTGGCCATCAATCCCGGTGGCATTACCACCCCGCTGATCGGCACTGCCACCACCGACCCCGCGTTCGGACTCCCCGCACACTGGATCGATGAACGCCAGAAGGAAGCCGCACAAATGGCCGGATTTACGGTGGTTGATTCTGAGACCGTCATGGCAACCCATTTGTCACACTTGATGCAGGTCCACGCCGCCAAGCTGCTCAGCCGTACCGAGACCCAGCAACTGGTCGAGCACGTCAGCCGGCTGGCACCGAAACTGATCGAAGAAGTGGTCCCCAAGATGATCTCGATTGCCGTGTTCCAGAAAGTCCTGCAGCTGCTGCTGGAGGAGTCGGTGCACATCCGCGACATCCGCACCATCATCGAGACCATCGCCGAGCACGCCACCACCGTCAGCGATCCGAACGAGCTGGCCAAGCGCGTGCGCGTGGCGCTCTCGCCGGCCATCGTGCAGCAGATCTACGGCCCCTCCAAGGAACTCAACGTCATCGCCATCGACCCGCCGCTGGAGCGCCTGCTGGTGCAGGCCCTGGGCCATGCCGGCGGCCCGGCGCTGGACCCCGGCGTGGCAGACATGCTCAGCCGCAACGCCGCCACCGTGGCCATGAAACAGGAAGAGACCGGCGTGCCGGCCTGCCTGCTGGTGCCCGACGCCATCCGCAATTCCATCGCGCGCCTGGTGCGCCGCGCCGCGCCGCGCATGCAGGTGCTGNNGTCACACTTGATGCAAGTCCAGGCCTCCAAGCTCTTGAGCCGGACAGAAACACAACAACTGGTGGAACACGTGGCGAAACTGGCTCCTAAACTCATTGAAGAGGTCGTCCCCAAGATGGTGTCGATTGCCGTCTTCCAAAAGGTGCTGCAGCTGCTTTTGGATGAGTCGGTACACATCCGGGATATTCGCACCATCATCGAGTCGATTGCGGAGCACGCCCCCTCCACTACAGACCCTGCTGAGCTGGCCAAGCGTGTACGGGTGGCACTGGCGCCCGCCATCGTGCAACAGATTTACGGGCCAACACGTGAACTCAATGTCATCGCTATCGACCCCGGCCTTGAGCGGCTGTTGGTGCAAGCCTTGGGCAGTGCATCTGGATCTGCTTTGGATCCGGGCGTAGCCGACATGCTCAGCCGCAACGCAGCAGAAACAGCGATGAAGCAAGAAGAGGTCGGCGTACCGGCCTGCCTGCTAGTGCCAGACCAGATCCGCGGCGCGATTTCCCGCCTAGTCCGCCGCGTCGCACCCCGCTTGCAAGTGCTTGGTCACAGTGAAATTCCAGAAACCCACACCATCCGTATCGGTCCGATTTTGAGAGGCGCCACATCATGAACGTCCAACGCTTTACAGCCGCCACCTCACGCGAAGCGTTAGCCAAGGCCCGTCAGGCCTTTGGTGAAGGCACCCTTATCCTGTCCAACCGCCCCACGGCGAATGGCGTCGAAGTCGTCGCCACCGCTGAAGACAGCTTGGCCACCCTCGACGCGGCTGTCAGTCGCACCGCCGCTCGCTCGGGTGGAAGCCCCCAGCAACGGCAGCAGCCCCCCAGCTACCGCGAAGTGGCGAGCAAAGTGGAAGAGGACGCGGAGCAGCTGGCGATGAGCACCCTCTCCTTCCAGGACTACGTGCGGGAGCGCATGTTGCGCCGCCGGGCCGAGGCACAGCAGATCCCTGTCTTGCAGCCCGAAGTGACTTCCATGCCGATGCCCGCCCCGGCGCCCGTGCCGCTCGAGCGCCCGCAACCCACTTTGACACAGCGCATTGCGATCGACATCGAGTCGCAGCCCAAACGGGCAGCCCCCGTGCGGCAAGCTGCACCCGCGCCGCAAGCGCCGGCAGTGAACAAAATCGTCATGGACGAGTTGCACGCCATGAAGGAACTGATCGAGGACCGTTTCAACACCCTCACCTGGTTGGGTCAAGCGAAACAGAATCCGATCCAGTCCAACATGATGCTCAAGATGATCCGGGCAGGCTACTCCCCGACGCTTTCACGGGCGATCTTGGAGCGCTTACCAGATGACATGGATGCACCCGAATCCGTGCGCTGGGTGATGGACGTGCTGGAACGCAACCTGCATACCGATGCCGCTATTCCGGCACTCCACGAAGAGGGTGGCGTGTTTGCACTCATGGGTGCGACAGGGGTTGGCAAAACCACCACAGCGGCCAAACTCGCGGGCTTGTGCGCGCGGACCCATGGCCCCGGCAGTGTGGGCCTGATCACCTTGGACACTTACCGCATAGGCGCCCACGAGCAGCTGCGCGCTTATGGAAAGATGCTGGGCGTAGTGGCCCACCTCGCCCATGACAAAGCGGCCTTGCAAGATTTGCTGGGCCTCCTGTCCAACAAAAAAATGGTGTTGATTGACACCACCGGCATCGCACCGCGGGACCCCCGCAAACGCGAGCTGCTGGAGTTGCTCGACCTTCCGGAAATCAAACGCTTGTTGGTCCTGAATGCCGGAGGCCATGGGGACACCATGGACGAAGCTGTGGCCTGCTTCAAAACCGGAGAAACACAGCAAGTCATCCTGTCGAAGACCGATGAAGCGGTCAAACTCGGACCTTCAATCGATGCCTGCATTCGCCACCAATTGATGTTGCGCGGCACCACTACCGGTCAACGCGTCCCCGAAGACTGGGAAGCTGCCGTTGCCAGCAAGTTGGTCCGCACCTCCATGCGGAGCACGGGGGCTTCTGCTTACGACCCGAAAACGAACGATCTGGGCTTTTTCTTCAGCCAACCTGCCAACACCACTGCACACAAGGGGCGTATGAATGCTTGAAAGCCCCCCGAATCAGGCCGCCGGCTTGATGGATTTCGCCGTCCCTCAAACGCCGAAACTGTTGGCCATGGTGAGCCATGGAGATGAACAGGCAGAACTCCCACTGCTGCTGCGGGTGTGCGCCGCACTCGTCGGATTCGGCTACACCGTCACGGTCTTGGACGGGTCGGTACTGGAAACCACCGACAACCCCGGCTTAGAGCAATTGTTGAATTTCACGTTCACCCAGAGCACGGGAACCGAGGCCCCTTCCTGGAGCATTCTTCCTGCGGGTCTGGGGCTCCAAAGCCTCGCAGCGGCCCATCGGCACGGCGGCCCGGGGCTTGGTGACTGTGGTTCATTTTTCCCGCTTGAAAGCGTAGTGATCATTTATGCCAATGCACACAGCTTGACCCCGTTGATCAAGGGAAGCCAGATACGCCCGCTGTTGGCCATGTCGGCAGCAAAAACCTCATTGCTGACCACGTACCTCGCCCTCAAGCGCTTGTTGCTCAAAGCCAAGGTTGAGCCTACTATTGTGAATATGGTGGATCCTTCGAAGCCCGCCCAGGCCCACTCCACCACACCCACCAGCTTGAGCGACTGCGCCAAGTACTTTTTGAACTACGACGTGTTTCCGATTCACATCACAGCACCCATGGGAGATGAGCGCCCCTGGCCTTCCATTGAGCGATTGGCTCTGGGCCTGCTGGAAAACGCCATGTCGCTCGAAACGGGCTGGGCCTATGCGCCACCCCAACAGAATCGTCAGTCTTTTAGCAGCCTAGCAGCCTCAGGGAGACATTGATGTACACCGCCAAAGGGCAGCTCGACCGCTCCGCATTGATCAAACAGTACCAGCCCTTGGTACGACGTTTGGCCCATCACATGATGGCCAAGCTACCGGCAAGTGTTGAGGTGGATGATCTGATCCAGGTGGGCCTTATAGGCCTGTCAGATGCCTTGTCCCGCTACGAGGCATCTCAAGGTGTTCAGTTTGAAACCTTTGCCACCCAACGCATACGGGGCGCCATGCTCGACGAGCTCCGCGAGAACGATTGGATGTCACGCGGCTCACGCAAAAGCCAAAAAGAAATTGAAACTGCGTTACGCCGCCTGGAGCACAGGCTCGGGCGCAGCCCTGCAGAGTCCGAGATCGCCGCAGAACTGGGGATGTCTCTCGCGGATTACCAATCCCTGCTGGGCAAAGTGCGGGGCACCCAGTTGGTATATCTGGAGGACATGTCCCGCCGCAATGAAGACGATGACACCTACCTCGACCGCCATGTGGCTGACCAGGATGCAGATCCGCTCAACATGCTGCGCGATCAGCGCCTGCGGCAATCGTTGGTCGACGCCATCAAGGGGCTTCCCGAAAGAGAGCAATACATCATGAGCATGTATTACGAACAGGACATGAATCTGAAAGAAATCGCAGCGGTGCTGGACGTTACCGAGTCACGGGTATGCCAGTTGCACAGCCAATCGATTGCCAGGCTGCGCGCCAAAATGCGATCACACTAAGGTGGATGAACTGCATAAAAAAAGGGCCCGTGAGGCCCTTTTTTTATGTTCGGCAGGCCTTCAGGCACTTACCGCAGTCAATCGTCCTGAGGATTTGGGGCCTGCGCCGTAGTTACCGCCACCCGCATAGGTGGGATCCACGGAAGCAGGTACCACCAGGTTCAGCGCTTGCTCCACCAACATGGCACGACGCAACAAACTGGATCGCACTATTTGCAAACCCTCGGCCAACGCTTTGACACGTTCTGCAATGCCTGGCTCTACCAAGCCTTGGCGCTGCCACTGCTGCCAAACCCCGGCAAGACTGACAGCTGTTTTCTGGATCTGTTCTGACAAAGCCGGCAAGGTTTCTGCTTCGCCGGTTGCAACAGCTAGTGCAAGGTCGTTGAACTGGACCTCCAGCGCATCGAAGTAAGAATCAGGTTGGATGGTGCTCATGGGGTCCCCCTCGTATCAATGGCGATACGCAGGAGGCACGCACTTACCGGGTCGTTCGGTTCAGCATTTCCTGCGCGTTGGATAACAACTTGTCGGCAATCGCTTCCGCATTCACGGAAAACGTGCCGTCCTGGATAGACGCCCGCACCGACTCCACTTTGGCCAGATCGACGTCCGAGGCTTCGCTGCGCTCGGGCTTCTCCAAAGCGCGCGCCGCGGTCGACACCGTCACAGCCACGCCGGCGGACCGGGTGCTCTGAGTGGCGTTGGTGTTCGCATTGGCCGCCGCATTGCTGCTCTGCGCAGCCTTTTGGGCAGCACCGGACACCGTAGTAGATACGGAAGCGGGTAATTCTGAGGGTTGACCAATTTTCATCGCGTTCTCCAAAACTACGGTAAGCGTAGCCTCGTACGATGTTTATCGGTCGGGTTCGGGCTAACTTTAGGGCTATTTTCACGATTTTCGCCTCTAAAGGTCTATTTTGACTGTACGCACATCCAGCACAGTCCCCGATGTAACCCGTCCGTTGTCCATTTTGACGCGGGCCTGCTGCCCCACTACCCCAGCGGAAAGCGCCTGGGCCTCACTGGAAATCTGAAAGCCGGAGCCCTGCGCCACAATTTTGACGGTAGCCCCCGCCTGAAAAACCTGGGCCGGCCGCAACATGCCCTGGCGCAGCGCTTGTCCGGTCGTCAGCGCGCGGGACGCTGTCTGCCCCAACCAGGCCGCCCGGTCCGTGAGGATCGCACCCTGCTCTTCCGCCCAATCAACTTCGCCGCGTGTGACATCACTCTCCGTGACTGCCGTGCCCGCCGCGAGCTGTGTTTTCACGACCCACGCTTCGCCAAGTGCCCGCACAGTGACCGGCAGCGTGACGTTCCAACGGCTGATGCCGTCCACACAACGCACCCCGACGCGACTGCGCCCCCAAAGACGCGCACCCGGCGGCACATACGCTTCCATGTTGCCGCATGCCGCCAAACGCACACGCGCATCGAGCGCACCTACGGTGACGTCCATCCGCAAAGGCGTCGGCTCAGCGCGTTGGCTTTTCTGCACCGCCTCAACCGCCCATTGCTGCGCAAGGGTCTGCACACCCTGCGCCACTTGCTCTTGCGCGAATACAGGAGCCGCGCAAGCAACCAACGCTATCCACAAGGCGTGCGCGGGTTGGAGAGAAGTGCGAATTGCGGGCATAGGAGGCTCCAGAAGTTGCTTCAACTATAGGAAGCCGCGCCCACGAAGAAGCCCGCAAATACACAGCTTTCAGCGCCTTATTCCAAAGCTCAAAAATTAAAGCTTTTCCCATAATTGCCCCACGTCACCGGCCGGCCCGCTTGCTGGGACCCGACGATCAACCGTTGAGGTATCTATGTTTTCGAAACTAACCAATGCTTTAGATTTCCAATCAAAGGGGTTGGTGCTGCGCGCAGAGCGACAACGCGTCATCGCCAGCAACATCGCAAACGCCGACACGCCCGGATATTCCGGCCGCGACTTTGACTTCAAAAAAGCCATGGCGGAAGCGACTTCCGGCCCTGCCTTTCCCATGGCCATTCCCTCTAGCGGTCCCAACAGTGACGGCACAACCAATGCCCGCCACATACCGATCAGCAACATTGACAGCTCCACGCTGGGCGACAACAGCAGGCTTGCCTACACGCTCCAGACACAGCCCGCCATGGACGGCAACAGCGTAGATATGGACCGTGAGCGCGCCAACTTCGTCGACAACTCCGTCCGCTATGAAGCCACGCTCCGGTTTATTAACGGCTCTTCCCGAACAATCTTGAGCGCGATTCAAGGCCAGTAAGCCCTGAATTAGCCAGAGGAGACCCTCCATGTCCATGTTTTCCATCTTCAACGTCAGCGGCAGTGCCGTCAGCGCACAGTCCCAGCGCCTCAACGTCGTGGCCAGCAACCTGGCCAATGCGGATGCCGTGGCCGGCCCGGACGGCCAGGGTTACAAAAGCCGCCAAGTGGTGTTTGAAACCGTGCCCATGGGCTCGGAGGCTTCGGCAGGCGTCAAAGTAAACGCCATCAAGGAAAGCAACGAGCCCCTGCGCAAAGTGCACAACCCGATGCACCCCTCGGCAGATGCAGAAGGCTACGTCACCCAATCCAATGTGAATCCCGTCGAAGAAATGGTCAACATGATTTCTGCGTCTCGCTCGTACCAGAACAACGTGGAAGTCATGAACACGGCCAAGAGTCTGCTGCTCAAAACGCTGCAGATGGGTCAATAAATTCAAGGACGCTCACCATGGCCACCGCAGTCAGTAACAACACCGCACTCTCCGGCACCAGCGCCACATCGAGTGGAACCGTCAGCGCCCAAGAGCAAACAGACCGATTCATGAAGTTGTTGGTTGCACAACTCAACAACCAGGATCCCATGAACCCGATGGATAACGCCCAGATGACCAGCCAGATCGCGCAGATCAACACGGTCTCCGGCATCCAGGAGCTCAACGCCACGATGCAAAGCATGGCGGCCCAGTTCACCTCCATGCAGGTATTGCAGGGTGCCAGCATGGTGGGGCATGGAGTCCTCGTGGAGTCGAACACCCTGTCAATCGATGGCGGCACGGCCAAGGGCGCCATCAATCTGGCCAGTAAGGCAGACAAGGTCACGATCGACATCAAGACCGCTGGCGGCCAATTGCTGGAAACCATCAACCTTGGCGCATTGCCGGCCGGGCAGAGCAACTTCCAGTGGGACGCCTCGAAATACAGTGGCCTGAGCAGTGTGAACTTCAAGGTAAACGCGACCCAAGGCGGAAACACCGTCAAAAGCATCGATCTGGCCCGCGACACCGTAACGGCCGTTGGCACAGAAAACGGAGCCATGTCGCTCCAGCTCAAAGGTCGCACGGCAGTCGCCTACAGCGCCATCAAATCCATTCTCTAACACCCCATTTCCCAAGAGGTAACCACCATGAGCTTTCAAACAGGACTCTCCGGCCTCAACGGTGCCAGCAAAAGTCTGGACGTGATCGGCAACAACATCGCCAACGCCAATACCGTGGGAATGAAATACTCCCGCACAGAATTTTCAGCACTGGTCGCAGGCCAGCTGGGCGCTGCCGGCGGAAGCACCGGCAACACACCGGGCATCGGGGTGGCAGTGGGCACGATTGCACAGCAGTTCACCCAGGGCAATATCAGCATCACTGGTAACAACCTCGACGTAGCGGTCAACGGTGGTGGCTTCTTTCAACTCACCCAGCCTGACGGCTCCACGGCGTACACCCGTGACGGCCAGTTCAAACTGGACTCCGACGGTAACCTCGTCACCAACAGTGGCGCCAACGTGATGGGCTTCCCCACCGACTTGCTGGGAAACCGGACCAGCATCACGCCCCAGCCCATGGTGATTCCGACCAGCGCTCCGATTCCCGCACAACAAACCACCGCCATCACGGCAGAATTCAACCTGGATGCCCGGACCAAGCCGGCAATCCAAACTACACCGCCAACGCCGATTTCTACCTACGGCACCACACTCACCGCCTTCGACTCGCAAGGTAACGAAGTCCCGGTCAGCCTCTATTTCGTCAAGCGCGGCCCAGATACCACGGCAAACCCGGCTGTCACGACGGACATTTGGGACGTCTACGACGCCAGTAACGTGGCTGCAGGCACTACCGCTCTCAACACCAATGCAGCGCGGTATGCCACGCACCAGGCCAACGTGGCATACAACACCACCACCCCGCCACCGACAGACCTGAAACCCACCTTCGCGGCCGCAGGTACCGGCGCTTTTGCCGCACCTGCGCTCACCACGGTGGCGACCGGCGCGCTGTTTCAGTTGGAATACGACGTGAACGGCAAATTGACTTCGCCGCTGGCCGCTCAAACCCTGACCTTGACCTCTCCCAACACGGCGATCGGCACCTTTAGCACCACGCTGGATCTGACAAAAACAACGCAGTACGGCACCACCTTTGCCGTCTCCAACCTGACCCAAGACGGCTACACCGCAGGCGACCTGACCGGTATCTCGATTGACCCGAGTGGCGTGATTACCACCCGCTACTCGAACGGTGAGACCCAGTCCCGCGGACAACTCCTGCTCGCGGACTTCCGCAACGTGCAGGGTTTGACACCTATCAGCGGCGGAAACTGGACGGAGTCGTTTGCGTCCGGGCAGCCGGTGCTTGGCAACCCGGGTCTGGGCAAGTTCGGTGGCCTGCGCTCAGGCTCCCTCGAGGACTCCAACGTCGACCTCACGGGCGAGCTCGTCAACATGATGACCGCCCAGCGCAACTACCAAGCCAATGCACAAACCATCAAGACCCAGGACCAGATCCTGTCGACCTTGGTCAATTTGCGTTAACCAACAGCAGGACTGAAGCACCATGGACCGCCTGATATACACCGCCATGACCGGCGCCAATGCGGCGGCGAGCCGGCAGTCGGTCATTGCCAACAACCTTGCCAACGTCTCCACCAACGGCTTTCGCGCACAGCTGGCAACTTACCGTGCGGTACCCCTGCGCGGCGAAGGCGCGACCACCCGGGTTTTTGCCCTTGAAGCAACGGCCGGACACCTCGACACACCCGGCCCCGCCATGCGCACCGACCGCAGCCTCGATGTCATGGCCAAAGACGGTGCCTGGTTCGCGGTGCAAGGCCTGGACGGCACCGAGGCCTACACCCGCAACGGGCATGTGGAAGTCGCCACAGACGGCACACTGACCACCGGCAACGGGCTGCAGGTCCTGTCCAGCGACGGCTCCCCCATCACATCGCCCGCCGGGGCTGAACTCACCATTCAACCGGACGGCACGGTCAGCGCCAAAGTCGGCAACCAGCCGGCCAACGCCATTGGCAGGCTCAAACTGGTGGTTCCCACCCCGGAAGACCCGCTCGTGCGCAGCGGCGATGGTTTGTTCCGCGCCTTGTCCGGCGATCCGCTGAACAACGAAGACACCGCGCGCGTGCAGGCCGGCATGTTGGAAGGCTCCAATGTCAATGCGATCGAAGCCATGGTCGGCATGATCCAAACCGCACGCCAGTTCGAAGCCCAAACCCGCCTCATGCAAACGGCCGAGTCGAATGACCGTTCTGCTGGGCAACTCTTGAACATGCAAGGATAAACACCATGATCAACTCGCTCTGGATTTCCAAAACGGGCATGGAAGCCCAACAAATGCAGTTGGACGTGATCTCCAACAACTTGGCCAACGTGTCTACCAATGGTTTCAAAAAATCGCATGCGGTCTTTGAAGATTTGATGTACCAGAACCTGCGCCAGGTCGGCTCCAACACGTCTGAGCAGTCCACCCTGCCCACCGGCTTGCAGCTCGGCTTGGGTGTGCGCACCGTGGCGACCAGCCGTTCGTTTGCGCAAGGCAACCTGCAACAGTCCAGCAACAATCTGGACGTGGCGATCCAAGGCAACGGCTTCTTTCAAGTCACCATGCCCGACGGCACCACCGGCTACACCCGCGACGGCGCCTTCCAGGTCGACAACACCGGTCGCATGGTCACCTCCAACGGGCTGCCGATCTTGAACGGCATCACCGTTCCCGCCAACGCCACCAGCCTCGCGATTGCCCAAGACGGCAACGTGACCGCCACCATTCCCGGTAACGTGGCGCCCCAACCGATCGGCACGATCACCCTGGCCAGCTTTATCAACCCGGCAGGCCTGGAGCCCAAAGGGCAAAATATTTACGCAGAAAGCGCCGCATCGGGTCAGCCCAACGCTGGCACCGCAGGCGCCAACGGCCTGGGCACTTTGGCCCAAGGGTTTGTCGAAACCTCCAACGTCAACGTGGTCCAGGAACTGGTCACCATGATCCAGACCCAGCGGGCCTATGAAATGAACTCCAAGGCCATTCAAACCTCTGACCAGATGCTGCAAAAGCTCGGCCAGCTGTAAGGACCCACCATGACACACCGACGCCTACACCGCATCGCATCCGCCGTAGCCATCGGCTTGCTGGCTGCAGGCTGCCAGCAATTGCCGCAAAAAGTCGCCGTCGACTTTGTGGAGCCGCGCGTTCCTGCGGCACCGATCGTGTCGGTAGCGTCCAAACCGGCCAACGGCAGCATCTACCAAACCGCTGCCTACCGCCCTGCCTTTGAAGACCGGCGCGCACGGCTGGTCGGCGACAACGTCACGATCCAAATCGTCGAAAACGTCACCGCCAGCCAAAAATCCACCTCCACGGTCAACCGCAACACATCGATCGACTCCGCCATTACAGCCCTGCCGGATCAAACCCTGGCGGGCCTGGGCAAACTCAACATTGGCGCTGCGACCAACAACAACTTCTCAGGCAAGGGCGGCACCGAGAGTGCCAACACCTTTGCCGGGTCGATCACTGCCACCGTCATTGAAACCCTACCCAACGGGCACCTGATCGTGACCGGTGAAAAGCAGATCGGCGTCAACCAGAACGTGGACGTGCTCCGCTTCTCGGGCACCATCGACCCGCGGATGCTGCAACCCGGCAGCGTTATCAGTTCCACCCAGGTGGCGAATGTGCGCGTCGAGTCCCGTGGACGCGGCGCCCAGGGCGAAGCGCAAACAGTTGGCTGGTTATCACGGTTCTTTTTGAGTTTTCAGCCCTTCTAAAGAAATCCAGAATAGTGCCGAGGGGTAACAGATCCAGTCGGATCGCCCCGTTAACCGACTCGGCACATGACACACTGGAACCACTTAGCGAACACCTTCCGCTCACAGCGCTGGGGCGGCTTGTTGGTGGCAATTGCCATGGCCGGAGCACCCGCGGCCCATGGCACCAAACGCATCAAGGAAGTCGCCGCTATCGAAGGCGTGCGCAGCAACCAGTTGACGGGTTTTGGCCTCGTCATCGGCCTCGATGGCACCGGTGACCAAACCACCCAGATGCCTTACACCACGCAAGGCCTCAAAAACTACATGGAGCAGCTCGGCCTCACCCTGACGCCCGCCTCCCAGAACCAGTTGCAAATGAAAAACGTGGCGGCCGTGCTGGTCACCACCCAGCTGCCCGCATTTGCCCGGCCGGGGCAAATGCTCGACATCAATGTCTCCTCCCTGGGCAACGCCAAGTCCCTCAAAGGCGGCACCTTGATTGCCACACCCCTCAAAGGGGCCGATGGCGAGGTCTATGCCATGGCACAGGGTAATTTGATCGTGGCCGGTGCCGGCGCCTCAGCCGGCGGCAGCAAAGTGCAGGTCAACCACCTGAGCGCCGGGCGCATTCCAGATGGTGCGCAAGTCGAACGCGCCGTTCCCACCAGCTTGCAAGACGGCCCCACCATCAACCTCAGCCTGAGCGCGTCGGACTTCCAGACCGCTCGCAAAGTAGCCCAGGCCGTCAACACCCGTTTCGGCCCCGGCGTGGCACAAGCCCTGGACGGGCGGACGGTGCAAGTCAAAGCCCCCACCAACCCCAACGACCGTGTCAGCTTCATTGCCGATATGGAAGAGCTGCCTGTCGACAACTCGGTTGCTGCCGCCAAAATCATCATCAACTCGCGTACCGGCTCCATTGTCATGAACCAGGCGGTCACCCTGGGTGCCTGTGCGATCGCCCATGGCAACTTGTCGGTCAGCGTGTCGTCCAGCCCCGTGATCAGCCAGCCCAACCCGCTCTCGGGTGGACAGACCGTGGTGGGTGAAAAGGCCAACATCGAGATCAAGCAAGATGCCGGCAAACTCATCCAGCTGCCCCAAGCAGCCCAGCTCACCGATGTGGTCAAGGCCCTGAATTCGCTGGGCGCGACCCCCCAAGACTTGTTGGCCATTTTGCAAGCGATCAAATCGGCCGGTGCCTTGAACGCGGAGTTGGAGGTGATTTGACATGAGCTACGGTTCTGCCCTCGGCTCCACGCCGATATCCAGCGCCCAAGACCTGGTCGCTGATGCCCGCTCCCTGAGCGCCCTCAAAGCCGGTGCCGACAAAGCCACACCGGACACTATCCGGGAAACCGCCAAACAGTTCGAATCGCTGTTCATGCGCGAGCTCCTCAAAAGCATGCGCGAAGCGACCATGAAATCCGGCATGCTGGATAACGCCGGCAGTGACCTTGGCACCGACCTGTTCGACCAGCAAATGTCGGTCAGCATGTCCGGCCAGCCCCGCGGCCTGTCCGACCTGATTGCCCAGCAGCTCAGCCGCCAGATGGGTGTGGAAATGCCCGGCTCCACCGTGGGTATGGCCAACAGCACCAACCTGCAGCCTGTCAAGGCACCCGACACGCTGACCCCGAAAAGCAGCGTCGGCAAACTCACCGCATCCGATATGGCACTGACGCCGGTCGCCCCCAAAAAGGCGCCAACTAGCACCCAAGCGGATTTCGTGTCCAAGCACACCGACGCTGCCAACAAGATCGAAAAAGCCACCGGCATTCCTGCCAGCTTCATGCTCGGCCAAGCGGGCCACGAAACAGGCTGGGGCAAGCACCAGATCAAGAACAAAGACGGCAGCAACTCGTTCAACCTGTTCGGCATCAAGGCCGGATCCAGCTGGACCGGCAAAGTCGCCGAAATCACGACCACCGAGTATGTGAATGGCGTCGCGCAAAAGAAGGTCGCCAAATTCCGCGCTTACGACTCTTTTGAAGACTCGTTCAAAGACTACGCCCGCTTGATTTCAGACAGCCCGCGCTACGCGAAGGCACGCCAGCAAACCCAGTCCGTCACGGCTTTTGCCACCGGCCTGCAAAAAGCCGGCTACGCCACCGACCCCGAGTACGCAGCCAAACTGAGCCGCGCCATCAACACCACCTTGCACCTGCGCCGCGCGCAAGTGCAGGCGTAACCGAGCCAGCGACAGACTATGAGCGTCCTCAATATCGGCACCCGGGCTCTGCAGGCCAACCAGATCGCCCTGCAGACTGCCGGCAACAACATCGCCAACGTCAACACGCCCGGCTACTCGCGCCAAAGCGTGGTGCTCACCGCGGTGGAGGGCCAGTTCACCGGAGGTGGCTACATCGGCAAGGGCGTGGATGTGCAAACCATCCAACGCAACTTCAGCGCTTTCCTGACCCGCCAAGCCACGCTGGCCAGTGCCACCCAAAACGCAGATGTCGCCCGCTCCAACAAGCTCAACCAGCTCCAGGACATCTTCTCAGGCGGCAGCACCGGTTTGGGCGCCGCGGTCAGCGACATGATGAACGCGTTTTCTGACGTCGCCAGCGCTCCGACCGACCTCACCGCCCGCACCGTGGCACTCACCCGTGTGGACGAAACAGCAGGCCGCTTCCGCGCAGCATCGCAAGCCATCCAGGACTTGCAAGCCGGCGTGGCGCAAGAGATCAGCCAAAAGGTCAACAACATCAACACACTGGCCCGCAACATTGCCGATGTGAACCAGGAAATTGCCCGCGCTCAGGGCAAAGGGCAGCCGCCTAACGACCTGCTCGACCGCCGCGACCAATTGGTGCGCGAGCTCAACCAATTTGTACAAACCACCTCCATCCCCGCAGACGACGGCACGGTCGGCATCTTCCTGGCCGGCAGCCAGCCGCTGGTGTTGGGCACAAACGTGTCCCCGGTCACGGTGGTGAGCGATGACTTTGGTGACCCGCTCAAAACCAAACTCTCGATGACCCGGGACGGGCAGCAGGTTCTGCTGGACGAAAACGCTTTGGGCGGCGGCGAGGTATCCGGCTTGCTGCGCTTCCAGAACTCCGATCTGGCAGAAGGCCGCAATCTGCTAGGCAGGCTTACGCTGGCCATCACCACGCAAATGAACACGCAACATGCGCTCGGCCTGGACCTCGACGGCAACGCCGGCGGGCCCCTGTTTTCCACGGCCGGGTTCAAGGCGCCGGACAACATCCGCACGCCCACCGCACCGGCAACACTCAACTCCAACCCCTTGGTGGAAGTCACTATCGCCATCAGCGACTCCACCCGTTTCGCAGCGTCGGACTACACCATCAACTTCAACTCGGCCACGAGCGGCAGCATCATCCGGCTCTCGGACGGCAAAGTCACCAACTTCAACCAGACGCTGCCCGACACCACGCTGGCCACGGTAGACGGCATCACCTTCGGAATGCCCAGCGCCATCGCCGGCCCACCCGCCCAAGTGCCGGCCGCCGGCGACCGCTTTTTGATTCAACCGTTTGCCACCGCCGCGAGCAACGTCGAACGGGTGTTCTCCACCCCCCGCCAACTGGCAGTCTCCAGCCCGATTGCCGGCGCCATGGGCACCACCAACAAAGGCAGCTTGCAACAGGTGTCGCTCACGGCGTTAACCAACGTCCAAACCGCGACCCCTCAAGCACCGGTCACCCTCACATTTGCGGTGGACGCTGTCACCAATGCGGTCACCTACACCCGCTCTGACGACGCGGGTGTTCCCCCTACCTCGTTCGCCTTTGACCCCAGCACGGCGATCACTTCTTCGGCATGGAGCCTCAAGCTCACCGGCACCCCCAAGAATGGGGACACCTTCAAAGTGGTGGACATCAAGGACCCGGCCTTCAAGCTCGACCTCAAGCTCAATGGCGGCAACGCCACCGCCATGATGAACCTGCGCGACAAAGCCATGTTCGACGGCTCGGTCATGACCGACGGCTATGCCAGCGCCATCTCGCAGATCGGCATCCGCACCCAGAGTGCCGGCTACTCCGCTACGGTATCGAGCACGATCGCCGCCAATCTGGAGCAGGACCGCAGCGCGGTCTCCGGCGTCAACCTTGACGAAGAGGCCGCCAAACTCATCCAATACCAGCAGGCTTACCAAGCCTCTGCCAAGATGATCCAGATTGCACAAAACATTTTCGACACCCTGATCCAGGGCCTGGGCCGTTAAGGCCTGAAGGAGTCACAGCATGGCCGTCAACCTCTCCCGCCTCGCCTCTGCCAACACCTACGACAACGCGATCAGCAACCTTGCCAAGCGGCAAACCGCTTTGTCGAACCTGCAAGAAAACCTCACCTCCGGCAAAAAGGTGGTGCGCGCCAGCGACGATCCGACCGGCGCCGCCCAAGCCGAACGCGCCCTTACCCGCCTGGCCCGCATTGCGACCGACCAACGCGCCCTCGAATCCCAGCGCAACACGATTGCCAACGCCGAAAGTACCCTGGGCGATGTGGTGGACGCGATCCAACAGTTCCGCGAACTGGTGGTCAGCGCCGGCAATGGCAGCCACACCCCGGCCGAGCGGAAGACGATTGCCAACCAACTTCAAGGGCTGCGTGAGCAGATTCTGGGTTACGCCAACCGAAAGGACACCAATGGCCAACCCCTGTTCGGCGCATTGGCCAGCGCCGCGGAGCCGTTCACCGGCCCCACCACAACCGTGCCTGACTACACCTACAACGGCCTGCCGGGTCAAACCGCTACCAGCGAAATCGCGATTGCCAGCACCCTGGATGGCGAAAGCGCATTCATGCACCAGACCTCGCGCGATGGTGTCTACAACGTCAGCACCAGCACCATCCCCAGCGACCGGGCACTCACCACCAGCAACGTGACCGTGACCGACTCCAGCCTGGTCAGCCGCGCCAGCTACAAAATTACCTTTGGCCCGGTGACCGCCGGTGCCACTGCCGGAACCAGCTCCATCAGCTACACCGTGGAAGAGATTCCGGCCACCGGAGACCTGCCCACCTTCCCCGGCCCGCCTTATCAGGTCGGCCCCTTCACCGTGCCCGACTACCCCACCGGCAAACCGGTCTCCGTGAACCAGGCACCTGCGATCAACGGCATGCCCGGCCTGTCGCTCACCATCACCGGTACACCTGCCGCCGGTGATGTGATCACGGTCGACCCGAATCCCAGCATCTTCAGCGTCATGGACGACGCCATCCGCGACATCGGCGGTGCCGCCAATTCAAATGCCGCCACCCAGGCCGTCGGCCAGGCGATCTACAACCTCGACATCGGCATGAACCGGGTGTCCGCCATCCGGGGCCAGGCCGGCGACTTGCTGAACCGGGCTGACCGCATTACCTCGAACCAGGAGAGCAAGAGCATCCAGCTCGAAGCCGACCGCTCACGCGCGGAAGACCTCGACATGATCAAAGGCATTGCCGACTTCCAGAACCAGCAAACCGGCTATCAGGCCGCCTTGCAGTCGTACGCGCAAGTGCAAAAGCTCTCGCTGTTCAACTTCATCAGCTAAGGCCATGAGCAGCTCGGTCCTTGGCAGCATCACCATCGGGTACGAAGCCCTGTGGGACCAATGGCGCAAGCGCATGGGCGTGCGGCTCTGGCTGGACCCGGACAGCAGCAGCGCGGTCGATGCCACCCACCTGATCGAATCCCTCCAGGAGCTCTGGCCGGCATCCCGCGAGATTTGCCTGCTCCATGCGCGCACCCCCAGCCTGCTGGCCGACTTGCTGGACCACAGCAGCGCGCCCAACATCTGGGTCGAAGTTCCCGAGCACTGGCTCAACGATGCCCTGTTGGCCGGGCGCGTGCGCAAGGCACAGCAACGTGGCGTCAAGCTGGTGTGGTGCGGCGAGCCGGGCGAGCGCCCGCAAGCCGACATGGCGCAGTGGTTTCACTCCACCGTGCTTTCGCTCACTCCAGCACAAGCGCTGGGTGCACTGCGGGCAGCCCTGCAACGCAGCCAGGACGGCAGCAGCGCTGCGTCGCGCCCGCCAGAGAGCCCGGTGCAAAGCGGGCAACTGTATGAATCCTTGGCCAGCCAAGCCCTGGTCGAGCATGCGCTCGACCAGCAGCATGTGCGCGCGGTATCCGGCTGGCCGGCAGAAGAGGTTTTGTACGCCTACCGCTACCGCCAGATCCAACCTGCCCGCCAAGCGCTGTTGGACTTGGTCAAGGCGATCGATGCGGACGAATCCCTCGACGCCCTGGAACACGCCATGGGCCGCGAGCCTTTGCTCTGCTACCGCTTCATGCGCTTTGCGAACTCGGCCGCCTTGGGCCTGCGCAACGAAATCGGCAGCCTGCGCCAGGCCTTGATGACGCTCGGCTACAGCCGCTTACGGGCCTGGCTGATGGAGCACTTGCCCCATGCCAGCGCCGACAGCAACATCGACCCCATCCGCCACAACATGGTGCTGCGCGCCCGCATCATGGAGCACCTGGCGGACGCCGGTGTCGAAGACGAGTTGCGCCGGGAGGTATTTTTGTGCGGTGTGTTTTCGCAAGTCGATGTGCTGCTGGGTGAGAACCTGGGCGCAGCACTGCACCGCTTGCCCCTGCCGGGGCGGGTCGCGTCTGCGGTAGTGGGCCAGACTGGCCCTTACGCGCCGTGGCTGGAAGTCGCAGCCGCCCTGGAGGGCCGCAACACCAAGGTCATCCGCGAGGTCTGCCGCGCCCACCAGATACCGGCCGATGAAGTGAACCGCGCACTCTTGCGGGCACTGGCGCAGCACTAGCCACGAGCCGGCTCATTTTTAGAGCCAAATCAGCCTCTAGCGCTCGTTTTATATGCGCTAGCAGCTACTAAATTCATAGCAACTACATTGCCAGCTGCCCATCCAGCTTGAAGATGGACACGGTCTGGACCAGCGCCCGAGTTTGGGTTTCCAGGTTCTGAGACGCTGCGGCGCTCTCTTCCACCAAGGCCGCGTTTTGCTGGGTCGTCTGGTCCAGCTGGGTGACGGCCTCGCCAATCTGGGCAATCGCACGCTCCTGCTCCGCGCTGGCGTGGCTGATTTCTTCCACCATATGGCCGACCCGCTGCACCACCTCCACCACATCGCGCATGGTGGCGCCGGCCTCGGTCACCAGGTTGGTGCCAGAGTTCACCTGCACCACACTGTCCTGGATCAGCTGCTTGATCTCTTTGGCCGCCTCGGCGCTGCGCTGGGCGAGGTGGCGCACTTCACTCGCCACCACCGCAAACCCGCGGCCCTG
>DGQR01000182.1 GCA_002390825.1 Rhodoferax sp. UBA4409
GTGCGCAACTCGTGGCTCATGATGGCCAAGAACTGACTCTTGCCGCGGTTGGCGGCTTCCGCACGGAAATGCGCTTCGCGCAGCTCGTGGGTCAGGTCTTCCAGGGCTTGACGCTCTTGCTCTTGGCGTCTTTGGCGCAAGGCCAGCGCGCCTGCGGCCACCAGCAAAAACAGCAGCTGGGCCAACGTGAGACGGATGATCTCGTCGTTTTGCTGCAGCATTGTCTTGTCCTGGCTCTCCAGCAAAGCAGCCACTTCAGAGTTGGCCGCAAGGCTCAAAGCCTGTACATCCACCCCAATGGTGTTGAACGCCACCAGCAGGGTCGCCAGGTCTTTTTTGTTCAGCGGGTTGGCTGCCATCACCTTGTCTGCCTGCGCAATCAGGTCGTCCAGGTGGGGTATGGCGGCCTGGTATTCGGCCCGGTGGGTGATCAGCTCGGTCGTCGGGTTTTCGCGCAGCAGGCTCAGGCGGCTCAAAAACAGGTCATAGCGCAGGGTCAGGTTGTCAGCATCCGGGGCGCCGGGGCGGATCACGCTGGCCTCTAGCGTCTGACGGTAACGCAAAAACTCCCGCTCAAACTGGAACACCAGCGCGGTCACCGAGTCTGCTCGCAGGTCGTTGGCCCGCTCAATGGCCCGCTTCTGGGTAATCTGCAGACCCAGCAAAACAGCCATGGCCACCGCCAGCACACCCGTGCCGACAGCAAGCCACAGCAGGTAGCGCTTGTTTTTGCCGGAGCCGTTCAAAGGGTGCCCTTAATCCACTGCAATCGACTTCAATTGCCAAGCCGAGCGCTCGTAATACACGTTGGAGCGCAGCTCGGCCTTGGTGTCAAACGGGTAGACGATGAACAGCGGCCCCTTGGTGCGCACCGGAATAGCCTGGTCGTTCATCTGGTGAGCCACGATCACGTCAAACTTGGCGGCATCGTCAGACGGAATACTGGTCTGGTAGTCGTTCAGAGCCGCGGCTTTGAGTGTGGTGCCGCTGGCTTTGGCCGCCGCCAGCACGTCGCGGAGCAAAGGGCCCTTGAATTTGATCGGGTTTTTGTCCCAAGGCGTTTTGGTGCTGAAGGTCTGTTGGGGCAGCTTTTCCAGCATGGCCAGGTCGAAGGCGGCGCCTTCTGCACTGTTCTTGTCAGCCACTTTGCCGGTGATGGTCAAGATCACCTTGCCCTTGGCGGGCTCCAAGGCGTGTGCAGCCGGCAAGGCTGCCATCCATACCAAAGCTGCGGCAATGAGGGGGCGTCTGGCAATAGTCATCCTGAAACTCCTTGGTTGAATGGGTGGACGAAGTGTAATCCAATAGTTGTATTTATTTCAATCAAATCGGCAACTTTGGTGAATTCATAAGTTGCGCTGCGCGAGCGAACTGCAAGCCCCGAATTTATCACTATGATTTTGATAGCTGCTTGCGCAAATTTGGCGTGGGCTAGAGGCTGATTTGGCATGGAGACTCTGTAACCAAACCTCCGCCCGGATGCGTGCCTGTGAAAGTTGCCCTTCGTTATTGCCTACTCTGTTAAAGAATGCTTTAATTTGCGCCGACTCAATTAAAGAAGTTTTTCACATCATGCGCGCAACCGGCACCTACCTACCTTCCACCACCATGGGCGAGTTGGTGCAGGCCTTTGTGCCGCACCCGTTGCCGCCAGTCCAGCCCGTGCTGGCCCCCGCGAGCTACACAGAAGCCAACCGGGCTGCGGAGCTGGCGCTGGCCCGCCTGTCTGGTGTGGCCGGCTTGGTACCCTCGGTGGACTGGCTGCTCTACAGCGCCATCCGCAAAGAGGCGCTGCTGACTTCGCAGATCGAAGGCACCCAGGCCACGCTGGATGACCTGTTTGACGAGGAGGCCGGCTTCGCGGTGAGCAACACCGACGATGTGGAAGAGGTCACCAACTACCTGCGCGCCTTCCGCTTGGTGCAGTCGCAGCTGCGCGATCCCGCGGGCCTGCCCCTCAGCGTGCGCCTGCTGTGCGACGCTCACCGCCTGCTGCTGGATGGTGCGCGTGGCAACGGCAAACAACCGGGCGAACTGCGCCGTTCGCAAAATTGGATTGGCGGCACCCGCCCTGGCAACGCGGTGTTTGTGCCACCACCACCCGAGCATGTGCCCTCGCTGCTGGCTGATCTGGAGCGCTTCATCCACGACGAAACTCAAGCCTTGCCACCGCTAGTGAAGGTCGCTCTCATCCACCAACAGTTTGAGACTATCCACCCCTATCTGGATGGCAACGGCCGCATTGGCCGCCTGCTGATTGCTGCGCTGCTGGAACATTGGCGCTTGCTGCCTGAGCCGCTGATGTACCTCAGCGGCTACCTCAAGCAGCATCAGGCCGAGTACTACCGCCGCCTGTCCAGCGTGCGCACCGAGGGCGACTGGGAAGGCTGGGTGGCGTTTTTTCTGGAGGGCGTGGCTGTGGCCGCGCAAGATGCCGAGCGCAACATCGTGGCCATTGCCACGCTGCTGGCTGCCGACCGCCGCGCCTTGCTGGCTGCGCCCAAGGCTGGCCCCAGCAGCTACCGCTTGTTTGAAATGCTGCCCATGATGCCGCGCTTCACCATCGACCAAGTGCGCCAGAAACTGGCCACCACTTTCCCCACTGCTACAGCGGCGGTGAAGGTGCTGGAAGACTTGGGCGTCGTGGTCGAGCTCACGGGGCAGAAGAAGAACCGCAGCTACAGCTACAAGGCCTACGTTGATTTGCTGAGCCAATGACCAGCCATTTTCCTGGCGTCAGCTAAATGGTCTGACAACATTCAGGCACGCCGGGCATTCGAGGACACCCTATTTCACTCGGTATAGTCGCATCCCAATACGGGAGAGAAATAACATGCTGATCAAATCAGCCGATGACAAATCCAAGCGCCTGGCGCTTTTGGAAGATTTGCAAAACTCGCCAGTGGTGGACGCATGGCTTTGCAGCAGTGTTGGCATGCGCTTTCGCGGGTTGCAGTATTGCCCAGACTTTCCAGAGGTTTCCGCATGATCCAAGGTGCGTCCTTTTCAAAAAGTTCAGGGCCGAAAAATATGGTTTTTAGCGAAGACTCTCGGGTCAAGATCCCGTGCATCCTTCACCTAGTAAGGCTTGGGTACCGCTATCTCTCCCTCAAAGATGCTGCTTGGGATATTGACACCAACATCTTCCCCGCAGTATTCGAAGAGGCCATTGCCCGAATTAACCCTGATTTGGGCTCTGAAGAAGTCACCCGACTACTTGCGGATGCAAAACTACTCCTAGATAACGAAGACCTCGGAAAAGCCTTTTATGACAGGCTCACGGAGCGCTCTGGCATTCGGCTAATCGATTTCGAAAATTTCGATAACAACAGCTTTCACGTCGTGACCGAGCTGACCTGCAAGAACGGCGACGACGAGTTCCGTCCAGACATCACCCTACTGGTTAACGGCATGCCTCTCGGCTTTATTGAGGTAAAGAAGCCCAATAACCGTGAAGGGGTCTTGGCAGAGCGCAACCGCATCATCACGCGCAGCCGCAACCCCAAGTTCAGGCGTTTTATAAACATCACGCAGTTGATGGTCTTCTCCAACAACATGGAGTACGAAGACGGATCGCCGCAGCCAATTCAAGGTGCTTTCTATGCCAGCCCTTCATATGACTCGCCCGTATTCAATTATTTTCGGGAAGACCGCGAAGTAGAGTCGCTGGACCATTCCCTTCTATTGGCGACTGAAGACGACGTCCTCGAAAACGAAGTACTGCACGATAACAACCTCAATGTCATCAAGCACAACCCCGAGTTTCTGAGCAACAAATCGCCAGACACCCCGACCAATCGCATTTGCACTTCCCTCTTTAGTCGTAGGCGCTTGGCTTTTTTGCTGCGTTTTGCGCTTGTGTACGTCAATGAAACTGACGGCTTGCAAAAGCACGTCATGCGCTACCCCCAGCTTTTTGCCACTAAGGCCATCGAGAAAAAGCTCAACGAAGGCGTCAAGAAGGGCATTATTTGGCATACCCAAGGCAGCGGTAAAACTGCACTGGCCTACTACAACACCCGCTTCCTCACCGATTACTTCCAGCGTAAAGGCGTCATCCCGAAGTTCTACTTCATCGTCGACCGCCTTGATCTCGCTACGCAGGCGCAGCGCGAGTTTTCGTGCCGTGGGCTGGTGGTCCACACCATCGACAGCCGCGCTGACTTTGCGCGCGACATCAAAACCACCCAGGTGCTGCACAACCACACCGGCAAACCTGAAATCACTGTGGTCAACATCCAGAAGTTCATGGATGACCCCGATGTGGTGCGTGCCGAGGACTACGACTTCAACATCCAGCGTGTCTACTTTCTGGATGAGGTGCACCGCAGCTACAACCCGCAAGGCAGCTTTCTGGCCAACCTCAGCCAGTCAGACCGCAACGCCATCAAAATTGGCCTCACTGGCACGCCCCTGCTAGGCGACGACTACAACTCACGCGCCTTGTTTGGTGATTACTTTCATAAGTACTACTACAACGCCTCCATTGCCGACGGATACACCTTGCGCCTGATCCGCGAGGAAATCGCCACCAACTACAAGCTCTCTTTGCAAGAGGCTCTCGCCACGGTTCGGTTGAAGCAAGGTGATGTGGATCGCAAACTGATCTACTGTCACCCTACGTTCGTCGAGCCCATGCTCGACTACATCGTGCGGGACTTTGAAAAAAGCCGCAGTGCCTTGGGCGACGCCAGCATTGGCGGCTTGGTAATCTGCGACAGCGCGGATCAAGCCAAAGAAATGTTCCGCATCTTCACTGCGGTCTATGCCCCGCCTGCGTCATCGGCGGTAATTGCTCAAGACTCTGGGCAAGCCATATTTGCCACTGCCTCAACGGGCAGCTATGCAGAACGTGCGCAACTTGCGAATCGCGTGAAAAGTGCTGCGCTGATCCTGCACGATGTAGGCAGCAAAGACGAGCGCAAAGATTGGGTGGAGGACTTTAAGGCGGGCAAAATCGACCTGCTGTTCGTCTACAACATGCTGCTCACCGGCTTTGATGCCAAACGGCTGAAAAAGCTCTACTTGGGGCGGGTCATCAAGGCGCACAACCTGCTGCAAGCGCTGACGCGGGTTAACCGTACCTACAAAGACTTTCGCTATGGCTACGTGGTGGACTTTGCCGACATCCGCAAGGAATTCGACAAAACCAACAAAGACTACTTTGACGAGTTGCAGTCCGAATTGGGCGATGAGATCGAGCACTACTCCAACTTGTTCAAGTCAGCCGACGAGATCGCGCAAGAAATCGAAGCTATCAAAGACATTCTCTTTAGCTTCGATATTCAGAACGCCGAAGAGTTTTCAAAACAGCTTAGCCAGATCCAAGACCGCAAAGCAGTGTTGGCGCTTAGAAAAGCGCTTGCCGATGCCCGTAACCTCTACAACCTGATTCGCTTGCAAGGTGAATACAGCCTGTTGCAACAGCTCGATTTCCACAAACTCGGCCAGCTCTACAGAGAAACCTGCAATCACCTCGATCTGCTCAACCTCAAAGAGGCTATCGAATCTGAAACGGATACCAGCAACTTGCTCAATGCCGCGCTGGAAGATGTGATTTTCAAGTTCGCCAAAATCAGGGAAGAAGAGCTAGTCTTGGCCGACAAGCTCAAAAACACCTTGCGCCAAACGCGCGAGGCCTTGGCCGACAATTTCGACCAGCAAGACCCCAAGTTCGTCACCCTGCGCGAAGAGTTGCAGCGGCTGTTCAAGAACAAAAAGCTCAGTGAAGTGAGCCAGGAAGACATGACCGCCAACATCAGCGCCTTGAACGCCATTCACGACAAAGTGAAGGAGTTAAACCGCCAAAACAATCAGCTACGTGCCAAATACGGTGGTGATGCCAAATACACCCGCATCCACAAGCGCCTGCAGGAGCGTGGCGGCCTTTCGCAGACCGAGCGCAAACTGCATGAAGCGCTGGTCGGCGTCAAAACGCAGGCCGATGAACAAGTGCTGCAAAACACCCAACTCTTAAACAACGAAAGCTACTTTGAGCGGCTGATGCAGCCCATTGTGATAGACGAGTTTTACAACCGTCAGAACATCAAAATCACCCCCGACGCCACCCGCACCATCAACCAACTGGTGGTGACCGAATATATGAATGAATTTTTTGCAGGCACCCGCACGGGCGGCGGCCAATCTGGAGCACAAGCTTGGTAACCCAACAATTTGAACAGCGCACCCGCGAACTCATCGACAGCCTTAAAGCCATCTGCGCAGCCTATGGCCTCGGCAACGATGGCAACGAATTCAAGATCATCACCCAGGTCTTTCTCTACAAATTTCTGAACGACAAATTCGCGTTTGAGGCAAAGCGCATCAAACCGGCCTTAGCCAAGGCTGAAAGCTGGGAAGCCGCCATTGCAGCCCTCAGCGCCAATGATTTGGACATGCTGCAGATGCAAATGGGGCCAGACACCGCCCGCCTGAAGCCTGAGCATTTCATTTCCCACCTGTTTGGCCGCCAAAACGCGCCCGAGTTTGCCAAGCTGTTTGACGACACCTTGCGCGACATCGCCATTACCAACAACGAAATCTTCGCCGTCAAAACCGATGGCGGCACCAAGATCACCCTGTTTGACCGGGTGAGCGAATTCATCACCGATACCTCCAAGCGGGACGCTTTTTGCCGCGCCGTCGTCAACAAGCTGGGCGACTTCAGCTTTGAGCGCATCTTTAGCGAGAAGTACGACTTCTACGCCGCGCTGTTTGAATACCTCATCAAGGACTACAACAAAGACAGCGGCGGCAAATACGCCGAGTACTACACCCCGCACGCCGTAGCCAAAATCATGGCCGCCATCCTCGTGCCCGAAGCAGTGCGCGGTAAGGTGAATAACGTCAGCTGCTACGACCCTTCAGCCGGCTCGGGCACGCTGCTCATGAACATTGCCCACGCCATCGGCGAGCAGCGCTGCACCATCTATTCGCAAGACATCTCGCAAAAGTCATCCAGCCTGCTGCGCCTGAATCTGATCTTGAACAACCTGGTGCATTCCATCCCCAACATCATCCAGGGCAACACCGTGCTCAACCCTTACCACCGGGATGGCAAAGCACTCATTAAGTTTGACTACATCGTCAGCAATCCACCGTTCAAGATGGATTTCTCTGACTTTAGGAATGAGCTGGACACCAAGGAACACCAAGAGCGCTTCTTTGCTGGTGTGCCCAACATCCCGAAGCAGGCCAAGGACAAAATGGCCATCTACCAGCTCTTCTTGCAGCACATCATTTATTCGCTCAAGCCTGGCGGCAAAGCAGCCGTGGTGGTGCCCACTGGCTTTATCACCGCGCAAAGCGGCATCGACAAAGGCATTCGCCAACACTTGGTAGACAACAAAATGCTGGCGGGCGAGGTTTCTATGCCCAGCAACATTTTTGCCACTACAGGCACCAACGTGTCTATCTTGTTCATTGATGCGGCCAACAAAGTCGATGTGGTGCTGATCGACGCCTCCAACCTCGGCACCAAGGTGAAGGACGGTAAGAGCCAAAAAACCCTGCTCTCCACCAAGGAAGAAGACGACATCATCGCCACCTTCAATCGAAAAGAGGCGGTGGAGGATTTCTCGGTGGTAGTGAGCTATGCTGACATTGCCGCCAAGAATTACAGCTTGAGTGCCGGGCAGTATTTCGACGTAAAGATTGAATACAGCGACCTGACGCCGGCTGAGTTCAAAGCGAAGATGAAAGGCTTTGCTGGCCGGCTGGAGGGACTGTTTAAGGAGTCGGCGGGGCTGGAAACGGAGATTAAGAAACAGCTATCCGGGCTGCAGTATGAGTAATTGGAGCACTGCAACTATTGGCCAACTGGTTGATGACGGGGTAATTGCCGCCCCGAATGATGGAAACCATGGAGAGATTCACCCGAAAGGCGCTGATTTCGTTGACAGCGGAATCCCTTTTGTCATGGCTTCAGACGTCGAAGATGGCGTTGTTGATCTAACTGGCTGCAAGTTCATAGCCAAAACACAGGCAGATGCTCTCCGTAAAGGTTTTGCGGTTGAGGGGGATGTGCTCTTGACGCACAAGGCAACAATTGGAAGGACTGCTGTTGTCCCAAGGATTTCTACCCCCTACATCATGCTGACGCCTCAGGTCACCTACTACCGGGTTAAGAAAAAAAACGCTCTTGATAATCGATTTTTAAAGTATTGCTTCGACGATAAGCCATTTCAAGAGACCCTGGCGTTATGGTCAGGGGCTGGCTCCACCCGAGCGTATCTTGGTATCACGGGGCAGCTCAACCTAACTGTGCGCATCACCGATATTGAAACGCAAACGAAAATAGCGGCAGTTTTCTCATCCTACGACGCCAAAATCGACTGCAACAACGGCATCAACGCCGAACTGGAGGCGATGGCTAGCACGCTGTCCGCCTACTGGTTTGTGCAGTTCGACTTCCCCGACGCCAACTGCAAACCCTAC
>DGQR01000111.1:0-1846 GCA_002390825.1 Rhodoferax sp. UBA4409
GCGCTTGAGTTCGCGCAGCACCGCCTCGCGGATCACGCCATTGCCTTCAGTGCGCACAAAGGTCTTGATCGCCAGGCGCCGTTGGGGGGCAGTAGCAATCACGCTCAAATCGCGCAGGCCTTCGAGCGCCATGCCCAAGGTTCGTGGAATCGGGGTGGCGGTCAGGGTGAGCACGTCCACCTCGGCGCGCAGCGCCTTCATTTGCTCTTTGTGGCGCACGCCGAAACGGTGCTCTTCGTCGATGATCAAGAGGCCCAGGTTTTTGAACTGGGTGCTTTCCGACAGCAGCTTGTGGGTGCCCACCACGATGTCCACCGTGCCATCGGCCACGCCCTTGAGGGCCGCGGTAATTTCTTTGGCACTGCGGAAACGGCTCATCTCGGCGATCTTGACCGGCCATTTGCCGAAGCGGTCCACCAAAGTTTGGAAGTGCTGCTCCGCCAACAGGGTGGTCGGCGCCAGAAAGGCGACCTGCTTGCCGCCGGTGACGGCCACAAATGCGGCGCGCAGCGCCACTTCGGTCTTGCCGAAACCCACGTCGCCGCAAACCAAACGGTCCATCGGGCGGGGGGAAATCATGTCCTGAATCACGCAGTGGATAGCGGCCTTCTGATCGGCGGTCTCCTCAAAGCCGAAGTCGTTGGCAAAGGTCTCATAGTCGCCCGCGCTGTAGCGGAATGCGTGCCCCTCGCGCGCCGCACGGCGGGCGTAGATGTTAAGCAGCTCGGCCGCACTGTCGCGCACCTGTTCGGCGGCTTTGCGTTTGGCTTTTTCCCATTGGCCGCTGCCCAAGCGGTGCAGGGGCGCCTCGTCGGCGCTCACGCCGGTGTAGCGGCTGATCATTTGCAGCTGGCTCACCGGCACATAGAGCGTGGCCTTGTCGGCATATTCGAGGTGCAAAAACTCTTGCAGCTCGGGCTCGCCTGCGGCGTTTTTGTTGCCCATGTCCATGTGGATCAGACCGCGGTAGCGGCCGATGCCGTGGGCACTGTGGACCACCGGGTCGCCGACATTGAGCTCGGACAGGTCTTTGATCAGCGCTTCCACATCGCTGACCTGCTCTTGTTTCTTGCGGCGGCGGGTGGTGGGCCCGGCGGCAAACAGCTCGGTCTCGGTGATGAGGTCAATGCCCATCTCCAACCAACTGAAGCCCTTGGTCAGGCCCGAGGTAGCGATGCCGATGGGCTCTTTGCTGTCCAGAAACTCTTGCAGGCTGTCAAAGGCTGGCGGGCTGAACTGCGAGGCCCGCAGAAAGTCGAGCAGGCTCTCTCGCCGGCCATCGCTCTCGGCCAACACCAGCAGGCGCTGCTGGGTGTTGCGGGCGTGCTGCTTGAGCAGCGCCAAGGGGTCTTCGGTACCGCGCTGTACACCCAGCTCGGGCAAAGGGCCGAGTTCTGCAAACTCAGTGCCATCCGCTTGCGGGCGAATCGCTAGCTGGGCGTGGGCATTGGCCTTGGCGTAAAACTGCTCGGTCGCCAGAAACAGGCTTTCGGGTGGCAGCACCGGGCGCTCGGGGTCACCGTGCACCAGGCGGTAGCGGTCTTTGGTGTCTTGCCAAAAACGCTGGAAAGCCGGCTCCAGGTCGCCATGCAAGACCACGGTGGCGTCCGCCCCCACGTAGTCGAACACGGTGGCCGTGTCATCAAAGAACAAGGGCAGGTAGTACTCAATACCGGCGGTTGCCACCCCCGCACCGATATCTTTGTAGATACGGCTCTTGGTCGGGTCCCCCTCGAGCAGCTCGCGCCAGCGGCTACGGAACTTGGCACGGGCGTCGTCGTCCATGGGGAACTCGCGGCCGGGCAGCAGGCGCACTTCAGGCACCGGGTAGAGGCTGCGTTGGCTG
>DGQR01000111.1:1941-10674 GCA_002390825.1 Rhodoferax sp. UBA4409
TCGGGGTCGAAGGTGCGGATGCTGTCGATCTCGTCGTCAAACAAATCCACCCGGTAGGGCACCAAACTGCCCATGGGGAACAGGTCTATCAGCCCACCGCGCACCGCATATTCGCCGGGGCTCACCACCTGGGTCACATGGCTGTAGCCGGCCAGGGTCAGCTGGCTTTTGAGCTTGGCCTCGTCGAGCTTTTGCTTGACCTTGAATTCAAAGGTGTAACCCGCCAGAAAGCTCGGTGGTGCCAGCCGGTAGAGCGCGGTGGTGGCCGGCACGATGACGACATCGGCCCCGTTGTCCTTGTCGCGCTGGCTGATGCGCCACAGGGTGGCCAGGCGCTCGCTGATCAGGTCTTGGTGCGGCGAGAAGGTGTCGTACGGCAGCGTCTCCCAATCGGGGAAGAGGGCGCAGCGCAGGTCGGGCGCAAAAAACGCAATTTCCTCCAGCAGCCGCTGGGCGTCACTCGCATCAGCGGTGATCACCGTCATCGGCTTGCCCGCAGCCTTGTCGCGGGCACCGAGGCGCGCCAGCAACATGGCATCGGCAGAGCCGGTAGGGCGGGGCAGGGTGAATCGTTTGCCGGGGGTGAGCTTGGGGAGGTCCATGGGTCCAAAGTGTGCGGGAGAGGGCAGCCATCCAACGGCAGCCGGGGCACGATCACCCTGACAGGGCTGCGCGCAACAGCCGTGATTTTAGAATGGCAGCCTGTACCATGACCCACACCACGCCAATATCCCCCGCGCCGCACAGCGCACCGCCCTCCAAGGCCAGCCCGCAGTACCCGTCCACCCCTGAGCCCATGGCGGTGACACCCCGTTTGTGGGCTCTGGTGCCTTGCGCGGGCAATGGCAGTCGCTCCGGTGCAGCGGGGCCTAAGCAATACACCGTGCTGGGCCAACAGGCCTTGGTGCTGCACACCTTGGAGGCCTTGGCGGCGGTAGACCGCTTGGCAGGCATTCAGGTGGTGGTGTCGGCAGGTGACCCGTTTTTTGACACTGCACCGCAGCCGCAGGACGCTCCTGTTTTTGTAGCGGACTGCGGAGGTTCCACAAGGGCTGCAAGCGTTTTTAATGGTCTATCTTCCCTGTTGGCACAAGGCGCGCAGCCTCTGGATTGGGTGCTGGTGCACGACGCCGCGCGTTGCCTGATCACCCCAGCGGATGTGAATCGCCTGATTGACGCCTGTAAAGACGACCCGGTGGGCGGCCTCTTGGCCTTGAAGCTGCCCGACACCCTTAAACAAGAGCAGGGCGGCCGGGTGGCCGCCACCCTCGACCGGAGCGACAAATGGCTGGCACAAACGCCGCAGATGTTTCGCATCGGTGCGCTCCAGGCGGCCTATGTGGCGGCTGGCGATGCCGTCACTGACGAAGCCAGCGCCCTCGAGTTCGTGGGCCAATCTCCCCGATTGGTGGACGGCAGTGCCCAAAATTTCAAAGTGACCTACCCGCAAGACTTCGCGCTAGCCGCTGCGGTACTCGCTGCGCGCGCTAGGCATCCACTATAAAAATAATAGCTACCAGCGCAAGCTACACCTGCGCTGGTGGCACTTTTGACTACGAAAGAGCAAAACCATGAATATCCGCATTGGTGAAGGCTGGGACACCCACCAACTGGTCGAAGGCCGCAAACTCATTCTGGGGGGAGTGGAGATTCCGCACACCAAGGGCCTGCTGGGCCATTCCGATGCCGATGCCTTGCTGCACGCCATCACCGATGCCCTGCTAGGCGCCGCCGCCTTGGGTGATATTGGATCGCACTTTCCCGACACCGATGCGCAGTACAAGGGCGCAGACTCCACCGTGCTGCTTGCCAAAGTGGCGGCCGATGTGCGGGCGCTGGGGTACCAGATCGTCAACCTCGACAGCACCGTGATCGCTCAAGCCCCCAAGCTCGCGCCTCATATCCAGGCGATGCGCGCGCGGATTGCTGAAGTGCTGGCGCTTGATAATGCGTGCGTCAACGTCAAGGCCAAAACGGCCGAAAAAATGGGGCCTGTTGGCGAAGGCCGTGCGATGGAAGCCCGCGCGGTGGTGTTGCTCAGCAAGTCTTGAGCTAGCGGCAGCCCAAGCTAAAAGCGGGTCGCGCGCTGCAGGCGCAAATGGGCGGAGAGGCCGCCCGTGTTCGAGTTGGCCAGCTGAAAGGTGCCGCCCATGCGCTGCATGGTTTTCTCGACAATCGCCAACCCCAAGCCCGCCCCGTTGGCGGCGGTGCGCGCTGCCTCGCCGCGAAAAAACGGCTGGGTGAGCTGGTACAGCTGCGACGGTGCAACGCCGATGCCGCGGTCCCGCACTTTCATCAGCACCCATTTGTCCCGCGACAAGGCAGAAATACGGATATCGGCGATGCCGGTGTTCACCGATTTGCCGTAGCGCCTTGCGTTCTCCAGCAGGTTAGTAATCACGCGGCCGAGCTCGACCTCGTCGGCCAAGACGAGCAAGTCCTCTTCAAGGTCGACCTCGATTTTGACGTCCGGTAGCTTGCGCATCGAGTAGATGCAGCTGTCAATCACATCCCCCAAGACCACAGGGGTCAGCTTCACCCGGTCAGGTCGCGCGTAATCTAAAAATTTGTCAATGATGGCGTCGAGCTGGGTGATGTCCGATGCCATGTGGGCGCGGGCCTCAAGGTTGCTCACGCTCATCTCGGTCTCGAGGCGCAAGCGGGCCAGCGGAGTGCGCAGGTCATGGGAGATGCCCGCGAGCATCAGGGCGCGGTCTTGTTCGATCTTGGCGAGCTTTTGGGCCATGCGGTTGAAGCCGATGTTGACCTCGCGGATTTCGCTGGTGTTGACATGCTCGTCGAGCTGACTGGCTTCAAAGTCCCCATCCCGCATGCGGCTGGCCGCAAAAGAGAGTTCTTTGAGCGGCCGGTTGATCAGGCCTGCAATCAGGGCCGCACCGGCCAGCGACAGCACAGCCGCGACGCCAAGCCAGATCAGCCAGGTGGTGCCGCCTGCGGGGTTGAACTTGGTCTGGTCGGTCTGCAGCCAATAGTCATCACCATCGATCACAAAGCTCACCCACAACCCGGGCTGTCCGTTCATGCGGCTGGCCACAATGGTGCCTTTGCCCAAGCGGCTGCCCAGTTCCGCGATCACGCGGCGGCTGAAGGCATCGTTGTCCCGCGACTCGAAGCTGTCACTGGCTTCGCGGGGCACGATCCGCAAGCCCTCCTCATCCTTCATGGTCTTGATGAGGGAGATACGGGCGATCCCATCCGCATAGACCAGCGCTGCCCGGCTCAGGTTCACTTGTGACGCCAAAAGCTGCGCCGTCTGCACGGCCCGGGGCTCAAACTCCAGTGAGCGCAGCGTCTGCAACCAGGCGAGGATGCTGCCGATCAGCAAAATCGACAGCAGGAAAAACGTGCGCCAGAACAGACTGACCGACGAGAAAGGCTTGCGCCAACCGCTGGACGGCGCTTCCCCCAGTTCAGCGGGGGCACTTGCATCAAAGTCGGGGATCTGGGTGGATTGCAAAGCGGGGTTCCGGGGTGGTGGGGCCGTTAGGTCGTGGTTTCTTCCGGCACAAAGACATAGCCCACGCCCCACACGGTTTGGATGAAACGGGGCGTGGAGGGGTCGTTTTCCAGCAATTTACGCAGGCGGGACACTTGCACATCGAGGCTGCGGTCAAAGGGCTCGAACTCGCGCCCCCGTGACAGCTGGGCCAGCTTCTCGCGCGAGAGCGGGATGCGCGGGTGCCGCACCAAGGCCTTGAGCATCGCGAATTCGCCGGTGGTGAGCATGATTTCCTGGTCGACCTTTTTCAGGGTGCGGGCGCCCAGGTCAAACACAAACAGGCCGAAGCGAACGATTTCGTTGTCACTCGAGGGTGCGCCCGGCGCCTCTTGGGCAGGTCGGCGGCGCAGCACCGCATGGATGCGGGCCAGCAGCTCACGCGGGTTGAATGGTTTGCCAAGGTAGTCGTCTGCACCGACTTCGAGACCCACAATCCGGTCGATATCTTCGCCTTTGGCGGTGAGCATGATCACTGGTGTCTGGTCATTAGCCGCGCGCAGGCGCCGGCAGATGGACAGGCCGTCCTCGCCGGGCATCATCAGGTCCAACACGATCAGGTCTGCGGTTTCACGCAGCATCACCCGGGTGAGTGCCTTGCCGTCTTCGGCGGTCAGCACTTCGAAGCCTTCTTGCGTTAAGTAGCGGCGCAGCAGGTCACGGATACGGGCATCGTCGTCCACCACCAGGATTTTGTTGGGTCGGTTGGTTTGGGTTTGCATGACGTCCTCAAATTTGTAACAGAGCAGATTTTGCGCGTTGACTTTTTGGAAAACCGCGCAGATGCGGCCGTCTTTGACACCGTGTTACAAATAACGACGGATTCTCACGTATTTTCACTGGGGCTCAGGCCACCATCGGAATGTTCTAGAGACGGAGGCTGAGTTCATGGTGCATCGGATGGTTTGGCTCATCGCGTTGGCAGGGTGTGTGTCCGGCGCCGCCGTGGCGCAAATTCCAGCTGCAAACCCGGCGGCGCAGCCTCTGCAGGACTCCAAGCCCCAGGTGCAAAGCCGGGCAAACAAGCGCGAAACACTCAGAGCGGCCTTGCAGCAAACACCGCCGGTCGCCCCCGTGGGCACCCAGCGCATGACCCCTAACGCCAGAGACGAGCTAAGAGGGCAACTCAAAACCCAACCGGGTTTGTAGAGGGGTTTACCACTACCCACGGCCCCATGCCTTGACGTGGTGCACGGCCTATGCCATCGTCACCCCGAGAGAAGCGTCCGTAAAAACCAAAAGCGAGGCCCCGCGGGTCGATAGCGCGCCGGTGGGGCAACGGGAGTGTGTGATGAACGTCCAACAATCTGCGCTTTTTAAAAAGGTACACCAACGACGGGTGGTGAGTCTGTTGTGGGTCTGTGTGGCCCTGTTGGCAGGGCTGGGCAGTGCCTGGTCGCTGGTGTTTTCGCTCATGGGTCGCTGGGACCTTGTAGGCTTGGAGGTGGTGCTCTTGGTGACCGCTGGCGCGGTGGCCTGGCTTACCCACCACCGGCGCACCCGCTTGGCGTGGGGCCTGGTGCTGGTGATTGGCTACGTCACGCTCTGCCTGTTCGCCATGTTTTTTGACGGGCACGATGGAGTGTCGCCGAGGACCTCTCACCTCTATTTTTTGGTTCTGACACTGGCGAGCATGTTGGTGTTCCGCAACGAGTCGCCCCTTTTACGTTGGAGCACCGTTGTCGTCCTGATGGCATCTTTTGTGGTGTTCGCCAGCTCCAACTGGCCCCATTCCTCCGAACTCTTCATTCCCCCGTCGCTTCGCCTGGTTGGCGCGTGGATCAATACCGCGACTGCCATGATGGGTTTGATTGCTCTCGTGCACATCATGCTCAGCGAAGGAATGCCCGCCCACTCGCTGGAGCGGGATATTGACCAGGGCTTGACGCGCGGGGAGTTCTTTTTGCTGTACCAGCCCCAAGTGCAGGCGGATGGCAGTGTCATCGGGGCCGAGGCGTTGCTGCGCTGGCGGCACCCCAAGTTTGGGTTGGTTTCTCCGGCGGACTTTATTCCGGTGGCGGAGCAGTCGGGGCAAATATTGCCTGTGGGGGCATGGGTGTTGTCAACCGCAGGGCAGACCTTGGCCCATTGGTTGCAGGTGCCAGCTTTGGCGCGGCTGACTTTGTCAGTCAATGTCAGTGCGCGGCAATTTTTACAGGCGGATTTTGTGGATCAGGTGGCAGCAGTGGTCCATGAGTTCGGCCTGAACCCTTCGCGCCTCAAGCTTGAGCTGACGGAGAGCACCCTGATTCACGACATGAACGATATCGTCCAGAAAATGCAGCAACTGCGCGCTTTGGGCGTGGGCTGCGCTCTGGATGATTTTGGTACCGGCTTTTCATCGCTCGGGTATTTGAAGAAGCTCCCGCTCGATCAGTTGAAAATCGACCAGACCTTTGTGCGCGACGTGCTCACCGACCCGAGTGATGCGGCAATTGCACGGACTGTGTTGCAATTGGGCGAGAGTTTGGGCTTGTCGGTGATTGCAGAAGGGGTGGAGACCCCCGGTCAAAGGGATTTCCTCCTGGAGAACCACTGCCGGTTTTTTCAGGGCTACCTGTTCAGCCGCCCCTTGTCGTTGGTGGACTTTGAGACCTATGCAGGGAAGTACCGCTCCAGCTAAAAAAACACCATTCAAAGGGCTGAGTCTTGAAAGCAAATGATTACGTTGGTCGGTTTCAACTTGTCAAAATCCTCGGGGAAGGCGGACAAAGCACCGTATGGCTGGCGTTCGACCCGCGCCTGGAGCGGGATGTTGCGCTGAAGCTGTTGCGGCCTGCTGGTACCGCCGACGGGCAAGCTGTGAGCCGCTGGCTGGAAGAGGCGCGCAGTGTGGGCCGCGTGACCCACCCCCAGATTGTTCCGGTGTACGAGGCGGACATCCACGAAACCCGGCCTTACCTGGTCTTCAAGTACGTGGCGGGGCTCCCCCTTGACCAGCATCTCCAGCGGCATGGCGCCATGCCGGCCAGCCAGGCGGTAGCGGTCATGGCCGATGTGTTGTCGGCGGTGGCGGCTGCCCACGCAGCCGGGGTTATCCATCGGGACCTGAAGCCTTCCAACATCGTGCTGGATACCGAGGGCAGGGCGCTGATCATGGACTTTGGCATTGCCGCACGCATGCGCGATGCCGGCAGCCCCGCCCCCGAAGAAGATTTGATGGGCACCATCGGCTACTTGTCGCCTGAGTTGGCCAGCGGAGCCGCACCCAGCCCGGCCATGGACATCTTTTCGGCCGGCCTGGTGTTGGCCGAGATGCTGACGGGTCGCCGTTTGCTGGCGGAGTCGGATGTGTACAGCGCCATCTACCGCGTCACCCACGAGCAACTGGTGTTGCCGACGTCGGTGCCTGCCGGTGTGGACGACCGGTTGCGCGCCATCGTGCAGCGTGCGCTGGCGCTCGATGCCCAGCAGCGTTTTGCGAGTGCCAGCTTGTTTCGCAGCGAGTTGGTGGAGTGGACCGATTCACTCAAGGCGCCGGCAGCCGAGCAGGCCACGGGCGCAGACGCGACCCTGGAGTTTTTGTTGCGCCGGATGCGGCACAAGAGTGATTTTCCGGCCTTGTCGGACTCGATCTCACGCATTCAGAGCATGGCGCTTTCTGAAAAAGAAAGTGTGAGCAGCGTTACCAACGAGATCCTCAAAGACGTGGCCTTGACCAACAAGCTGCTGCGGCTCGTCAACAGCGCCCACTTTGCCCGCAGTGGGAGCATCAGTACCGTGTCGCGCGCGGTGCATTTGGTGGGGTTTAACGGCATCCGCAACATGGCTTTGAGTCTGGTGTTGCTGGAGCACATGCAAGACAAGGCCCACGCAGCGCTGCTCAAAGAGGAGTTTTTGCGGTCTTTGATGGCTGGTGCGATCGGCGGTGAGCTCAGCCCGATCGCCCGTGGGAGCGAAGAGGCGTTTATCGGCTCGATGTTTCAGAACCTGGGGCGCTTGCTGGCCCAGTTTTATTTTCCGGAAGAGGTGGCGAATATCCGCACCTTGACCTGCGGCAGCCGCGAGACCCAGACCGAAACGCCTGCCGCCGTGAGTGTGCTGGGTCTGAGCTATGAAGACCTTGGCATCGGGATCGCCAAAAGCTGGGGCCTGCCCGCCGGTATCCAGCGTTGCATGCGCAAACCTGCCGGGACACCGCCTGCCATGCTACCGGTCGACCCCGCAGAGCGGGTCCGCTGGATTGCGATGGCATCTAACGAGATTGCTGACGTTTTGCTGGAGGCCGAAGCCAACGAAGTAGCGCCCCGGGTTGCGACGGTACTCAAGAAATACGCCCCGGTGCTTGGTGGCAGCCTCCCGCAGCTGCAGGAGGCGACTGCCAAGGCCCGCAACAAGTTGGTGGATCTGGTGCACGCGATGGATATCCATGTGGTGCCGGGGTCCGTCGCGGCCAAACTTTTACAGCTGCCTGCCGATGCGCTAGGTACCGCGCCGGACGCGCCGGCGACGACCGAAGACTCCTTAGGGGGGCTCGCTTTGCAGGCCACGCCCACTGTCCGGATCAGCATGCCCCCTGTCCAAGCGCCCGTCATGCCCAGGGCCGAGGTGGTGAGCCTTTTGTCGGCTGGTATTCAAGACATCACGGACGCGATGGTTGAGGACTCCAAGCTCACCGATATATTGCGCATGATTTTGGAGACCATGTTCCGCGCCTTGGGTTTCGACCGGGTGATTTTTTGCATGCGCGATGCCCGTACCGAAATGATGACCGCCCGTTTCGGCCTGGGGCATGGCGTCGAGGCGCATATCAAAGGTTTCAAAACCCATCTCCGGGCCACGAGCCCCGATTTGTTTGGCGTGGTGTGTGCGAAGGGGGCGGACACGATGATCAGCGACGCTACAGAACTGCGCATTGCCCAGCGCCTGCCACTCTGGTACCGCCAAGGTTTGAACGCGCCGGCCTTTTTGCTGCTGCCGCTGCAGATCAAAGGGGCGCCTTTCGGGCTGATTTATGCCGACAAACTCCAGTACGGCGCGCTGGAGCTGGACGAAAAAGAGCTGGCCTTGCTGCGCACCTTGCGCAACCAAGCGGTCATGGCGTTCAAACAGTCGAGCTAGCCTCGCGAGGCTCCATTAAAAAAAGCCCCGGCAGACAACTGTCGAGGCTTTTTGCTATGATTTTTGTAGCTGTAGGCGCAATATTTACCAGCGCTATAGCCCGATTTCATTCCAATTACTGGGCCGTCCAGCCACCATCCATGTTCCACGCCACG
>DGQR01000178.1 GCA_002390825.1 Rhodoferax sp. UBA4409
GCAGCTCGCCAACGCCGCAAGTAATGTCCATCATCATTCTTCCCGATGCACAGGAAGACTTGCTCTCGCTTCAGGAGTACATGCTCAATAAGTGGAGCGAGACTGACTGGCTCAATGCCGAAAACGAAATATTCGAAAAGCTGGCGCTGGTTGACACAGGACTTTTGACTGGGCCGCCCGTCCAGGAGCTTGCCTCCGTTGGCATCTTTGAGTACCAAAATGTCTTTACGTCACACCACAAGCTGGTCTATCGGCGAATCGACAGGGACGTTTACGTGTACCTCATTGCTTCGCACCGACAGGATTTCCCGACGCTATTAGTGAGACGACTTCTGAAAGTTTGACACCCCATTGACGTGACATCGCATGCTCAAAATGCGGCAGAGACTCCCGCTCCAGCAGCACCCTCGCCAGGCATTGTGGACTACTGCCCACCCTATGATGGGGTCTGGGGAATTGGAGACAACATGACCTGCATCCAAAATTACCTAAACCCTTTTGAATTCCGCGAAACCGCCAACAATGTTAGCGCCGATTGAATATTGACAGTGGGGGGAATTACGAGCGGCATTGACAACACTCACGACCGCCCGAATATGGCCCTTGGCGGTTTCACCCCAATGCAGCACTTGGCCATGGCTGCATAACCTTTCCACTTTTAGGCCCGGTGGAAATCGGGGGGATTACCTTTGCCCCTGATTTTTCTCATTAACTTCTGGTTGTTCACTGTTGCGCTTGAGGTGCATGCAACGGTGCAGGCGTGCTGGATCAGCCAGCTCGCCGCAATGATTGCGCTGCTGTCCAGATGCGGCTCGTTGTGGTGCATGGCCGCCAGCACCAACATGGCCAGCGCGTAGCGGTCGGCGTCATCCACCGGCACGCGCACATTGTGGGTGGCGTCGCGCAAGTGCACCAATAGTCCGTGATCCTGGTGCTCTATGTGCAGGGACTTCTTCTTGGTGACCCCATGGAACTTGAAATCCAGCTCCGAGATCCAGCCCATCAGCACGGCCAGCAACTGCGGCAACTCGCGCTGCGTGCACATAAAAACCACCTTGGAACCCACCGACCAGTCGTAGTGGCCGTCGCCGGTGGCCAGCGCACCCTCGATCATCACGGTGCAGCGTGCCGTACTGGCGTGGTGCTCCTGATCGCGCACCGGCGCAATCTCCAGCGTCAGCGCACCCGCCTTGCCAAACGCCTTGGCTTTGCGGCGGATTGCGGCCTTGGCCGGCAGGGCAGGGGACTCTTTTTCAGGAAGAGCGCTTCCGGTGGCGGCCGGTGTTGCTGCGGCCTTCGAACGGGTGGCACGCGGTTTGGGCTCCGCGGGAGCTGGCTCCGGGCTATCCTGCGCAAGGGTGGGCGGCAATGGTGGCAATTCATCGGGTGCCTGCATGGTGCCGCACCAGGTACGCAACTTCCCTTCCGACTGCAGCTTCAAAGCAGCGTCCGTGCTTCTGAGGCCCGCCAGCGCTTGGGTCAGCACTTCACGGCTGGTGCTTTCTCCAGCAAAAGCAAACAGCACGTCCACGCGCATAGCGATGCCGGCAGTGCGCATGCCTGATCGCACGCCAGGATCACACAAGCGGCGCAAGGTGGCCGCCAAGTCCATGTAATGCTGTTGATCGTGGCCCTTGGCCAAGGAATTGATGGCCAACTCGACCTGGTTGAACTGTTCCGTCTCCAATTGCGCAAGCACCCAGCGCAAATCCTCGACCGTGCACCGAAAACCTCGCTCGTTGAGCGTCTGATAGAAGAAGCCACTCATGCGCAGCGCACGGGCGCTGTCGACCAACGTATTTCCCTGTGTCATTTCACACCTCCAAGCGATCCATCCGTGACGACATGCTGGCGCAAGCGGCGCAGCGCCTGCGCATCCTTGAGCCCGGCGCGCTCCAAAACGTCCTCATCCTCCATTCCGGCATCGAGCCAACGCACGATGCAGGAATTGCGCAAGGTCATGGGCCCCGCGTGGGCCAGCCGCTCCACATCGTGTCGCTGCGCTATCCCTCGACGGATATGCCCGTTGGCCACAAGAAAAATCGACTTGGGCGACAGGCGTGATGTGCGCTTCTGGGAGACATAGAGCGGCGAGTCCGGCTCCATCGGAAACCGCCCCTGCAGCCGAAAGTGCAGCCAAGCCATCAGCATCGTCTCGTTCGGGTCGGACAGCACCAGAGCGCGCAGCTGGTCTTTGCGGGTGCCCTCGATCCTGAGAGAGGTGCGCTGCGAGGCTTCTGGCTCCCAAGGAAGGAACGCCAGCCCCAGCACTGGACCCTCGGCGCTCCAGGACAGGCGAGGGGACTGGACGCTGGCCAGATTGAGGCCACGCAGCTCGGCCACGCTCAAACCCGCCTGCATCATCATCAAGAGCATGCTGTGGTCACGCACGCTTTGCCACGGGGTCTCGGGCGCGACCTGCTCACTCGCCGGCGGGAGCGCGCGGAACAGCTCTGCCCAGTCATTGCGGTTGAACACCAAGGAGTCCTGCTGCTCGGTGGCCGACACCTTGGCGTCTTGGTCGATGGGGTTGTGCCCAATCCACTGGTTGGCCATGGCGCAGGCGTAGATCTCTTTGAGCACCCGGAAGTACCTTTTCTGGGTCACGGAGCTGACCGACGTCTTGTGGGGGCTCGACGGTGAGAGGTTTTCGAGAAAGGTGCGGGCATCCTCACTGGTGGCGCCATCCCATGGGGTGCCCAGCTGCAGGAGGTGCGCGAGCCAGCCTGACCAGATAGAGCGGTAGGCGCTGACCGACTCGGCAGAGAGCGTGCGCATAGCGATCGCGCTGCGCATCCCGGACCAAGCCAGAAACACCCGCTCGGCGCTCACGTCGCCGGCAGAATCAGTCGATGTAGTCATAGGGTGTTAAATGTAATCTACATACAAGCGCAAATCAACCATGGCTCACAAAGTGAGACCCCCTTACTGATAGACCGGTATCCCCTTATTCCTTCCTCCGTCCTCCCTTTATCTTTCCTCATACAGGCCCCACCCGCTCCGAGTGGGAGTGAGGGGAAAAGGGAAGAAAGGTCGATCAGGATGGGGGGTAGGGCCGGCGCGAGGCTAGGGCTTGAGGGCTTGTATGTAGATTACATTTTAATTATGATAGGGCATATTTGATCGCGGCAGAATGCCAGGACACCCATGAGCACATATATAATCGGCCCCGCAAAATTCAAATTCACACAAACTGCAGCCCTGCGACCCTTTGATCGCTACCGGTTGAGCCCGTGGCGGCTGTCAGCGATGCAAGAATTCGCCGTCGCAAGTGTTCAAAACCCGCAAACACAAAAGACAGGCGCACCACGGCCCTCATCAGCCAACTCAAGTTGAAACCTGCCGCTGCAAGAACCGTGTTGATTGCGTAGCCAATGGATCCTTTAAGCCAGCAGCGTGCCATGGGATGATCTGCCTTGAGGTGCCCGATCACGGGTTCCACCGCCTGACGGCGCTTGAGTTGCTGGGGTTCCTTGTCAGTCATGCTGCCAATCCAACTACGATGCTTGATCAGCACACCGAGATTGGCAGCGTCCACTCCGCGGTAGCCCAGGTCCACCACAGCTTCTTTGACGGTGACACCATGGGCTTCGCACAGAATGTTGACCTGCTCGATCTGCTCCTGCAGCGTGTGGCCGTCGTATGGATTTCCAGGAAACGTCATGGCACCCACGATCAGCCCCGACTGGTGGGTAACGGCAATGCCCACCTTCACACCAAATTCGTATGGGGTTTTGCTCTTGCCCTTGGGGCTTTGTGTCAGAAGGCGAGTGGCTCTATCCAGCACGGTGCGCAAGCCCTGCAGCGCCTGCGGCGTTGATGCCACGACACTGGCCATCTTGCGTTCAATCTCCCGCATCAGCTTTGCAACAATCGTGCGCTGGCGACGCACCGTCCTCTTCAGGCGGCGGTACTGCCTGGCATGGGCACAGCCACCGGCCTTGCGCCGCAGGATCTTGCCCTCTTTGACAAAGGTCTGCTTGAGTTCGATACCAACGGTCTTAGCCGCCTTGACCATCTTGTGCCTGGCAACCTCCAGCAGCCGGCTGTCCGTGGGGAATGCAACGGCCTTCTCCTGAACTGTGCTGTCCACGATTACCCGTTCGAATTCCACGGGCTTGATCGCACCGGTATGGACTGCCGTATCCATCGTGGCCTCGCGAAAGCGCCCGATCTGTCGGGGATCACAGGGTAGGCTATGGTTCATAGAAGTCATTGCCGCTGAAATACTGCCACACCACATCCTGCGACCAACGCTGCACCAAGTCGCAGTCGCTGAGGTTGAAGGCATGTTTGAGGTACAGCAGCGAGGCCATCAGCCGGATGGAAAGTCGGGGGCGCCCAGCCGCACTGACTCCTGCGTCGACCAGTTGCGATATTGCGCCAATGCCACCTCGATCTGGCTCCACGGCAAACGCCTGGACAGCACGGCCAGCGGATGCTGTATATCGATCATTGCCTCCAGCCGCGGCCGGTACAAGTCGGGGGTGGTCATGGCGGGAGTGAGAACTCTCTGGTTTTGATATTCAAATAGCGAATCTGTGGGAGTTATGACGACATGATCTGCAGGCTCAGACCGCCTGCCTCGAGCAGGTGACGAAAGCGCAGGATGGTGCTTTCGTCTTGCCCGCAGGCGCATGCGGTTGGATCAGTCCAACCAACTCCGTCCAGGGAACCACCAGGTTTATCTCGTCAAGGAACTCACGCTTGCGCGTGCGCTTGGTGGCCAATTCGAAACCGGTCGTGGCAAGGCTTTGCTGTTTCATTTGTCGTTAGCGGTCAAAGCGCTAACTTGTGCAGACCATCCCTAGCATCCATGCGGGTTGTGGAGGTTTTGCGGGGCCGACAAGATATGAGAACCTACTTGCATAATAGTAAAACAAATTTACTTGATTGCGATTTTCTTGTGGGATAGTTCGAAGAAACCCAAAAAATTTTCGCGGCAAGTGGCATTCGGAGTAGAAGATTTTTGCTTGATATATTTAATATCGAAATACCAAACTGCACCGTTTTCGACACATGCATAAATGCAAGATTTGGAAAGAAGAAAATTTCAAGTTGACATACTTTTTGAGTAAACTTATGCAAATTGAATCAAGAAAGGTATTCAATACTTTTTTTGGTGGGGTTGTTGCCTATGTCGCATCGTGTTTATATTTTCTCAAGCAATTTAGTCAAGAGGTGTTACATGCGCAGATGGGAGTTGCAAGTCTGGGCCTTTGTTGTGTTTTTGGCGGGATGTGCTACAAGCAACGAAGCATCAATCGAGCCTAGTGAGAGGAGCCGCCTCACGATAGGCCAGGTGCAGATGGCGCTTAAAAGTAACGAGACTAATCAAGCAGAAGTTTTAGAGGCTTTCGGAGCTCCAAATTTAGTCACTGTAAACAGCGAGGGCGAAGAGGTATGGACGTATCAGCACAATGCTACCCTTGCAAACTCAAGTAGCAGCAATATTTTGGGGACCATCATTGTCCTTGGGGGAACTAAAAATATTTCAGGTTTTGAGCAAAGCAGCCGCACTATGACCCTCATTATTAAGTTCCGCATGATTGAAGGAGTCAAACGCGTTAGCTCATTCTATTCTAGAACTTCTTCATTTTAATATTTACCTACATGAGAAAACTCGCCATTTTTTCTTTCATTTTTGCTTCAGGTTTACTGCCTGGATGTATAACGCTAGATTCTTCAGACGAAAAGTCTGCGCTTGAAATTCAGGCTATACAAGCCCGAGTCTTTGAAGCAGACCGCCCGTTAGCATTCCGTTCAATTTTATCAGTTTTACAGGATCTTGGTTACGTTATTCAGTCAGCAAGTCTTGAGTCTGGTGTAATTACCGCTCAGTCACCGATAAAAGCAGAAACTTGGAGCAGCATTGGTCTAGGCGTATCTGTGGCAGGTCTGCGCAACGAAGTGAGGACTTACGTCACTGCAACCACTGAAGAATTTCACTCCAAGCAAACGCGTGTTCGCCTTACTTTTGTAGAAAGGCGCGTGAGCAGTTCAATTCAAGGACAGCAGTCAACCGATGAAAGTGTGGTGCTTGACGTCAGGACCTATGAGCAGGTTTTCTCAAAGATCGGCGATGCGATTTTTATGCGGGCAGTTCAACGTTGAACTCAGGAAAGCCGCTCATTCTTTCACATTCTAAAAGGTAGATATTTAACACAACCGAGATCTGTCGTTTTTTACTGCTAAGTGGTCGTCCCTGAAAAATCCACTTTCAGCCCACCAGCGAGTTCATGAGACCGGAGTTTCTCGGATTGACGGTTAAGATTCCTCATAATTTGCGCTGCAAATCGGTGAAATCGATCCAGCCCGCAGCCTGCAACAGCCGTAAAAAAATGGCCCAATCATTTTTTGACGATCATCCGCAGCAACCAGCGAATGTTGCAGATCGGCTCGCACAGCACTGCGTGCAAACTGTTACCGTCCACGCCTTTGAAGTGGCAGCGATTCATCCGGTGGTCCGCTTTGAGGTGGCCGATGATCGGCTCAATGGCTTGCCGGCGCTTGAGCATCTTCTTTTCTTGCTCGGTCAGTGACTTGAACTTGCCGCGGTACGGCTTTTACCCTTGGAGATGCATTCAAATTCCGGCGCATGCCAGCTGTAGAGCTTACCTAGCTTGCCGGGGTTCTACTTGCTGGGGTCGCCTCAGAAAACGGAAAAAATCGTACGCTAAGCCGGTTTCAGTGGTCGTAGCGGCCTGAACTTGCCTGCACCGATTTTGGCGCTGCTGCGCCAGAGGTAATCGCCGGTCAGGATGATGTGCTCCCTGCACAGCGGCGACAGGTACTGCAAAAGCGTGTCATCAATGGCCATGCCGTGACCATGCAAAGCGTTTGCGGCCCTCTCCAGATAGACCGTGTTCCACAGTACGATGGAGGCAGTCACCAGGTTCAAGCCACTGGCCCGGTAGCACTGCTGCTCGAAGCCGCGGTCACGGATTTCACCAAGTCGGTTGAAGAACACAGCGCGAGCCAGCGCATTGCGCGCCTCACCCTTGTTCAGCCCGGTATGCACACGGCGGCGCAATTCGACGCTTTGCAGCCAGTCTAGGATGAACAGCGTGCGCTCAATGCGCCCCAACTCACGCAGGGCAATGGCCAACCCGTTCTGACGCGGGTAGCTGCAGAGCTTGCGCAGCATCAACTAGGCTGTCACCGAACCCTGCTTAATCGACGTGGACAGCCGCAGAATTTCATCCCAATCGGCACGGACGTGCTTGATGTTGAGTGTGCCGCCAATCATGGGTTTGAGCGCGTCATACGTGGCACTGCCCTTCGGGATGTAGAGCTTGGTGTCGCCCAAATCACGGATACGCGGCGCGAAGCGAAAGCCCAGCAGATGCATCAGGGCGAAGACTGACCTTGCCCCTGAATTGTGTAGCTCTTAGCTCTGCGATTACGCGGCCTTTTTACGCTGTGCCTCGTACCAGCGGGTTTCGAATTGCATTGGGCTGAGGTACCCCAGGCTCGAATGCAGTCTGGAGTGATTGTAAAAAGCAATCCAGTTCAGCACCGCATCCATTGCCTGTCTACGCGTGGCGAATTTCTGACCATAAATGCACGCTGCCTTCAGGCGCCCCAGAAACTTTCCGTCGGTGCGCTATCCCAACAATTGCCCTTACGGCTCATCGATGAGCGGATCTTGCATTTCTCCAATGCCTCTTGGAATTCGTGGCTGCAATATTGGCTTCCCCTATCGCTGTGGAATATGAGTCCAGGCGCCGGCTGACGCCGGAACCAGGCCATTGCCAGTGCGTCCTTCACCAAATCTGCCTGCATATTGGGCTTCATGCTCCAGCCCACCAGTTGTCGGCTGTGCAAATCGAGAACGCCTGCCAGATACAGCCATCCCTCATCGGTGGCCAGGTAGGTGATATCGCCAGACCACACCTGATTTGGCTCAGGTGGGTTAAACCGGCGCTGAACCAGGTCAGGGGCCACCGGCAAGTGGTGTTTGCTGTCGGTGGTCACCACATATTTGCGCTTGGTCTTGGCCTTGATTCCATGACGCTGCATCAGCACGCGCACGCGCTCTTTGCCAACCCGGATGCCACGTGCCAGCAACTCTTTGTGCATGCGCGGCCAGCCATATTCACCTTTGACCTCGGCCTGTATTGCCCGCATGTGGGCAAGCAAGGCTTTATCACTGTGGCGTGCGCCAGGCCTTGGGGTTTGCGATTGACTGCGCCGCAGCCAGTTGAAGTACCCACTGGCACTTATTTCCCGCACCTCACAAACCACGCCAACGGGCCATTGCCTCCTCATTTGGTGAACCCAGGCGTACCCCGCAGCGTGTCTTGCGCGAAGTACGCCGCCTTGGATTCAACCGGTCAATGCAACATGATTCAAATTATGTTGATAAGGGTCTGCAATGAGTTCAGTGCAAAGAGGCTTAACTT
>DGQR01000081.1 GCA_002390825.1 Rhodoferax sp. UBA4409
GCGGATCATGTGATGCAAAAACGCGTTGGCTTCAAATTCAATGCGCCAGTAGGCCCCGCGTTTGTGCAACTCAATGCGCATCAGGTTTTTGACCGGGCTCAGTGCCTGGCACTGGGCCGCCCGGAAGGAGCTGAAATCATGCTCGCCCACAAGAGAGTCGGCGGCCTGCCGCATAGCGGCTTCGTTGAGTGTGTTGAATGTCCAGCCCACGCGCCCGGATTCCACGCTGGGCCTTATTTGAGACTCCAGCAGCACATAGGCATAACGACGGGACAAGGCAGACGCCCGGCAATGAAAATCTGTCGTGGTTTGCACCGCCCATTGCACTGCGATGTCTTTGGGGAGATTGGCGTTCGTGCCGCGAATCCAGGAGTAGGTGTCCCGTTCGAGGAGGGTGTCAAAGTGCACGACCTGCATCAAGCCGTGTACCCCAGCGTCGGTACGCCCTGCGCACAGGGTGGATACGCGTTGGGCCGTAAAGGTGCCCAAGGCGTGTTCCAACTTGTCCTGGATCGTCTGGCCGGACGACTGGCTTTGCCAGCCTTGGTATCCCTGCCCGTTGTAACTAACGCCTAAAACTATCCGCACGATATCCCGAACCTCGATGTCTCATTGCACAAAGCGCACCCGCTTAGCTCAGCTGCGCCAGTGCTTTCTGTGCTTTGGCCCGCATATCTCCGGTCGCTTCTGCCACCACTTCTTCGATCAAGGCGCGTGCACCGTCTTCATCTCCGATAGAAATGAACTCTTCCGCCAGCGCAAGCTTGGTGCCCAGAGGATCGTCGCTCAGGTTGTCAGGAGCCGAGGTGGGGGCTTCTGTAGGGGTGCCCAAATCCATGGATAGAGACTCGAGGTCAAACTCCATCAAGCCACCATGTGCGGTCGTTTCAGCAGCAGGCTCTTCCACAGGTGCGGGGCTGGTCGCCTCAAAGCGCATCGGCGTGGAGTTGCCCGTGTCCAAGGGCACTTCCAGGTCGTCGAGCGAGAGCGAAATTTCCGGCATTTGGCTGACAGGCTCAAAACTCGGTGGCACGGTGGCCGGCATGTCGTCCGAAAGATCAAAATCCATGTCCAGTGAGTTACTGGCAGTCGACTTGGGTTCGGGCTGGCTAGCAATGGCCGTGCCGGTCACGTCGCTAATCGCGCTTGCTGCCGGCTCGTCGTCCAACGAAAAGTCGAGGTCCAGGTCGAGGTCCACGCCGCCCGCTGTCGCGTCGAGTTCTGCGTGTGCAGACTGTGGCACTGTGTTGTCGCCAAACGTCGAAGCCACGGCAGCGGCCGCAACCGCACCGGCAACCGGCATGGCGGGGATTCCACCCGGCTGGTACAGCGGATTGCTAGGGTCAATGCTGAGGCCCATTTCGCAAATGCGCGCCCAGTCGTTGCTTTCCGAGCCGGTGAGTTTGAAGGCTTGGGTCGCAGTGCTTTCAAAGCTGCGCGTATCGCGGCGCTTTGCAAAAATCTCCAAGAGCTTAGTGTGGATGGCCAGTCGACCGGGATTGGAGCGCACTGCTTCCTTCAAGATCTCTTCAGCTTGCAGATCGCGACCATAGGCCAGATAAACGTCTGCCTCGGCCACAGGATCCACGTCGTCGGCTGCATCCAGTTGGCTGGCGGAGTACACCATCGAAGACGCGCTGGCCGAGCCGTTTTGGTTGGTATCTACACGTTGACCGCCGCTTGCACCAAAAAAGGAATCCGGTTGCAGGCGGCTTTCCAGGAACGAGCTGTCAATTTGAGCTGCATTCTTTTTGCGCTGACGCAAGCGATACAAGCCAAAGCCACCCAGCAACGCAAGCAGGCCTGCTGCTCCGACGGGAACGGCAGGGTCCTCCATCAGGGTGTCCAGTAGCGTTGGCTCGTCGACGGTTGGTATTGGCGCAGGGGCCGCCATTTTTGGCGGTGCGGCAACAGTTGCCTCAGACGCGACAGGTGCCGGAACAGAGGCGGCCGCCACTGGAGCAGAAGCTGCTGGCGTGGGGGCTGCACTTGCCGCTGGTTCTGGGGGGGTGACCGCGGCCACTGGCACGGCTGGTGCAATGGCAGGAGTCGGGGTGCTGGCCGCAACAGCTGGCGCTGCAGCGGGAGGTGGTGTTGCTTTGTCTTTCAGCTGGTTGAGCTGACTGATGGTTTTATTCAGTTCGGCTGCGCGTGCCGCGGCATCTTTCGCCTCGCGCTCCAAGGCAATCTTGGCTTCATCCGGCTTGGAGTTGATGGCGCCTTTGGATAGTGTCAGCTTGTCGGGTGCGGGTGCTGCCGGCTTCTTTTCATCCACCGTGGTGTCGATGCTACCGCTGGCTTTGCGGTCAGCTGCGCTGACATTGGCCTGCGGAACGCTACCTGCCAAATTGCGTCGGAAATCGTTGAAATCCTTGCTCTGAGCCAAGACCGTTTTGCTGGCCTCTGCCGTGGAGATGCTGGTGGCCTCTTGCGCTCCGGGCAGTGCCATGACCGCACCGGCGCGTACCCGATTCAGGTTCCCGTTCACAAAGGCATCCGGGTTCGAGCGCAACAGGGCTACCAGCATCTGGTCCAGCGAGACGCCTGCAGGCTTGTTGGCGATGGCAATCTTGCTGGCGGTGTCGCCAGACTTCACGGTAATGCGACCATTCTCAGCATCAGGGGCTTTGGCTGCTGGAGGCGTTGCCGCCACTGGCGGCAGTGCCCGGGGAGCCGGCGCCGGGCGCACTGGCGCCTCGTTGTTTGGCCTAGGGGCTGGCTGTGGGGTGGTTGCAGGCACCGAGGGGGCTGGTGCTATTTGCGCAAGTGTTGGTGCAGGTGCCGTCTTCTTGAGGCTCGGTGGATCCAAGAGCAAGGTGTAGTCGCGCACAATGCGACCGGAGGACCAAGTGGCCTCCAGAATCAGGTCGACAAAGGGGTCATTGACTGCACGGTCGCTGGTGAGTCGCAAGTAGGCTTTACCGTCTGCCCGGCGCGCCAATCTGGCTTGTAAGCTAGTAAGGGCAGGGCTGTACTCCAGCCCGGCAGCGGTGAACGCCTCCGGCTGGGCCACTGCCGCTCTTAAAGAGGAGGCCTCTTCGGCGGTGATTTCAGGGATTTCCACTTCGGCTCGCAGGGGCTCACCGAGTGCGGACTGCACAGTCAAGCGCCCGAGTGAAAGCGCATACGCACCGGATCCCGACAAGCTGAGCAGCGCGAAAGATGCAGCTGCGACAGCCGTCCTCTGCCAACGATGTGACTTAACGATCAATTTAAAGGCCTCCGGTGCTCAGGGGGAGCTGCGATGTACTTCTCATTTCCCAGGCCAACGCCTGAGCTAGAAAACAAAAAAGTACCTTAACATCAATATCTTAGGCAGACAAGCTAAGGAAGCGCTTAACTTCCAAAGCCCGTCTAGAGGCCCTATTGTCGCTGTGACGCTTGTTGCCTTGCGACAACGAAGCGTAACTCTCTGTTACGCGTCCAGCAAGATGCGCAGCATCCGACGCAGGGGTTCAGCCGCTCCCCACAGCAGCTGATCGCCGATGGTGAAGGCACCCACGTATTCAGGCCCCATCGCCAGCTTGCGGATACGGCCGACGGGAATCGTCATGGTACCGGTCACTGCCACGGGTGTCAGATCCTGAATAGTGGCTTCACGGGTGTTGGGCACCACTTTGACCCACTGGTTGTCTGCCGCGATCATGGCTTCGATGTCTGCCACGGGCACGTCTTTTTTTAGCTTGAAGGTTAAGGCTTGGCTGTGGCAGCGCATGGCGCCTACGCGCACACAGAAACCATCGACGGGAATGGCTGAGCTGCCGAAGCCTTCGCCCATGCCCAAAATCTTGTTGGTTTCGGCCATGCCTTTCCACTCTTCTTTAGACATGCCGTTGCCCAGATCTTTGTCGATCCAAGGAATCAGGGAGCCGCCCAGTGGCACGCCGAAGTTGGCGGTTTCAGCGCTGGTCAGTGCACGTTGCTTGGCGATGACCTTGCGGTCGATTTCCAGAATCGCGCTCTTGGGGTCGTCGAGCAAAGCTTTCACTTCCGCGTTCAGGGTGCCGTATTGGGTCAGCAGTTCTCGCATGTGCTGGGCACCGCCGCCAGACGCAGCTTGGTAGGTCTGGGTGCTCATCCATTCGACCAAGCCAGCCTTGTACAGTGCACCCACACCCATCAGCATGCAACTTACGGTGCAATTGCCGCCCACCCAGTTCTTGCCGCCTTTGGCCAGCGCATCCTTGATGACGGGCATGTTGACCGGATCGAGAATGATGACCGCATCTTTTTCCATGCGCAGTGTGGAGGCTGCGTCGATCCAGTGGCCGTTCCAGCCCGCAGCGCGCAGCTTGGGGAACACTTCCGTGGTGTAGTCGCCACCTTGTGCGGAAATGATGATTTCGCAACGCTTCAGGGCGTCGATGTTGAAAGCGTCTTGCAGCGTGGTTTCGTTTTTGGCCCAAGCCGGTGCTTTGCCACCCGAGTTTGAAGTGGAGAAGAAAAGAGGTTCGATCAAGTCGAAATCCTTTTCCTGTTCCATGCGATCCATCAACACTGAGCCGACCATGCCGCGCCAGCCGACCAAACCTACCAACTTGCTCATATCAACGCCCTTTCAATGTAAACAAACGATGCCCGACCTGGGCTGTTTGCTCCGGCTCGTCTGGCCGGGGGGGCGCACGACGATACCGGAGCTGGATCAGCCCTTAATGGTCGTGGTTTTGGAAATGATTGCGCGCGCGGCCTTGCCTGCCATGGAGGCAGTCAACAAGCTCAAAGAGAAGGGGCGGGCGGCAAACATGGATTTATTGTAGCGCAAAACAAGAATTTTTTGCTCCGCGCGGACTGAAATGATTTTGAAGTGCGAGGCGATATTGCGTGATATCGCCTCGCATTCCGTTCTTATGCCAGAGCCTTCAGCACGGCATCGCCCATTTCTTTAGTGCTGACGCGTTGTGTGCCTTCGCTGTAGATGTCGGCCGTGCGATAGCCTTGCGCCAATACCTTTTGCACAGCCGCTTCAATGCGCTGTGCGGCAGCTTCCTGGTTCAGGCTGAAGCGCAGCATCATGGCGGCACTCAGGATGGTGGCCAGTGGGTTGGCGATGCCTTTGCCGGCGATGTCCGGTGCACTGCCATGGCTGGGCTCGTACAGACCCTGGTTGCTGCTGTTCAAGCTGGCAGAAGGCAGCATGCCGATAGAGCCGGTCAGCATAGAGGCTTCGTCGGACAGGATGTCGCCAAACATGTTGCCGGTGACCAGCACGTCAAACTTCTTGGGCGCCTTGACCAGCTGCATGGCGGCGTTGTCCACCAGCATGTGGTCGAGTTCCACGTCGGGGTATTGCTGGCCTACTTCGACCATCACGTCTTTCCAGAGCTGTGAGGTTTCCAGCACGTTGTTTTTGTCGACACTGGTGACGCGTTTGCTGCGCTTCTGGGCGGCTTGGAACGCGACGTGGGCAATGCGCTCGATCTCGGGGCGGCTGTAGCGCATGGTGTCGAACGCTTCTTCCGCTCCGGGGAAGTGACCATCGGTGGCGATGCGGCGACCGCGGGGCTGGCCGAAGTAAATGTCGCCGGTCAGTTCACGGATGATGAGGATGTCGAGGCCCGCAATCAGCTCGGGCTTGAGGCTGGAGGCGCCTACCAGCTGCTCGTAGCAAATGGCAGGGCGGAAGTTGGCAAACAGGCCCAAATTCTTACGCAAGCCCAGGATGGCCTGCTCGGGGCGGAACTGGCGCTCCAGCTTGTCGTACTTCCAGTCGCCCACAGCGCCGAACAACACCGCGTCCGCTTCCTTGGCCAGTTTGAGGGTGGCTTCGGGCAGGGGGTGGCCGTGGGCATCGTAGGCGACGCCACCCACCAAGGTGGTTTCCATTTCCAGGGGGAGGGCCAGAGCGTTCAGTACCTTGACGGCTTCTGCCACGATTTCGGTGCCAATGCCGTCACCCGGCAACACTGCAATTTTCATGATGTCCTTTAAATACTATGAATTTGATAGCTGCTCACGCAGACATCGTGTGGGCTAGCCACGGTTTTGTTGCCAAACGCTGGGCTTCAAATGCCTTGATCTTGTCGGCATGGCGCAGGGTCAGGCCAATGTCGTCAAAGCCGTTGAGCAAGCAGTACTTGCGGAAGGCTTGCACCTCAAACGGGATTTCTTCGCCCTGCGGCTTCACGATGACCTGGCGTTCCAGATCAATCGTGAGCTGGTAGCCGGGGAAGGCC
>DGQR01000149.1 GCA_002390825.1 Rhodoferax sp. UBA4409
AAGGCTGAAAGCTCTTTCTCTTCTTGCCCCAGATTCAGCAAACTGGCCTCAAGTATGGGCAGTTGGGCTTCAATATCCAATTGACGTGCCAACGCTGCCTTGGCGAGTTCGTCCTTGCCTGCGGTGATGGCCGCGCCGATATGCTCAGCCAGCTCAGTGTGCTCATGATTCAAACGCACATGCTGCTGCTGGGTCAGATGGCGGTTGGCAACTGCTACCCCTAGCTCAGTCCTGACATCCGCGGTTACTTGGTCCAGCTCTCGGGTCGCTTGATCCAACATGGCTACCGGGTTGGCGTCCTCCCATTTGTCCAACAGATTGTGAGCGCTCGCGGCGATCACTTTGGCTACGCGATTACTCAGGTTTTGTGACATACATCCTCCTTGATCAAGTGCTTGAAATGTTGGGCTGTGGAATCAGGCGCGCAAGCTCCAGCAGACGCGCGGAGTTCTGCTGTATCACTTGGGGGTCATAAGCTGCTGACTGAGATGTGACGGCCTGCCGGAGCAAAGTTTCGGCTAATTGCATGGTGCGCTTGACCAGCAAGGACTCTAGGCGCTTGGCCTCCGCAAGACTGTTTGGCTGCGCGGAATGCAGACCGGCAATGAGCGCAGGAAGGTGCTCCATCAAAGCGGCCAACACCTCGGAGTGTTGTCCGGTGTGCTGCTCCAGCGCAGCAATGTGTTCACGTGTGCCTCGTCCCAGATCGCGGTACATCGACAACGCACCGATGTAGTCACCGTCACCGTCTTGCATGCGCTTGAGGCTGGCTACCGCTACGCGCATTTTGTCGCTCACGGTGGAAGCCCCCTCCAACGTCAGACCAGCAAGCCAAGCGTACAAGTCATCAGGCAATCGCCCGGATACAGGAACCATGTTGAGCTCCGTTGAAAATGAATGAATTCAATTGTATTCAAATGATTTCAATCGTCAACACTTGATTACTCCATAAGGCCCTTCGGGACTTTCATTTCTCCCAGGCGATGCATTTCACTACAAATTTCATAGCTACCAGCGCAATAAAAAAGGGCGCCACAGCGCCCTTTTGCTTGATGACCATCCTGCGCCTTACTTGCGCAGTGCCTGCGTGTCTTTGGCCAGCTGGGTGATCTTGTCCCACTCGCCCTTGGCCATGGCGTCAGCCGGCACGATCCACGAGCCGCCTACGCACACCACGTTGGGCAGGGCCAAAAACTCGGGCGCGTTTTGCAAGGTGACGCCGCCGGTGGGGCAAAACTTCACATCAAAAAACGGGCCGCTCCAGGCCTTGAGCATGGCGGGGCCGCCGGCTTGCATCGCGGGGAAGAACTTGAGCTGGGTGAAGCCGTCTTCCTGCGCCATCATGATTTCGCTGCCGGTGGCTACACCGGGCAACAGCGATAGCCCCAAGTCGCGGCAGGCCTGGCCCACGGCGCTGGTGTAACCGGGGCTCACCGCAAAGCGGGCGCCGGCATTGGCGGCGGCTTGCGCATCGGCCTTGCTGCGCACGGTGCCGGCACCAACCACGGCCTCAGGCACATCGCGGGCAATGGCTTCCATGCAGGCCAGGGCTTGGGGAGTGCGCAGGGTCACTTCCAGCATGCGCACGCCGCCGGCCACCAGGGCACGGGCCATGGGCACAGCGTGGGCCACGTCATTCAACACGATCACGGGGATGACGGGGGCGTCCTGCATCACTTGCAGGGCGGTAAAGGCGGGAGCGTTAGACATTGAAATGTTCCAGATCGACGTTATTGGGGGTAGGTTCAGAACCAGGTGCAGGCGCCTTCTTCAGCGGCCAGTGCATTGCGGCGGAAGTTGGCAAACAGTTCGCGGCCCATGCCGATGCCATTGGCAGCGCGCAGCGCTTCGGGCATGGTGTCCAGGGGGCGTGCCGCCCACTCCGCGTCGCTCACCAGCACTTGCAGGGTTTCGGCGTTGGCGTCCAGGCGGATGATGTCGCCATCACGCACCTTGGCCAGCGGTCCACCGGCAGCCGCTTCGGGCGACACGTGGATGGCGGCAGGCACTTTGCCGGAGGCACCGCTCATGCGGCCATCGGTCACCAGCGCCACGCGGTAGCCCTTGCCCTGCAGCACGGCCAGCGGAGGAGTCAGCTTGTGCAGCTCGGGCATGCCGTTGGCTTGGGGGCCTTGCCAACGCACCACGCAAATCACGTCGTGGTTGAGTTCATCGGCGCTGAAGGCCTTGTGAAGCGCGTCTTGGGAGTCAAACACGCGGCAAGGGGCTTCAATGATGTGGCGGTCGTCCGGCACAGCAGACACCTTGATCACGCTGCGGCCCAGGTTGCCCTTGAGCAACTTGAGGCCACCGCTGGCGCTGAACGGGCTGCTGGCCGGGCGCACCACGGTCTCATCCTTGCTGGCGCCGGCATCAGCCCACTGCAGGCTGCCATCGGCTTTGGCCGAAGGAATAGCGGTGAACTCACGCAGGCCGCCGCTGCGCACGGTCAACACATCCGCGTGCATGAAGCCGGCATCCAGCAGCTCGCGGATCACGTAACCGGGGCCACCTGCTGCCTGGAACTGGTTCACATCAGCGCTGCCGTTGGGGTAGACACGGGTCAGCAAGGGCACCACGTCCGACAGGGACGAGAAGTCGTTCCAGTCGATCACGATGCCGGCCGCGCGGGCCACGGCCACCCAGTGGATCAAATGGTTGGTCGAGCCGCCGGTGGCCAGCAGGGCCACCATGGCGTTGACGATGCAGCGCTCGTCCACCACCTCACCGATGGGCGCAAAGCGCTTGGCCTTGGTAATGCCCAGAACGGTGCGAACGGCTTCGCGGGTCAACTCCTGACGCACTCCGTCGCCGGGGTTGATGAAGGCGGTGCCAGGCACATGCAGGCCCATGGCTTCGAGCAGCATCTGGTTGCTGTTGGCAGTGCCGTAGAAGGTGCAAGTGCCTTCACCGTGGTACGCAGCGCTCTCAGCAGCCAGCAGTTCAGGGCGGCCGACCAGGCCTTGGGCGGCTTTTTCGCGCACTTTGGCTTTTTCGTTGTTGGGCAGGCCCGAAGTCATGGGGCCGGCCGGCACAAACACGGTGGGCAGATGGCCGAAGTGCAGTGCGCCGATCAACAAGCCGGGCACGATCTTGTCGCACACGCCCAGCATGAGAGCGGCGTCAAACACATCGTGGCTCAGCGACACGGCAGTGGCCATGGCAATGGCGTCGCGGCTGAACAAGCTGAGCTCCATGCCGGCGGTACCTTGGGTCACGCCGTCGCACATGGCGGGTACGCCGCCTGCCACTTGGGCTGTGGCGCCGTGCTTGCGGGCTTCTACCTTGACCAGATCAGGGTAGTGCTGCAAAGGTGCGTGGGCGGAGAGCAGGTCGTTGTAGGCGTTGACGATGCCGATGTTGGCACCCTTCTCTTCCACAATTTTGAATTTATCCAAGCCGGTGACGCGGGTCTTGTCGGCGTCGGGCATCGCAGCAAAAGCGTGTGCCACATTAGCGCAGCCCATGCGGTCGGCACCGGGCTTGCGGTCCGCCATCTGCGCGACCTGGGCCAGATATGCGCTGCGGGTTGCGGCGCTGCGCTCCACGATGCGGCGGGTTACCGCCTCCACAACAGGGTGCAAAGCGACGGGGGTAGAGGTGGTGTCTGGCATAGAGTTTCTGTAACTAAATTACACCTCTGATGGTAACTTGGAATCAAACCTTTGTGCCAACCCCCAGTTACCAGAAGGGTACCAACTCAGCTCGGCGAGGAGAGGCGAAGTAGCTGCACCAAGCAAAAGGCCCGACTGAATCGAGCCTTTTGCTTGAGATCGAGAGGATCTGATTTATTTCACAACCACTTCCACGCGGCGTGCTTCATTGGCGGGGCCTGTAGCCATTGCTTCTTCAGGCTTTTTCAACTCGACTTTGTCTTGGGGAACACCCAGGGCCACCAAGGCGTCGCGCACCGCGATGGCACGTTGCTTGGCCAACTCAGCGTTCTGAACCGGGTCGCCGCTCGCGTCATGAAAACCACTGATCACCGCTTGCTGACCTGCAGAAACGGCGGTCACTACGTTGGCAAGGGCTTCGTTGGCACCCATGGCAACGTCTGCTTTGCCTGTAGCAAAAAAGAACTTCACCACACCGTCTTCAACCCGCACACTGGCTGCGTCTGTCACCTCAACAACCGCTGCCACAGGTGCAGGCTTAGCGCCAGACCGGCTGACGGCAAAACCAATCACAGAAGCCAAAATGGCGACGATGATGGTGCTCACGACGATGGCAACGACTTTGGTACCGGTATCTTCCTGCTCAGACATGTCAAACACTCCCTTAAAAATGGAGCGTATTGTAGGTTGTAGCAGCATGGGCCTCTGCTGCCCATGACCCAACGCAGTTCACGGAAAGCCTGTAATTCCTATACTCCGGCTATGACATCCATTGCCTCCTTACGCAAAAGTTACGAACGCGCCGAACTCGATGAGCAGGCTTCGCATGCCGATCCCATGCTGCAGTTTGACCGCTGGCTGCAAGAAGCCATCCAGAGCGAGGTGCCTGAGCCCAACGCCATGACCCTGGCCACCGTGGGCAGCGACCTGCGCCCCAGCACCCGAGTGGTGTTGATCAAAGGTTTTGATGCCCGCGGCATTGTGTGGTTTACCAACTACGAGAGCCGCAAGGGCAAGGCCCTCGCGGGCAACCCGTATGCAGCGCTGCAGTTCCATTGGGTGGAGCTGGAGCGGGTGGTCCGGATCGAAGGCGTGGTCGAAAAAGTGAGTGACGAAGAGAGCGACGCCTATTTCCACAGCCGCCCGCTGGACTCGCGCATCGGCGCATGGGCCTCCCCGCAGAGCGAAGTGATCCCCGGCCGCACGGTGCTGGTAACGAACGCGGCCAAATACGCGGCCCAGTTTCTGCTGCAGCCGCCGCGCCCGCCACACTGGGGCGGCTACCGCCTCAAGCCGGATCAGTGGGAGTTCTGGCAGGGCCGCAAGAGCCGCTTGCATGACCGGCTGCGTTACAGCCAGGGTACAGACGCTGCCTGGTTGCGCGAGCGGCTGGCGCCCTAGCGCGCACGGGGCTTAGACCCCATGCTTCTCAAGGTGCTGATTTGGGTAGGTACTGGTCCGAGGTGACACCCATGGAGACGTAAATGCTGGTGACCGCCTCCATGCCGATCTCCGCCGGCTCCACCCAATCCGGTGGCACATATAGCAAGCCGCCCCCCACCGGAACCGGTGCCGTAGGCACCAGCACCCCCAGATAAGGCACGCCGCCAATCATGACCGCCTGCGGCGTTGACAGGAAACCGAGCACAGCGGTTCCTTGTTTGCCAGCTCCGGTAGCGGCACTAGCGGTGTCCGGCTGCGGCTTGCCGCCGAAATACAGCCACACCGGGGACAGCGACTGCAGCTCTGCCCCCTCTTTGCGGCCCAGCAAACCGACCAACTTTTGCACCACGTCGTACACGGTGCGGACCACGGGAATGCGTTGCAAAAGCGTTTCCAGCAGTCTGGCAGCGCCCTGCTCCAGGCCCCGCTCCACCATCAAGCCAAACGCGTAGACCAGCACCACCACCAGCAACAAGCCCAGCAGGTAGCCGATGATTTCGGACTCGGTCAGCCCCAGGCCAATGCCGGTGAGCATTTGCCCGAACGCGCTCCCCGGCCCGAGCCACACCGCGAGCAGGCTCAACAACCACGACAGCAAGAGCAAGGTTGCGGCCAAAGGCAAGAGCGCCAGCGCCCCGGTGAGCAGGGTGCGCAGGGGGTGTTTCAGCTTGAGGTTCATGTCTCGGAATTTCCTGCAAAAAGTGACCGGCCGCGCAAGCGCGCCCACACCGCCACGGCGGCGGTCCCCAGGGCGATGCCAACAGCATCAGCCAGCCAGTCCATCCAATCGCCTTGGCGCCAACCGGTCAAAGCCTGTGCGCATTCAATGCCAGCACCGAACAGCAACAAACCTGCCAGCACACGCGGCACAGCCAAAGGGTAGGCCAGCAAACCCAGCACCGCGAGTGCTGCAAAGCCCAGGGTGTGCTGCGCCTTGTCCCAAAACACCAGGCTGGAGGGTACCTGCTCGTTGGGCATCAGGGACATGACAGTCGTCAAGACCACCAAGGCCCAGAAGGCGACTTCCCAGAATACGCGGACCCGATTCAACGTCACAAACACCCCTTCATACGGCTCAACCAACCCACAAAGGCAGCAGGTACATCACCAGTGACACGGTAAACAGCGCCATCACGGTGGACACCACCACGCTGGCGGTGACCAGCTCTTCGGCCTTCTGGTAGCGCTGGGCAAACAAAAACACGTTGGCGCCGATCGGCAAGGCGGCGGTCATCACCAGCACCGTCAGGGTGATGCCGCGCAGGCCGGCGGCATAACCCAACAAGGTCATCAGCAAGGGGTGCAGCAGGTTCTTAATACTGGAGATCACGAGCGCAGCCCGCAGGTGCTGGCCAATAGAGGTTTTGGCCAGTGTCACCCCCATCAGCACCAGCGCCACCGGGCTGAATGCATTGGCCAGCAGTTGCAGCGGGCGGTCTACCACCTCGGGCAGCACCCAGCCGGTTTGCGCAAACAACAAGCCAGCAATGATGGGCATGGGCACCGGGTGAAAGATGGCGTTGCGCACCGCCAGGCCGATGGTGCGCAAGTGGCCGCTCCGGGTGTGCCCGGCATGGGCCTGCTCGCGGGCGCTGCACAGCTCCAGCACCACGGTGGTCATGGTCAGCAGCACCAGCGAGTGCATCGAGATCAAAGTGAACAGCACCACCAACGCCTCTTTGCCATAGGCCAGACCAATGAGCGGAATACCAATCGTGGCGGTATTGCTGAAAATGCCGGAGAGCGCCAGCACCGCCGCGCGGCTACTACCGCCCTGCGCCACCAGCAGCACAAAAAACAAGCCAGCCGCTGTAGCGAGGTAGATCGACAGGGCACTGAAGTCGAGATGCGCCACATCCACCGCGCACATGGTGCGAAACAGCAGCGCCTGGATCAGTACCAAAAAGACCAGATTGCTCAGGTCGCGCACCGCCTCCTGGCGGATGACATTGAATCTGCCACTCAGGTAGCCCACCAAAATCAGCAGGACGACCGGGAGCAGGGAAGAAAGTACGGGGTTGTCGAGTGGCATCCTGCTGCGGCTACTTCACAGCCACAGCGTCTGTCATGCGGTAGTACAGGCCATAGGGATCGTCGTTGAGCACCGCGAACTGGCCCTCCACCACGACGGCTTCCATCGAATATTTGACGGCGGTTTTGGTCTTGACCTCGATCATGCTCTCAGGGCCACCGGCCACGCAAAACGAGCAGGTCAAGGGCACCGAGCTGATGAGAAAGTGTTTTTGCTTTTCACCCGGCTCCAGCGGCATCATGAAACCCTGAATCCGCTGGGTTTTTTTATGGAGCGCCTGGATGTCTGCCGTGAACACCGGCAACAAGCGGTTCTTCTCGGTTTTGGTTTTGACGGCTGTCAGCACCGACCAGGGCAGCACATCGGCCCGCTCTTTGAGCGGTGCAAACGGGCTATTGGCGCCATGCACGCCCGCGCCAGTACCGGCAGGTACGCCCGGCACACCCGGCATGGGGGAACTGAGCTGAGCCAAGGCCGGAGCCGCCCACACGACAGCGGCACACACCAATGCCAAACGACGGCGGCCAGAAAAAACAGAGTCAACGCGCATAAAACACCTCGGGAGAGGCCTACAGTTTAGTGGGCCGGCAAAAAGCCCCCACCGCCGGGGGCCATGGGCATGGGCTCGCTCAGTGCTCGTGCTTCATGCCGCAGAACTTGCCGATGGCAATGCCCTTGCAGGCGGTTTGCAGTTCCTTGTTGCACACCGCTTCGCCTTTGCCGGCCTCGCGGCACTTGGCAGCAGACTCGTGGGCAGCGGCCATGGCACGGTGCTTGGCGATGTCCTCGCGGGTTTCTTTGTCAGTTTCTGCTGCTACAGAAAACATAGCTGCTTGCGCAAGCAATATGGCGGCTAGAAGGCTTTTTTTCATAAACTTCATCGATAGAGAGTGGTAAAAATCAATACAAGGGTCAGTGGCTCTGCAGCAAGCGCAACACGCTCACCCGGTAGGCTGCCACCGTGGGTAGCAAGGCCGAGGCCAAAGACACCACCAAGGCCAGTGCGGGTACCACCCACAAACCAGCCGGCCACACCATGCCGCCGATCAGCAGCGAATGGTCCAGGCTCAAAAACAAAGCCAGCGCTTGCGCAAAACCCTGGCCCAGCAACACACCCAGCACCGCTGCGAGCAAGCCCAGCCACAAGGCCTCGCACAGCAGCAAGGCAGCCACTTTGGCAGGTGGCGCACCCAACATGCGCAGCAAGGCGAGGTCGGTGCGCCGCTCGCGCACCGCACTCCACAGCGCAATAAACACGCTCAGGCCCGCGGTCAGCAGCAGCACCCCGGCAAAGGCGCGCAACACATCGGTACCCAAGCCCAACATGCTCAGCAAGCGCGTGATCTCCAGCGCCGGAGCAGCGGCCTGCATATCGGTAGTGCTGTTCACAAAGCGCGGAAAGCTCACTGCCGCCATGGGCGTGCTGTAGCGGATCAGGGCCATGGTGATTTCGCGCTCGTCTTCCATGACGCGGCGGTCGTCGTCGTCCACGGCGGTGTAGTCCTCATGCACCTTCCAGACGGAGGCGGTATCGGTCAGGATCAGCCGGTCCAGCACGCTGCCGCCGGGCGCCAGAATGCCGACCACGGTGTACACACTGTCGCCATGCGGATGCCCGCCGGCGCCCAGACCGTGGGTGCCCACAAAGGTCTGCCCGACCTGAATGCCCATGGCTTTGGCAGCCTTAGCACCCAGCACCGCCTCCATGGGCGCGGTCCACAAGCGACCTTGCGTGAGCTGGGCGTCGTAGTGGGCCGGATAGTCGAGCGAGGTGCCCACGATCCGGTAACCGCCGAAGTTGTCGCCCAGGCTGATCGGGATCACTTGTTCCACCAGCGGGTTGCGGGCCAACTCCTGCACCGCCTTAATCGGCACATTGCCGGGTGGCACATCGAGGTGCAAAACCCCGGAGAGGATGAGCTGCATCGGGCTGCCCTTGGCGCCCACCACCACATCGATACCCGCCAAATCGCGCTCAAAGGCTTTGCTGAGTTGCGCCCCCACCAGCAGCAAAAACGTGATGGATGCCAGCCCCAGACTGAGCAGCAAGAGATTGAGCGCCGCCCCCAAAGGCCGGGACCACAGGTAGCGCCACGCAAAGAAAAGTGTTGTCATGTAGCTATGATTTTGATAGCTGCTCGCGCGCCAAAGACAAGCGCGAAAAGCCGATTTGACCCAAACCATCGCCCGCCTGCGCTGTGAGCAGTCTGGCCACCCGCGCATCGTGGGTGGCAATCACCAGGGTGGCGCCGTGCTGCTGCGCCGTGGTGTGCAAGAGCTGCACCGCTTGGGCGGCGGCTTCGTCATCCAGGCTGGCGGTGGGCTCGTCGGCCAGCACCACCCGGGGTTTGAGCAGCACCGCGCGGGCTAGCGCGACCCGCTGTGCTTGCCCGCCAGACAGCTGGTGGGGCAAGCGGCCAGCCAACTCGGCCACGCCCAAGGCCTGTAGGGTCGCGTGGATGCGGGCTTTGTCCTCCGCCCGACCGGCCGCCCATTGGGCCATGGCCAGGTTTTGCTGCACCGTGAGCGCTGCGCTCAAATGCAGCTTTTGCGGCAAAAAGCCGATATGGGCCGCCCGCCAGGCATCCGCCGTGGCACCGCGCAAGTCGCCCATGGCTTGGTCTGCCACATGCAGCGTGCCTGCCGAAGGCGCCACCAGTGCAGCCACCAGGGCCAGCCAGGTGGACTTGCCGCTGCCCGACGGGCCGCTGAGCAGCAGCACTGCCCCGTGGGGCACCTCTACATCCGGAAAACGCAACTCACCGCCACCGGGGTAGCGGTAGCAGAGGCCCCGCGTCTGGATCATGCTGCCGGACCTGCGTTGGCCATGCCGCCGGGCGCGGTGCCTGTGGCGCAATCTGCGCAGACGCCGCGCACCGCAAAGTCGAGGTGCATGTCGGTGTAACCCAGTGCGCGCAAGGATTCGATGGCAGTTTGCGCCGCCTTTTCCAGGTCCACCGCGTGCAAGGCGCCGGCCAACGGACTGTCGCGGTGGCAGGTCTGGCACTCAAAGTGGGGGGTGGCGTGCACGCTGGCAGGCATGGCCTGGTAGCGACGCACCCGTTGGCTGTCCACCCGGCACAAGAGCAGGCCCACCTGGGTCAGGCGGTCGATCAGGCGGTAGAGGGTGACGCGGTCCAGCGGCTCAGCGTGGTCGCCCGCCAAAGACTCCTGCAACTGCGCATGGGTGTAGCTGGTCTCGGGGTGGGCCAACAACCAGCCCAGGACGCGGCGCGCAGCCGCCGTACGGCGCAGACCGTGGGCGGAGAGCAGTGCGTCGATCGGGTTGTCACCCTCGAGCACCGGGGTCACGGGGGGTTGGACTGAAGCCATGGAACCATCCTAAAAATGCAATTCAGTTGCATTACTCAATAAATGCAACCGAGTTGCGTTAGACTATATCGCAATCGAGTTGCATTATGAGTCATTTTCGTGAACCTGCCTGAACCCCGCCGCCAGCGCACCAGCGTCCTGGCCCTGCCCGCCTGGCAACGTGTGCTGTGGATCCTGCCGGCACTGGCCCTGTTGTGGCTGGGCGTGTGGTGGGCTTGCCTGGAGGCCGCCCCGTTATGAGCGCGCCTGACTACGCGCCTACCCACGCGCTTGACAACACGCTGCCGGCCGGCGCTGCGGCCATCGAGCTGCACAACCTCACCGTGAGCTACCGCCGCCACCCGGCGCTGCACCATGTGAGTGGTCACTTTGCGCGCGGGTCTCTTACCGCGGTGATCGGTCCCAACGGTGCCGGCAAAAGCACCCTGCTCAAAAGCCTGGCCGAGCTGGTCAAGACCGAGCCACACGGGCACATCACCCGCGCACCGGGCTTGCGCTTGGCCTACCTGCCGCAGCACAGCGAGCTGGACCACAGCTTCCCGCTGAATGTGCGCGACTGCGTGCTCATGGGCCTGTGGGCGCAGACCGATGCCTTCGGTAGCGCCACACCCGCTATGCTGGCGCGGGTGGATACGGCGCTGGAAGCGGTGGGCCTGCAAGGCTTTGAGCGCCGCCCGGTGGGCACCCTCTCCAGCGGGCAGTTGCAGCGCACCCTGTTTGCGCGCCTGCTGGTGCAAGACGCCGACCTGATTCTGCTAGACGAACCCTTCAACGCGGTGGATAGCAAAACCACCGCCGGTCTGCTGACATTGGTGCAACAGTGGCACCGCCAAGGCCGCACCGTGGTGGCCGTGCTGCATGACGACGCGCAGGTGCGGGAACACTTCCCCCAAACCCTGTTGCTGGCACGCGAGTGCATCGCCTGGGGTGCCACAGCCGAGGTGCTGACAGACGCCAACTTGCAGCGCGCCCGGGCCATGGCGGAGGCTTGGGACGAGACGGCTGCCATCTGCGCCATTGACGGTGAAGTCAACGGCCAAGACTTCGACACCCTGCTGGCCCGGCGACTGGCCACCACCCCCACCGCCCCTTAAGGATGCCCATGGACTTGTTGCTGGGCCCGGTGTGGGAGGCCTTGATTTCCCCTTTTTCAGAATTCGCCTTTATGCGCCGCGCGCTAGTGGCGACACTGGCACTGTCACTAAGCGCCGCGCCCTTGGGCGTGTTTTTGACGCTGCGGCGCATGAGCCTCTTGGGCGACGCGCTCAGCCACGCGGTGCTGCCCGGTGTGGCCATCGGCTTCATGGTGAGCGGCTTGTCGCTCACCGCCATGGCGCTGGGTGGCGTGCTGGCGGGCATGGTCGTGGCAGGGCTTGCCGGTGCGGTCAGCCGCTTCACCACCTTGAAAGAAGACGCCAGCCTCGCTGCCATCTATCTGGTGGCACTTGCCCTTGGGGTAACGCTGATTGCGGGCCATGGCACCCAGCTCGACTTGCTGCACATTTTGTTTGGCAGTGCACTGGGCGTGGACCACAGTGGCCTGCTGCTGGTGGCGGGTGTGGCCAGTGTCAGTGTGCTGGCCTTGGCGCTGATGTACCGCGGGCTGGTGCTGGAGACCTTTGACCCGGTGTTCATGGCGGCCCACCGCAGCGGCGCGCCGCCTTGGGTGTGGCAACAGGGCTTTTTGATGCTGGTGGTACTCAATCTGGTGGCCGGCTTTCAGACCCTGGGCACGCTCATGGCTGTGGGCTTGATGATGCTGCCCGCCGTGAGCGCCCGCCTCTGGCACGACACCCTGCCCGCACAACTGCTCAATGCCAGCCTGCAAGCGGCCCTGGCCGGCGTGGCCGGGCTGCTGCTGTCGTACCACTTTGACACGCCGTCGGGCCCCACCATCATCGGCTGCGCGGGGGCGCTCTACGCCGCCTCCCTGTTGCTCGCGCCCGGCGGCTGGCTGCCGCGCTGGTGGGTCACCACCCACCGCGTGGCCTGACCAGCCTACCCTCCACTTTCCCTGTTTTTCCACCTTCCACGGACTATCGCCATGACCTTGCTCGACACCTTCCCATTGACCGCCCTGCCGCGCCGCTTTCTACTGGCCAGCGTCACTGCTTTCGCTTTGCTGGGCAGCCACGCGCATGCTTCCGAGAGGCTCCCGGTGACCGCGAGCTTCAGCATCCTGGGCGATCTGGTGCGGGTGGTGGGCGGCGACCGGGTGGCAGTGACCACGCTGGTGGGCGCCAATGAAGACGCCCATGTCTTTGAAGCCAAGCCCTCGGACGCCAAAACGCTGCTCGCCTCCAAGCTGGTAGTGCTCAACGGTCTGGGTTTTGAGCCATGGGCGGGCAAGCTGCTCAAGTCTTCGGGCTACAAAGGCGAGACTGTGACCGCTGCCAAGGGCGTGAAAGCCCGCGCCATGCAAGAAGAAAAAGGCCATGGCGCCCACGCCGGCCACACGCATGAAGAAATGGATCCCCACGCCTGGCAGAACCCCAACCACGTGGCGCTGTACGTGCGCAACATTGCAGCCGGTTTGGCCAAAGTGGACGCCGCAGGTGCTGCCACCTACCAGGCCAACGCCGAGGCCTATGTCAAAGAGCTGCAGGCGTTAGACGCTTGGGCCCAAGCGCAAATTGCGACCATCCCCGCCGATAAACGCAAGGTGATTACCTCGCACGACGCGTTTGGCTACTTTGCCGCGCAGTACGGCGTGAAGTTTCTGGCCCCGCAAGGCGTGAACACCGAGGCCGAGCCCAGCGCCAAACAAGTGGCCCAGCTGATCAAGCAAATCCAGCACGAAAAAATCCGCGCGGTGTTTGTGGAAAACATGAGCAACCCCAAGCTGATCGCCCAGCTCAGTAAAGACGCCGGCGCCACCTTAGGCGCCAGCCTGTACGCCGACGCCCTGTCCACCGCCGACCAGCCCGGCGCCACCTACTTGCAAATGATGCGCCACAACGTGACGCAGCTGGTGGCCGGCATGAAGCGCAACTGATACCCATCGCTATCAATTTAATAGCTGCCTGCGCAATCTTAATGAGCGCCAGGACCTGATTTGACCTAAAAACCTCTGCACCATGACATTTCCACCCCCTCCATCCGCCCTGCGCCGCGCCCTGCTCTTGAGCGCGGCCGTATCCGTTTCCACAGCCATAGCCCAGACCGGCCCCACGACCAACGCCCGTGTACTCAAAGTCGCCGCCCCCTGGGAGATCGGCAGCCTGGATCCATCTAAAACAGGCTACATATTCACCCGCCTCGAAGTCACCGAAACCCTGGTCGATGTGGATGCCAGCGGCCAACTCGCGCCCGGCTTGGCTGTGCGCTGGGCGGTATCGCCCGACCAAAAAACCTGGCGCTTTGCCCTGCGCCCGGGCGCGGTCTTTCATGACGGCAGCGCGGTCACCCCGGAGGCGGTGGTGCGCAGCCTGCAACGGGCACTGGCACAACCGGGGATTCTGAAAAACACCCCGGTTCAGCGGATTGCCGCGGTCAATGGTGAAGTGCAGATCGAGCTCAAACAAGCCTTCACCGCCCTGCCGGCTTTTCTGGCCCACAACAGCACCCAGGTGCTGGCCCCCGCTTCGTTTGCGGTAGACAACAGCGTGCAGGCAGTCGTGGGCTCAGGCCCCTACAAGGTCGTGCGGGTCAATGCCCCGCAGAAGCTGGAGACCGCGGCCTTTGAGGGCTGGACCGGCAAACGCCCCGCAGTGCAGCGCGTGGAATACCTGGCAACCGGCCGGGGCGAAACCCGGGGCATGCTGGCCGAGAGCGGTCAGGCGGACCTGGTGTTCACCCACGACGCCGTCGCCATCGAGCGGCTCAAGCGCAACCCCCGGCTGCAGTTCCACACCCTGCCGATTCCGCGCACCCTGTACCTCAAGGTCAATGCCGCGCACCCGCTGCTCAAGGACATCAAAGTGCGCCAGGCCATCAGCCTAGCGATTGACCGGCCCGGTATTGCGCAGGCCATTCTGCGGGAGCCCAAAGCCGCGGCCACCCAGCTTTTCAGCCCCGGCATGGCCGAGTGGCATGTGCCGGGTTTGCAGCCGCTTGTGCGCGACCCTGGCCGTGCCCGCCAGCTGCTGCAAGAAGCCGGCTGGGCTGCCGGCGCAGACGGCCTGTTGAGCAAAGACGGCCGCCCTTTCAAGCTGACCTTGCGCACCTTCTCAGACCGCCCCGAGCAGCCGCCCATGGCCACCGCCATTCAGGCGCAACTGCGGGAGGTCGGGCTGGACGTGGCGGTAGCCATCATGAACGCCAGTGACATTCCCGCCGGTCATCAAGACGGCTCGCTGGAGCTGGCCCTGGTCGCCCGCAACTATGCGCTGGTGCCTGACCCGATCGGCAGCTTGCTGCAAGACTTCAGCCCCCAAGGCGGTGACTGGGGCGCCATGGGCTGGCAGAGCGCGCAAGTCACCAGCGCACTCGAGAGCCTGAGCACCACCAACGACCCGGCCCGCCGCTCCCGCTTGCGCGGCGCACTGTCCACCGTATTGCAGGCAGAGCTACCGCTGATTCCGGTGGCCTGGTACCAGCACACTGCCTCCCACAGCAAACGGGTGGGCAACGTGAGCATCGACCCGTTGGAGCGCAGCTACCGCATCAGCCACATCACCTGGGGGCTATGAACATGGGTTGGACACTGGCTGCCCGGCAGGGCGCACGCCTGCTGGGCCAAGGCGCATTGGTCGCCGGCGCTGTCGGCGTGCTGAGTTTTGCCATGACCCGGGCGCTGCCGGGCGACGCGGCTTACCGCATCGCCGCCGGCCGCTATGGCTATGACATGGTCGACACCGCGGCCGCCGACGCAGTGCGCAGCGAACTGGGCCTGGACCGCAGCGCTGCCGAGCAACTGCTGGCCTGGCTGGGTGATCTGGCCCACCTACGCTTGGGGCAGTCGATGGTATCGGGCGACCCGGTGCTGGAAGAAATTGCCCACCAGCTCGGTCACACCCTGCAACTCTCGCTGGTCGCGTGGTTGGCCACCATGGTGCTGGGCTTGCTGCTGGGCACCTGGGCTGCCCTGCGCGGCACGCATTGGAGCACCCGCTGGATAGACCCGGCCTGCACCGTGCTGCGGGCCAGCCCGGCCTTTTTGCTGGGCGTGGTGTTGATGCTGGGCTTGGGGGTGCACCTGGGCTGGCTGCCGGTGGCCGGCCACGGCGAGCCGGTTCATCTGGTGTTGCCCGGTCTAGCACTGGCCTTGACGCTGCTACCCGGCATGACCCAGGTGGTGCGCACCCGGCTGCAACAGGTGTTGCGCTCAGACGCTTTTGAATTCGCGCAGACCAAAGGCCTCCCCCTCCCGGCGGCCCTGTGGCGCCATGCGGCAGCGCCGCTGGCGCTCGGCACCCTGGCCTATGCAGGCATGCAACTGGTGTTACTGGTGGAGGGCGTGGTGATGATAGAGAGCCTGGTCGCGTGGCCCGGTATCGGGCACGCGCTGGTGCACGCTGTCATATCGCGCGACGTGCCCATGATCCAAGGCACTGCACTGGCCATGGGGCTGCTCTTTGTGCTGCTCAACGGCGTGATGGATGCCACCGTGCAGTGGCTGGATCCGCGCCTGCGCGAGCCCACAGGAAGGAGTGCCGCATGAGCAACATGACTCACATGGCGGCACCGCTGCCCGCCGCCCGACACTCTTGGAGCTGGGGCCTGCCGGTGCTGATGGCGGTTTTGCTGCTCGGCCTCCTCAGTGTCTGGCTGGGGCAGAACCCGGCCCACCAAAACCTGAGCAACACCTTGGCTGCGCCCGGCCCCGCCCATTGGCTGGGCACCGACCATTTGGGCCGGGACCTGATGGCGCGCTTGGGCGAGGCGATCCGCGTATCGCTCTGGCTGGCGCTGGGCTCGGCTTTTTTGGCAGTCACCTTGGGCACCCTGCTGGGCCTGTGCGCCGCATGGCGACGGGGCCTCACCGACCGGCTGCTGTGCCTGTGTGCGGACGGTGTGGCGGCAATTCCCGGCCTGCTATGGGTGCTGCTGGTAGCCGCACTGGCACCCGGCCAGAAGTGGGCGCTCTACAGCGGTCTGGTGCTGACGGCGTGGGTGGAGTTCTTCCGCCTGGTGCGCAGCCAAGCCCTTGCCACACTGGCCGGTGATGGCGTGCAGGCCGGGCGCTTGCTGGGTTTTGGCGCACCCTATTTGCTGCGCTGGTATGTGCTGCCGCCCATGGTGGGCGACTTGCTGCGCCTGTGGAGCTACGCGATTGCCAATGCAGTTCTGGCCGTGGCAGCGCTGGGCTTTGTGGGTGTGGGCTTGCGCCCACCGACCGCCGAGCTGGGCTTGATGATGACCGAAGCCCTGCCCTACTACGACGCAGCGCCCTGGCTGCTGGCCGCACCGGTCGTTGTGCTGGTGCTAGTGGTCAGTGCCCTGCATTCCGCCACCCGGCAAGCTTTGAAAGACAGCGTATGAGCGCCCCCTTGTTACAGGTCGATGACCTGCGTATTCACCTGGCAAGCGCATCGCCCGGATCCCACGGACGCGCCTTGCTGGAGGCCTGCAGCTTCAACCTGCTGGCTGGTGAGCGGCTCACACTGGTGGGCGAGTCTGGCGCGGGCAAGTCTTTGTTGGCACAGGCCATCATGGGTACCCTGCCCCCTGCTTTGCAGGCCAGCGGTTCGATCGCCATCGACGGCGTGGCCACCCACGGCCAACGCGAGCGCACGCAGCCTCTATGGGGCCGCACAGTGATGATGCTGCCGCAAGAGCCGGGCACCGCACTCAACCCGTTGATGCAGGTGCACAGCCAGGTCGCGGAGGCCGGCCGGTACGCACGCGGCTTGCAGTGGCAGCACGCCCGGCAGGACGCGGCGCAGCAACTCCAGTCCCTGGGGCTCGGTGCCGCCGCCCGCCTGTACCTGCACCAGATATCAGGCGGCATGGCGCAGCGCGTGGGGGTGGCCTGCGCCAGTGCTGCCGGTGCCCGCCTGCTGATTGCCGATGAGCCCACCAAGGGCCTGGACCCTGAAGCCTGCGCCCAGGTCGCAGCCTTGCTGATGGCCGCCCAAACGCAAGGCCAAGGCCTGCTCACCATCACCCATGACCTGGAACTGGCGGCCCACTTGGGCGGGCGGATCGCAGTATTGCGCCATGGCTGTATCGTCGAGCAAGGCCCTGCTACCGAGGTGCTGCAAGCCCCCCGCCACCCTTACACCCGCGAGCTAATGGCAGCCCGGCCGCAACACTGGCAGCCTTACCCGTTTGCAGCGGCTGCAAGCTCAGCACCGGTGTTAGAGGGCCAAGGCCTTACCAAGCAGTATGGCGCACGCTCCCTGTTCGAGAACCTCGACTTGACGATCCACACCGGCGAGGTGGTTGCCATCAGTGGCCCCAGCGGCTGCGGCAAGACCACCCTGGGCAATATGTTGCTGGGCCTGAGCCCGGCAGACGCGGGGAGCGTGCGGCGGCCCGGGCCCGCAGCCCCCTGGAAATACCAAAAGCTGTACCAAGACCCGCCTGCCGCGTTCTCGCCATTCCGCACCCTCGGACAGGCCTTGGACGATGCGCGCCACCTGCGCTATTCCGGCTCTTCGCACCGCGCCCATCAGTCGCCCGAAAGCGGGCAAGCGCGGTGGATGCAAGCCTTGAGCCTCTCCGACGCACTGTTGGCGCGCAAGCCCCATGAGGTGTCAGGCGGGGAGCTTCAGCGTTTTGCGCTGTTGCGGCTGATGCAATTGCAGCCGGCCTTTATTTTTGCGGACGAGCCGACCTCGCGCCTGGACCCGATCACCCAGCGGGACACCATGCGGGTGATCTGCGACAGCGCCGCCCAACAAGGCTGTGCGGTGCTACTGGTCAGCCACGACGCCCACCTTGCCCGCCACAGCAGCCACCGCCATGTGCAAATGGCAGACCTGACAATGCAGGCCGCAACCACTCCAGCCTGAGCACCCTGCGATGGCGCGCGCGGGCGCCATCGCAGCTCAGCGGCTCTTTTTGCTATACATTCAGGAGCCCCACCTGTAGATTCAACGGGCGCTCACAGCGCCTGACCTTGTTATCCCCAAGACTGCTATGCCTGATAAAAAAGAACCCAAGCTCTGGCTGACGATCCTCAAGCTGGTAGGCGGTGCTGCGGTGCTGGTCACCGCGTTTTGGCTTTTTTTGACGTTTTTGGACGGCTACTCTGAGGACACCTCCCCCGCGCCCACCAGCAGGTCCAAGATGGACTGGGGTATCGCCAACGACTCGCCGATCCCAAGCCGCCGCTAAGGCCTGCTGCGGACCGACCACCACCCGCAGCCCGGGCTCACGGTTTTTGCAGGCGGGCAAAGGTTTTGCGAAACTTTGCCACCTTGGGTGCTGCCACCGCCATGCAGTAGCCCTGATTCGGGTTGCGTGCAAAAAAATCCTGGTGGTAGGCCTCAGCGGGCCAGTAGTTCTGCAGCGCCAACACCTCCGTCACGATGGGCCGGTCGTAGTGCTTGCTGGCCGTCAACTCGGCCAACAGCTCGCGCGCCACCGCTTCTTGCTCGGGCGTTGAGACATAAATGCCACTGCGGTACTGGGTACCGGTGTCATTGCCCTGGCGGTTCAGTGTGGTCGGATCGTGGATGACAAAGAAGATTTCCAGAATTTCGCGGGTGCTGATGACCGCAGGGTCATAGACCAGCTTCACCACCTCGTTGTGGCCGGTGGTGCCGGTGCACACGGCTTCATAGCTGGGTTGGTGCACATGGCCGTTGCTGTAGCCGGACTCCACATCCACGATCCCTTGCACCTCTACAAACACCGCCTCTGTGCACCAAAAGCAGCCGCCGCCGAGGGTGATAGTTTGGAATGTGTGGTTCATCAGTTACTCCGGAGTTGAAAGACAAGGCCGCGCCCGCGACCCATGCAGGTCAGTCGGCGAGCCGGCCTGCATCTTACGGAGGCGCAGTGCATCGCGGCTACGGCACCTGCAAAGCACCTGAACTTTGCACAACTTTGCCAAGGCCATCGCACCCCGGGGGCCGCTTGGATTGACACTCCCTAGGGGCTCCGCTACATTAATAACCAATCAGTCAGTAATTTATGCCCAGCCTTCCCAGCCTCTGTGAAATCACCGCCCAAGCCCGCGCCAAGCGCGAGCGCCGCAAAGATGCGCGCCCCGGCGAACTGCTGGAAGCGGCCTTGGAGCTGTTTGTAGAAAAGGGCTTTGCAGCCACCCGCGCAGAAGAAGTAGCCAAGCTGGCTGGCGTCTCCAAGGGCACCCTGTTTTTGTACTTTTCGAGCAAAGAAGAGCTGTTCAAGGCGGTGGTGCGCGAAAACATTTCGGGCCGCTTCACCGAGTGGAGTGCTGAACTGGAAGCTTTCGAAGGCAACAGTACCGAGCTGCTGCGCTATTGTTTGACGGCTTGGTGGGAACGTGTGGGCTCGACCAAGGCCTCCGGCATCTCCAAACTGATGATGAGCGAAGCCGGCAACTTTCCCGAGCTGGCGGCGTTTTACCAGGAAGAAGTGGTGCTCCCGGGCAACGATCTGATCCGGCGGGTGCTCCAACGTGGGGTAGACAGCGGTGAGTTCCGCCAGCTTGATGTGGAATACGGTGTGTACCTGTTGCTCGCCCCCATGATGTTTTTGGCGCTGTGGCGTCACTCGATCGGCTTGTGTACCGCGCACGACGCCACGCTCGACCCGGTGGCCTACCTCAACACCCATATAGACAACCTGCTGTTGGGCCTGCGCGTGCGGCCGGAAGCAGGCTCTTAATTTTCGGCACTGACCATGAAACCTTGGATCAAATGGACATCGGCAGCACTCGCTGTGGCGGTACTCGCCGGCGTGGGCCTGCGCTTGGCTGCAAGTAACAAAGCAAAAAAAACCACCCTGGAGGCACAACAAGCCGCCCTGCAGGTACCGGTGCGGTTGGAGCTGGCGCTGGGCGACCTGATCCAGGCGCGGACGCTGGACCTCACCCGCAGCCTGCCGGTCTCCGGCCCGATCAAGGCCGTCAACTCCGCCTTCGTCAAAGCCCGTGTGGCCGGCGAATTGCAAGGCCTCACGGTGCGCGAAGGTGACCGGGTACAAGCCGGCCAGGTACTGGCAAGAGTGGACGCCACCGAGTACCAAGCCCGCACACGCCAAGCCCAGCAACAGGCGGAATCGGCCAAAGCCCAGGTCGACATTGCCCGCCGCAGCTTCGACAACAACCGCAAACTGGTGGACCAAGGCTTTATTTCACAAACCGCGCTGGAATCCTCCAGCGCCAGCCTCGCCGCCGCCGAAGCTTCGTACCGCGCGGCCATGGCTGCAGCCGATATCGCCCGCAAATCGCTCGACGACACCGTCCTGCGGGCCCCGATTACCGGCCAAGTGGCGCAGCGCCTGGCGCAGCCCGGCGAGCGCGTGGCGATTGACGCCCGAGTACTCGAAGTAGTGGACCTGAACCGCCTGGAAGTGGAAGCCAGCCTCGCTGCGGCCGACTCTATCGGGGTGCAGGTCGGCCAGGCCGTGCGCCTGAATGTCGAGGGCTCCAACCGCAGCCTGACCGGCAAAGTGGCCCGCATCAACCCCAGCGCCGTCGCCGGTAGCCGGTCGGTGCTGGCCTACCTGAGCCTAGACACGACCGAAGGGCTACGCCAGGGGCTGTTTGCCCAGGGCAGCATTGCGGTCGGGGTCAGTCGCGCCCTGGCGGTGCCGGTCTCCACCATTCGCACGGACAAACCACTGCCCTATGTGCAATGGGTACAAGACAACAAGGTCGCCCACCAGACCGTGACCATGGGCGAGCGCGGCGAAGCCGACGGCGTGCCCATGGTGGCGGTGACCGGGCTGACAGAAGGCAGCCAAGTGCTTTCGGGCGCCATGGGCGCACTGCGGGCGGGTACCGCTATCAAAACCGTAGCGGGTAGCAACTGATGTGGTTCACTCGCGTTAGTCTGCAAAACCCGGTGTTTGCCACCATGGTCATGCTGGCCCTGGTGGTGTTGGGCATGTTCTCTCTGCAGCGTCTGCAGGTGGACCAGTTCCCCAGCATCGACTTTCCAGTGGTGGTGGTGATTACCGACTACCCCGGCGCATCCCCCGAAATTGTGGAGAGCGAAGTCTCCAAAAAGGTGGAAGAAGGCGTGAACGCCATTGCCGGCATCAACGCCCTCACCTCGCGCAGCTACGAGGGTCAAAGCCTGGTGATCATCGAGTTCGGCTTGCATGTGGACGGCCGCAAAGCCGCAGAAGACGTACGCGAGAAAATTGCCACCGTCAAACCGCTGCTGCGCAGCGAAGTCAAAGAACCCCGTGTCCTGCGGTTTGACCCTTCGTCCCGGGCCGTCTGGTCGGTAGCCGTTTTGCCCGACACCCAAAGCGGCACCACCCTGAGCGCGGTGGAGCTGACCAACTGGGCAGAACAGAATTTCAAAAAGCGGCTGGAAAACGTGCGCGGGGTGGGCTCGGTCACCCTGGTGGGGGGCACCAAGCGCGAGATCAACCTCTACCTGAACCCGCAAGCGCTGGAGTCGTTCGGCATCACGCCCGACCAGGTGGTGAATGCGGTCGCCGCAGAGAACCAGGACCTGCCCTTGGGCACCCTGCAATCCGACACCCAGGAGCGGGTGATCCAGATCCAAGCGCGCATGCAGCGCCCCGAAGATTTCGGCCGCATCATCGTGGCCCGTAAAAATGGCACCCCGGTGCGGCTGGACCAGGTGGCCCGTGTGGCCGATGGCGCCCAAGAGGCCGAAACCCTGGCCCTCTACAACGGCCAGCGCACCCTGCTGTTGAATGTGCAAAAGTCGCAAGACGAAAACACCATCGTGGTCGTGGATGGCCTGGTCAAAGCACTGGCGGAGATGCAAAAACAGCTGCCCCCGGGCGTACGCCTGGAGCAGATTACCGATGGCTCGCGCCAGATCCGGGTGTCGGTGAACAACGTGCGCCAGACGCTGATTGAGGGCGCGGTGCTCACCGTGCTCATCGTGTTCTTGTTCCTGAACTCCTGGCGCTCCACCGTCATCACCGGCCTCACGCTGCCAATTGCGCTGATCGGCACTTTTCTGTTCATGGATGCGTTCGGCTTCACCATCAACATGATCACGCTGATGGCCCTGTCGTTGTGCGTGGGTCTGTTGATTGACGATGCGATCGTGGTCCGGGAAAACATCGTGCGCCATGTGCAGATGGGCAAAAACGCCTTTCAAGCGTCTCTGGACGGCACCCAGGAGATTGGTCTCGCGGTGCTGGCTACCACGCTTTCCATCGTGGCGGTGTTTTTGCCCATCGGGTTCATGGGCGGCATCATCGGCAAGTTTTTTCACGAATTCGGCATCACCATCGTGGCGGCGGTGCTGATCTCGATGTTTGTAAGTTTCACCCTCGACCCGATGCTCTCCAGCATCTGGCACGACCCGAGCATTGAACACCACGGCAAAGCGCGCGATGGCAGCCAAGGCCCCTTGGGCCTTTACGACAAGACGATTGGCCGGGTGACCGGTTGGTTCGACCGCGGCACCGAGGCCTTGGCAGAGGGGTACCAGAGCATCTTGCGCTGGGCGCTGCTGCACAAGCTGGCCACGGTGTTGATAGCGGTGGCCATTTTTGTCGGCAGTGTCTTCATGGTGCCTTTGCTGGGGACGGAGTTTGTGCCCAAGTCCGACTTCTCTGAAACCTCGCTGACCTTCAATACGCCGGTGGGTTCGTCGCTCGAGGTCACCGAAGCCCGGGCCAAGCAGGTCGAAGCCATCATCCGCGAGTTTCCGGAGGTGCGCTACACCCTCACCACCATCAACACCGGCAACGCCCAAGGAAAGATTTACGCCAACATCTACATCCGGCTGGTAGACCGCAAAGACCGCAACCAGAGCGTGGACCAGATGTCGGTGACGCTGCGCCAACGCCTGCGCAATGTGGCGGGCATTACCGTCACCCACGTGGGTCTGCTGGACTCGGTGGGGGGCCAGAAGCAGATTCTGTTCTCCATCCAAGGGCCCGACACCCGGGAGCTGGAACGCCTGACCACCCTGGCCTTGGAGAAGGTGCGCGATGTGCCCGGCCTGGTGGACCTGGACTCCAGCATGAAGCCCAACAAGCCGACGCTGGAAGTACAGGTCAAACGCGAAGCCGCCTCGGACCTCGGGCTGAACGTCACCCAGATCGGCAGCAGCCTGCGCACCCTGATTGCCGGCAAAACCGTCGGCAACTGGCGCGCACCGGATGACCAGACCTACGACGTGAACGTGCGCCTCGCGCCCGATGCGCGCAATGCGGCTGCGGACCTCGAGCGTCTGCCTTTCACCGTCGGCAGCAATGCCGATGGCAGTGCACGCATCGTCCGGCTCAACCAGGTGGCGAATGTGCGTGATTCCACCGGCCCGAACCAGATCAACCGACGCGACCTGACCCGTGAAGTCTCTATCAGCGGCAACGTGTCGGGCCGCTCGGCGGGCGAAGTGTCTGCCGACATCCGCGCTGCCATGGACAGCATCAGCCTGCCGCCCGGCTACAGCTATAAATTCAGCGGCTCCACCAAAGACATGGCAGAGGCGTTTGGTTACGCCATCTCGGCGCTGATACTGGCCATTGTGTTCATCTACATGATTCTGGCCAGCCAGTTCAAAAGCTTTTTGCAGCCACTGGCGCTCATGACATCTCTGCCGCTCACGCTGATCGGCGTGGTGCTGGCGCTGATGATGTTCAACTCCACGCTCTCCATGTTCTCCATCATCGGGGTGGTGATGCTGATGGGCTTGGTCACCAAAAATGCGATTTTGCTGGTGGACTTTGCCATCCGCGCCCGGGAAGACAGCACCGACGCGCAGGGCCGCACGGTGCCGGGCCTGCCCCGCTCGGAGGCCCTGCTGCTGGCCGCCAAAGTGCGCTTGCGCCCCATTTTGATGACCACCCTGGCCATGATCTTCGGCATGGTGCCGCTGGCCTTTGCCCTGAGTGAAGGTGCCGAAATGCGCGCCCCCATGGGCCAGGCGGTGATCGGCGGGGTAATCACCTCCTCGCTCTTGACGTTGGTGGTCGTGCCGGTGGTGTATTGCTACATGGACGACCTTGCGGCCTGGGCCCTGCGCCTGTGGCGCAAAGCCCCCGCCCCCGGCCGGTAAAATTTGTCACACCTGTTTAACGTGACCCAAGGAAACTTCGCCATGCATTCGAACCAAGCCCGCTTCAACATGATCGAGCAACAAATCCGCCCCTGGAATGTGCTCGACCTCCAGGTGCTGGAGTTGCTGGGCACCATCCACCGCGAAGACTTTGTGCCGGAAGCCCACCGTGCCCTGGCTTTTGCCGACACCGAGATCCCGCTCCCCGCAGGCCAATGCATGCTGGCACCCCGTCTGGAAGCCCGCATGCTGCAAGACCTGATGGTGCAGCCCCACGAAACCGTGTTGGAAGTCGGCGCAGGCTCCGGCTTCATGGCCGCCTTGCTGGCGCACCGCGCACGCCAGGTGTTGACCCTGGAAATCGTGCCTGAACTCGCCGCCATGGCCCGCAGCAACCTGACCAAAGCCGGACTGGGCAACGTCACCGTGCGTGAAGCCGATGGCTCCAAGCTGGGCGCGTCCGAAGGCAAGTTTGATGTGATCGTGCTCAGCGGCTCGGTCGGCCAGGTTCCACAAGACCTGCTGCAACACCTGACCATCGGCGGCCGCTTGGGCGTGATCGTGGGCGATGACCCGGTCATGAACTGCACCATCGTGACCCGCACCAGCGAAACCGACTTCCGTAGCGTGGCCACGTGGGAAACCGTGGTCCAGCGCCTGCAAGGCTTTGCAGAACCTGCACGCTTCCAGTTCTAAACCCCGAAACGAATCGCATGATCAGTCAAATCCGTCCCACCGACCTCGAGGCCTGGTACACCAGCGTCGAAGGCAGCGGCCAGCCCCTGGTGCTGGATGTGCGCGAGCCCCACGAGCTGGCCCTGGCCAGTGTGGTGCCGGACGGATTCGAAGTCATAGGGATTCCCATGGGGGTGATACCGGTGCGCCTGGCCGAGCTGCCCACCGACCGGCCGGTTGCCTGCCTGTGCCACCACGGAGTGCGCAGCATGCAAGTCGCCCAGTTTTTGCAAAGCCGCGGCTTCGCAGAGCTGGCCAATATCGCCGGCGGTATTGAGGCCTGGTCGGCCGAGCGCGACAGCACCGTGCCACGCTACTGACCGCACCGCCCCGAGACCCTGTTTTTTGACCTTCCGACTGAGAAAGCCCTTCATGCACCGCCTTTTCACCCCTCGCCTGCCTGTGTTGACCATGGCGCTGGCCGTCGCCGGTTTCGGAGCCGCTATGCCGGCATCGGCCCAAAGCCTGCAAGACCTCTACACCGCTGCGCGCGGTTATGACGCCAGCTACCAGTCCGCCAAGAGCTTGTTTGATGCCAACCTGGCCAAAGCCGAGCAAGCCAAAGCCTTGTTGCTGCCCAGTGCCAACTTCGCCCTCGGCGCAAGCCGCTCCAACCAGGAAGTGCTGCCCAACCCCGATCGCAGCTTTGGCTCGCAAACTGCCACCATCAGTGCCTCGCAGCCTCTGTACCGCCCTGTCAACAAGGCCAATTACGACCAAGGCATGAAGAGCGTAGAAGCCGCAAAAGCCCAGTTGCAGTCCGCCGAACAAGACCTGATCGTGCGGGTGAGCCAAGCCTATTTCGACGTACTGGCCTCCACCGACAGCCTGACCTTCGTCAAAGCCCAGAAAGCGGCGGTAGCCGAGCAACTGGCCTCTGCCAAGCGCAATTTCGAGGTGGGCACCTCCACCATCACCGACACCCGCGAAGCCCAGGCCCGCTTTGACCTGGTAGTCGCCCAAGAACTCGCGGCGGAGAACGATCTGCGGGTCAAAACCATCGCGCTCAACCAGCTGGTCGGCATGAGCAATGCCAGCCCCAAGCCATTGGCAGCGCCGGTCGTTTTGGCGCCGCTGGAGCCGGCCAACCCCGAAGCATGGGTGCAGCAAGCGGATGCCCAGCATCCGGCGCTGACCCAACTCAAGGTGGCGCTGGATGTGGCCCAACTCGAGACCACCAAAGCCGAAGCCGGCCACAAACCCACCCTCGACCTCACAGGCAGCTACTCCGCGGTCAACAACAACGGAACCTCGACCGCCGTGGCCGATACCCGGGTGAATGTGGCGACCGTGGGCTTGAGCTTCAACCTGCCTTTGTTTGCCGGTTTTGCCACCCAAAACCGCATCAAAGAAACTCTGGCGCTCGAAGACAAGGCCCGTACTGACCTAGAAGCTAGCCGCCGCACGATTGCGCAGGCGACCCGCACCGCATTCTTCGGAGTGCAAAGCGGGCAGGCACAGGTCAAGGCGCTGGAAGCTGCCGAGGCCTCCAGCCAAAGCGCGTTGGAGGCCAACAAGCTGGGCTACCAGGTGGGTGTGCGCATCAACATCGATGTGCTCAACAGCCAGAGCCAGTTGTTCAGCACCAAGGCCAGTTTGTCCAAGGCGCGTTATGACGTGTTGGTAGGCGGCCTGAAGCTCAAGCAGGCAGCCGGCACCCTGAAGGCCGACGACCTGGCACCGATCAACAGCCAGCTGGTGCCGTAACAGCGCTCCGGCGCACGACAGCGGCCACTTCGGTGGCCGTTTTCAATGCAGCGCCGCGGTGCGCGGCACCCAGGCCCAAAGCCGCGTCTTGCATGCCGAGCAAGCGGTCAACATCACCCGCCGTGGCCGCCGCTTCCGTCACGGCGTGGGCGATGTCTTCGCACCGCAGCGCAGCGCCTGCCTCCGCCGCCAGCGTGGAAGCTTCGGTGAAATTGAAGAGGTGCGGACCCATGAAAACCGGCACACCGCAGGCCGCTGCCTCGATCAGGTTCTGCCCGCCCAGGGGCGCAAAGCTGCCACCCAATAAGGCCACATGAGCCATGCCGAAATAAAGCGCCATTTCACCCAGCGAGTCGCCCACCCACACGTCCGCAGGCTCTGGCGCTTCGCCCCATTGGCTGCGCCGGGACACGGTGTAACCGGCATCGGCAAACAACTGCGCGACTTCGGCAAAGCGCTGCGGATGGCGTGGCACCACCAGCAGCTGGAAGGGCATTCGTGCGCTGGTCTGCGCACCATTTGCTATCGATTCAGGAGCTGCTCGCGCAATATCCACGGGCGCTAAAGGCCACTTTTGCTTCAAAACGTCGAGCAGCATCTGCTCTTCGCCTTCCCGCGAGCTGGCAAACATCAGCACCGGGCGACCCGCGCCTGCGCGCCAAGCACGGCCCTGGGCCAGCAGCGCGGCGTCGGGGGTGGCGTCGAATTTGAAGTTGCCCAAGACTCCTTGCACCGGCGCACCCAAGGCGCGCAGGCGCTGGGCATCCGCTTGGCTCTGGGCCCATACCGCATGCAGGCCACGATAGGCCGGGCCGGCCAGCCAGCGCAGGCGCCGGGATTGCTGGTAGGTTTTGTCGCTCATGCGGGCATTGACCAGGCACAAGGGCACGCCGCGCTGTACGCAGCCGGCCACCAGGTTGGGCCAGACCTCGGTCTCCATCAACAGGCCCACGTCGGGTCGGAAATGCGCCAAAAAGCGGCCTACCGCCGAAGGCGTGTCCCACGGCTGCCAGACCTGCACATCGCCCGGCTGCAGCAAAGCCTTGCCGGCCTCACGGCCCGTCGCCGTGCCGTGGGTCAGCACCAGGCGCATGCCGGGCAGGCTCTCGCGCAAGCGCGCCAGCAAAGCGACAGCAGCACGGGTTTCGCCCAGTGACACCGCGTGCAACCAAACCACCGGTGCACCACCCGCTGCGGCGGCAGGCCGCGGGGCGAAGTGAACCGCATCGTCGTAATGGCCGAAGCGCTGCTCCACCCATTCGCCATACAGCGGCTCCACCTTGGCGCGGCGGGCCAGTTTGCGGCGCACCCAAGGCTGGGCGGCATAGGTCAACAGGGAATAGAGGGCACGCATCATCATGGTGGGCGGGCGCAGATTCAGCGGCTCAGCACGGGGGTCGCCAGCGACTCCCACGCAGACCACACGGACTCCACATCCGGGTACGGCTCTTCAAAAACGCTGCATTGCCGCGCGGGCTTACCCCGTGCATCCAGCGCTGCCGGGCCGGTGCGCCAGGCGGTGTCGAAGTTGTAAATCTGCACGTGGGGCAAGTCCAGCGCGACCGCAATATGGCTCACGCCGCTGTCTACCCCGACCACGCCTGCGCAGTGGGCCAAGGTATCGGTCAGCACATCCAGCCCCACGGCGGGCAACACCCACGCCGACTCCAGCCCGGCGGCGATCGCCCGGCTGGTTTCCAGCTCGCGGGCGCCGGCATGGGGCAAGGCCACGCAAAAGCCGGCGTTGTTCAACCGGCGGCCCAAGGCCACCCAGTGGTCTAGCGGCCATTCTTTGTCGGCCCGCGAGGTGCCGTGCACCAGTGCCACCAGAGGCTTGCGGGGCACAAAGGGGTTTTCAGCATGACCCAGGTGTTTGGGGAGCGGCGCACTCAAGGCGCAATCCTTGCCCACCAGGCCGAAGCGCAGCGCCTCCGCAGGGGTGTAGCCCAGTGCTTTGGCACACAGCAAGCGACCGCGCTGCACCGCATGCACATGGGGCTCCAGCGTGATGGCCGTGTCTGCCACCCAGCGGGTGGGCGCCTCATAGCCCGAGCCTTCGGTCTGGTTGGCCATGGCGTAGCGGCGCCCTTCCGGCGTGGTGCGGGCCATCCAAGCCACCAGTGCGGACTTGCTCAGGCCCTGCAGGTCGATCACCGCGTCATAGGCGTCTTGCTGCAGGTCGGCCTTGAAGCTGCGCCAAGCGGCACGGGTCACAGCGGCAAATGGCTTTTTGCTCCAGGCGCGGATGTCACACGGAATCACACGCGCCACACCCTCGCAGCGCGCCACCAGCGGCGCAAAGCCGCGCTCCACCACCCAGTCAATGCGGGCGCGGGGAAACGCGGCGCGCAGGTCTTGTACTGCCGGCATCGCGTGCACCACATCGCCCAAAGACGAGAGTTTGACGATCAATATCTTTTGAGGCGCTTTCAATGGGAAGCCTCCACGAGCACGGCATTTGGCTGGATGCGGCGCACCCATTCCATCAGCAAGGCCTGAATGCGGGTCAGCGCCTCGGGCGTGCGGCCTTCGCAGCGCATCACCAGCACCGGGGTGGTGTTGGAGGCGCGCAGCAGGCCAAAGCCATCAGGCCAGTCCACGCGCAGACCGTCTACGGTGTTGAGGCGGGCCGCTGCATCCAGTGTGAGAGTGGCGAGTAACTGATCCACCAAGGCATGGGCCTCGCCCTCCCGGCAAGCAATGTGCAGCTCAGGAGTAATGTAGCTATCGGGTAGCGCGTGCAGCACGGCGTTGGCGTCCGCGCTGCGGCTCAAGATTTCCAACAGGCGACAGGCGGCATAGGTGCCGTCGTCAAAGCCGAACCAGCGGTCGCCGAAAAACAAGTGGCCGCTGACCTCGCCGCCCAAGGGGGCATTTAACTCGCGCATCTTGGCTTTGATCAGAGAGTGGCCGGTGCGGTCCATCACCGGCACGCCGCCAGCGGCCTCAATCACCGGCGCTAAGCCTTGGCTGCATTTGGCATCGAACACTACTGCCCCACCGGGGTGGCGGGTCAGCACATCCGGGGTCAGCAACATCAGTTGCCGGTCGGTATGGATGGTTTTTCCATCGCGGGTGACCACCGCCACGCGGTCGCCATCGCCATCGAAGGCCAAGCCCACTTCGGCATCGCCATCGCGCAAGGCGCGCACTAGGTCCGCCAAGTTTTCGGGGCGGCTGGGGTCGGGGTGATGGTTCGGAAAGTTGCCATCCACCGCGCTGTGCAGTTCCTGCACCTCGCAGCCGATAGCGCGCAACAGATCCGGCGCGCTGGCACCGGCTACGCCATTGCCGCTGTCCACCACTACCTTCATGCTGCGGGCGAGTTGAATGTCATGGACGATACGCGCGCGGTAGGCGGGCAGCACATCAGCCATTTGCGCAGGCGTGGCTGGCCCGGGCGCCACGTCAGCACCCGCGCTCGCCAGCAGCGCCTCCATGCGCTGGCGCAAGTCCTGCACCGCGTCGCCATGCAAGGCTTGGCGCTGCAGCACCATCTTGAAGCCGTTGTCGTCCTTGGGGTTGTGGCTGCCGGTGACCTGAATACCGTGCGGGCACAGGGTGTGGGTGGCGAAGTACAGCTGCGGCGTGGTGCTCTGGCCGATGTCGATCACCTGCACGCCTGCCGCTGACAGGCCAGACATCAGCGCCTCTGCCAACGCAGGGCTGCTCAGCCGGCCATCGCGGCCCACGGATACTGTCTCGCCGCCCTGCTCGCGCACCAGCGCACCAAAGGCACGGCCCAGCAGGTGTGCCACCTCGGGCGTCAGCGTGGAGGGCACGGTTCCGCGGATGTCGTAGGCTTTGAAAATTCGGGGGGACAGGAGCATGCAGCGCAAGGGGTTCAGATAGGGCCAACACCGCCTTCTGGCGGGTGGGCTGGATTGTAGGCGGCAGGCACATGTCCGGAAACGGCTACTCCGGCGGGCGGCGCTGCGTATCATCAGCCGCATGCCCTCCACCAAGCCCCCTGCCAACCTGTTGCCAGAGGCGCCAGCCGACGACGCTGGCCGCTACCTGGCTTTGCAGGCGCGGGATGCCCGGTTTGACGGCCGCTTTTTTACTGGGGTGACCAGCACCGGCATTTACTGCCGGCCGGTCTGCCGGGTGCGCACTCCCAAAGCAGAAAACTGCCGCTTTTTTGAGCGCGCGGCCCAAGCAGAAGCTGCCGGCTTTCGCCCCTGCCTGCGCTGCCGCCCGGAGCTGGCACCCGCGCAGAACGCGGCACTGCACTGGACCACGCAAGACGCGAGCGCCATGCTCGCATTGCAAGCAGCAGACCTGATGGAGCACCCCGCACAGGCCGACGACGCCCCCAGCATCGCGGCCCGGCTGGGTATCAGCGACCGACATTTGCGCCGCATCTTCGAGGCGCACTGGGGCATTACGCCACTGCGCTACTTGCAGACCCGCCGCTTGCTGACCGCCAAGCAGCTCCTGACCGACACGCGGCTGCCCGCGGCGGACGTAGCCGCGCTCAGCGGCTTTGCCAGCGTGCGCCGCTTCAACGCTGTATTTGCGCAGCATTACCGGCTACAACCTACGGCGCTGCGCAAGTCGATACGGCCCCCCTCACACTCGTCGCCAACTTCACTGGTAAGGGTCGGCGATCCAGTGCGCGATCTGGCGCCTGAGGCCACAGCTTTCCGTTTCCAAGCCGCCTACCGTCCGCCCTTCAACGTCCAGCACCTGCTGGATTTCTTTGCCAACCGCGCTATTGCCGGCGTCGAATCGGTGGACGCAGCGAAGGGATTGATCCGGCGCTCTATCAGCTTGCCCCACAAAGGCACCGTGCTGCGCGGGTGGGTCGAGGCGCAATGGGCCGAGGGGCAACACCGGGTGCAGCTGCGCATCAGCGAGTCCCTGGCAAGCGCTCTGCCAGTGGTGCTGACCCGCATGCGCGCCTGGCTGGATCTGGATGCAGACCCGGCTGCGATGGACGCGATGTTGTGCCCTGACTTTGCGGGGAGTGAAGGCATGCGGGTGCCCGGCACCTTGGACGGGCTGGAGCTGGCTGTGCGCGCCATCTTGGGCCAGCAAATCACCGTGAAGGCTGCCCGCACCCTGACCGCACGGCTGGTGGACCATTGCGGCATTCCACTCGCCCTAGCGCCTGAAGGTTTGGAGCGTTGCTTTCCAGACGCCGCCACGCTCGCTGCGCTGTCGCCGGATGTTTTGGGCCGCCTGGGCATCGTCAAACAACGGCAACAAGCGATTCTGTCGCTGGCCCACGCGGTGCAATCAGGCGCACTGCACCTGCAACCCGGCGGTGATGTACCCGCCACCATGGCCCAACTGCAGACCTTGCCCGGCATAGGCACATGGACCGCGCACTACATCGCCTTGCGGGCGCTGCGCTGGCCGGATGCGTTTCCATCGGGCGATGTCGCGTTGCAGTCCGCACTCGGCGTGCGTGAGGCCAATCACCCCGCTGCGGCCGCTGAGGCTCTGTCACAACGTTGGCGGCCCTGGCGGGGCTACGCCACCGTTCGCGCTTGGCAGTCACTATCAAAAACATAGCTATTTGCGCATATTCCATGAGCACTAGAGGCCTATTTCATGAAAATTCCCACCACCGCACGCCTATCCCGCTGGACCAGCCCTTTGGGCCCCATGCTGCTCGCCGGCCATGACGCCGGGCTGCTCGGCATCTGGTTTGAATCGCAAAAGCACTATCCTGATGTCGCAGGGTTGGCGTTCGGCGATCACCCCACTGTCGCCGTGGCACAAGCGCAACTTGCTGCCTACTTTGCCGGTGAGCGCAGCCAGTTTTCGCTGCCGCTTGACCTGAGCAACGGCACCGCCTTTCAGCAATCAGTCTGGCGAGCGCTCTTGGACATTCCTTGCGGCGTTACCATCAGCTACTCGACCTTGAGCCAGCAGATCGGCAGGCCCTCCGCAGTGCGGGCAGTTGCGGCAGCCGTCGGGCGCAACCCCTTGAGCATCGTGGTGCCTTGCCACCGCGTGCTCGGCAGCAACGGCAGCCTGACTGGGTACGCCGGTGGCGTGGACCGCAAATCCGCATTACTGAACCTCGAACAACGAAAGCCCTGAGTGAGCGCCCCCTCTACCTCCCCATCCTCGCCCGCAGCACCAGCGTGGGTCTTTGACTTCGTGTTGTTGGCCGCGATCTGGGGGGCTTCGTTTTTGTTCATGCGCACCAGCGGCAAGGCGTTTGGTGCCCTGCCCACCGCGGGTTTGCGGGTCTGCATTGCCAGCCTGTTTTTGCTGCCTTTGCTCGCTTTGCGCGGCCAGATCCCTGCCCTGCGTCAGCACTGGAAGTTGTGCTTTACCGTGGGCGTGCTGAATTCGGCGATTCCATTTGCCTGCCTGTCGTGGGCGTTGTTGTCGATTTCCACCGGCCTGTCAGCCCTGCTGAATGCCACGGTGCCGCTCTTTGGCGCAGCTATCGCCTGGTGGTGGCTGGGCGACAAGTTGCAGGGTTCACGCGTCCTCGGGCTGGTGATTGGATTTTTAGGCGTGGCCATGCTGGCACTGAACCGTGACTCTGGCGGCGCTCCGGGGGCAGGGTCCAGCACGCTGGCTGTGATCGCTTGCTTAACAGCTTGCCTGTTCTATGGCATTTCAGCCAGCTTCACTCGCCGGTTTTTGCCGGGCGTCCCGTCTTTGGTGCTCGCCACCGGCAGCCAATTGGGCGCCTCTTTAGCCCTGTTGCCGCTAGCCATCTGGACGTGGCCCGCCGAACCCGCGCCTTTGCAGGCTTGGGGAGCAGTGATTGCTCTCGGTGTGGTGTGCACTGGCTTAGCCTATGTGATTTTCTTCCGCCTGATCGAGCGCACAGGCCCGTCGCGCGCCTTGTCCGTCACCTACGCTATTCCCGTTTTCGCTATTTTGTATGGCGTAGTGCTGCTCGGGGAGTCGGTCACCCTGTCGATGGGCTTGTGCGGCGCAGTCATTATGCTGGGCACCTCGCTCTCCACGGGTTTGCTGTCGTGGGGCAAGGCGCCTTTGCCACCGGGTGACTAAAGCAACCCGGCCATCACATTCACACTCAAGGCCAACACCATCATATTGAAGGCAAAGGCCGCGAGACTGTGCAACAGCGTCAAGTGGCGCATGGGCCGGGACGTCACCACTACATCCGACACTTGCGATGTCATGCCCACCACATGGGCGTAGTACAAAAAGTCGAAATAGTCGGGCGGCAGAACACCCGGAAACTGCAATCCGCCGCCTCCGGGGTGGCCTTTGAGCTCGGTCTGGTAGTACAGATGCGCGTAGCGAAAAGCAAAAATGCATTGCATCAGCAGCCACGAGCTCATCAGCGCCAATAGCGACACCAAAACATGGCCCACCCGGGTCATTAATGCCATGTCGCGGCTATTGGACAAGAGCATCGCAATGGCCGCCACACTCGCGAATGCAGACAAAAGCAAAAGGCTGAACCAGATCACACTAGGCTGATCCTGCGATTGCGCGCGCGACCGGGTGCTCTCTGCGTTAAACACCATCGCCAATCGCCATGCCAAGACCAAATAGGTGCTGGCACCACAAATCCAGGCGATCAGCCCCTGCAGTTCGATGGGCCAAGGGCTGGGGACCACCGCTGCCACGGCCCCCGCACAGGCGCCGATCACCAAGCGCTGATGTCCGGTGGTGCGAGAAAGTCGATGTATCCACATAGCTTGATTGTGCAACCGTGACGGAAAAGCCCAGATAAAACAAAAAAGCCGTTGCAAGTACATGCAACGGCTTCTTGAATTTGGCGGAGTGGACGGGACTCGAACCCGCGACCCCCGGCGTGACAGGCCGGTATTCTAACCAACTGAACTACCACTCCTGGTAGCGGTAACCATTCGCTCTGTGTCTTTCGACTCGGAGCCAAGTCGCTTCCTTGCAGAAGCTGTTACCGACTTGTTGCCGTTTACCTTGCGGTAAAACTTGGCGACCCTACGGGGATTCGAACCCCGGTACTCACCGTGAAAGGGTGATGTCCTAGGCCTCTAGACGATAGGGTCAAAACCTAGAAAACTCTTCAAGAAAAAAGCCGTTGATTTAACAACGGCTTTTCCAAAATTTGGCGGAGTGGACGGGACTCGAACCCGCGACCCCCGGCGTGACAGGCCGGTATTCTAACCAACTGAACTACCACTCCTGGTAGCAGTAACCATTCGCTCTGCGTCTTTCGACTCGGAGCCAAGTCGCTTCCTTGCAGAAGCTGTTACCGACTTGTTGCCGTTTACCTTGCGGTAAAACTTGGCGACCCTACGGGGATTCGAACCCCGGTACTCACCGTGAAAGGGTGATGTCCTAGGCCTCTAGACGATAGGGTCAAAACCTTGGAACTAATCCGTTTCAGAAGAATTGGTGGAGGTAAGCGGGATCGAACCGCTGACCTCTTGCATGCCATGCAAGCGCTCTCCCAGCTGAGCTATACCCCCAATTTCCTGATGACATCGCTAATTTTTGGTTAGCTTTGTTATCAACTTCCGAGCCTCAAATTATATACAAGTTTTTCAGGCTTTAGCAAGTCGCTCCAAAACTTTTGTTTTACCGCTGAGTTCCAGTACGGCATCCAGCGAAGGCGTTTGCGCAGTGCCCATGACCAGCACGCGGACCGGCATCGCCAACTGGGGCATCTTGAGGCTGTGTGCGGCCAAGACTTCTTTGATCACCGCGGCGATCGCAGCCTTCTCCCATGCGCAATCTGCCAGCTTGGCCGCTAGGGCCGCAATGGCGGGCTTGGCTGCATCGGTTACGTGTTGGGCCAGCTCTGCGGGGTCCACCTGCAAATCCGCATAAAACTTGGCAGCCCAGGTCGCGAGCGACACGGTGGTGTCACAACGGTCTTTGAGCAAGCCGCATACCAAGGGCAAATGGTTGGCAATGACATCGTCAGCCAACTGAACGCCCTGCTTGGCCAACTGCACGGCCACCAGTGGCGCCAAGCGTGCGTTATCGGCTTGCTTGATGTAGTGCGCGTTGACCCACAGCAACTTGGCGGGGTCCCACTGCGCGGGGCTCTTATTCAGGTGGGTACCGTCGAACCAGCTCACCAGCTGCTCGCGGCTGAACAACTCTTCGTCGCCATGGCTCCAGCCCAAGCGGGCCAGGTAGTTCAACATGGCTTCGGGCAGGTAGCCGCCCTCTTCATAAGCAGTCACGCTCACTGCGCCACGGCGCTTGGACAGCTTCTGCCCGTCGTCACCCAGAATGACCGGGCAGTGGCCGAACTCGGGCAGGGGCGCGCCGAGCGCGTTAAAGATGTTGATCTGCCAAGGTGTGTTGTTGATGTGCTCATCACCGCGGAACACGTGGCTGATCTGCATATCCCAATCGTCCACTACCACCGCAAAGTTGTAGGTCGGAATGCCATCGGTGCGAACGATGATGAGGTCGTCAATCTCGCGGTTGCTGATGGTGATAGGGCCTTTGACCAGGTCATTCCAGGTTACATCGCCATCTTGTGGATTGCAAAAGCGCACCACAGGTTTGACGCCTTCGGGAATGGCCGGCAAGGTTTTGCCGGGTGCGGGGCGCCAAGTGCCGTCGTACAGCGCTTTTTCACCACGGGCCTTTTTGGCCTCGCGCACCGCGTCGAGCTCTTCAGGGGTGCTGTAGCAGTAGTAAGCCTTGCCTTCTGCAATTAGCTGGTCGACCACGGCCTTGTAGCGCTCCAGGCGCTGCATCTGGTACACCGGGCCTTCGTCGTACTCCAGCCCCAGCCAGCGCATGGATTCCAGAATCTGGTCGACCGAGTCCTGGGTGGAGCGGGCTACGTCGGTGTCTTCAATGCGCAGCACAAACTCGCCACTGAAGTGGCGGGCATAGGCCCAGGAATACAGCGCGGTGCGGGCAGTGCCTAGGTGCAGAAAGCCGGTAGGCGAAGGGGCGATACGGGTGCGAATTTTGCTCATGTCAGATAGTTTGCAAACCACGCGCCAGATCGGCGGTGATGTCATTGATATGGTCGAGGCCCACGGCCACGCGAATCAGGCCTTGGCCGATGCCAGCCGCCTGGCGCTGCACTTCCGACAAGCGGCCGTGCGAGGTGCTGGCAGGGTGCGCTGCCAATGTTTTGGTGTCGCCAAGGTTGGTGCACAGCGAGAGCACCTGCATGCTGTCGAGCACATGGAATGCGTTTTTGCGCGCAGTGTCCACATCCGGTGCCTTCACCTCAAAGGACAACACCGCGCCACCGCAGCCGGACTGCTGGCGCATGGCCAACTCGTGTTGCGGGTGGCTGGCCAAGCCGGGGTAAAAAACACGTGCCACTTGCGGCTGGGCTTCCAGCCAATGGGCCAGCGCCAGGGTCGTCTCCGACTGCGCCTTCACGCGCAGAGCCAGAGTTTCCATGCCCTTGAGTAACACCCAGGCATTGAAGGGTGCGAGCACCATCCCGCAAGTGCGGATCACAGGCAAAAACACTTCGTCGCGTTGCTTCTGGGTGCAGCAAATGGCGCCTGCCATCACGCGGCCTTGCCCATCCAAAAACTTGGTACCGGAGTGGATGATGAAATCCGCCCCCATGCTCGCCGGACGCTGCAACACCGGGGTGGCAAAGCAGTTGTCCACGGCCAAGAAAGCGCCTGCGCCATGTGCAATATCGGCCAAGGCCTGGATGTCGCACACCTCGGTGAGCGGGTTGGTCGGCGTTTCGGCAAACAGCAACTTGGTATTGGGGCGAACGGCGGCCTTCCAGGCCTCAATGTCGGTTTGCGATACGAAAGTGGTTTCCACACCGAACTTCGCAAACTCGCGGCTGAAAATCGGAATGACCGAGCCGAACACTGACTGCGAACAAATCACATGGTCGCCAGCTTTGAGCAGTGCCATGCCCAGCAATAAAATGGCTGACATGCCGGACGAGGTGGCAATGGCTGCTTCGGTGCCCTCGAGCGCCGCCAGCCGGAGTTCCATGCTGGTGACTGTGGGGTTGCTCACGCGGGAATACGTGAAACCCTCCTCTTCCATTGCAAACCGCGCGGCGCTGGAGGCCGCGCTGTGTTGCACATAGCCGCTGGTCAGGTACAGAGCTTCCGAATTTTCGCCGTATTGGCTGCGCTCTAGGGCCGCACGCACCGCAAGGGTGTCGTTGTGCAGGCCTTCGGGTAAGGGAATTTGCTTCATGGTGTCAGTCAGCGTGGTTGGGCAGCGCCAGGCGGGAAGTGTCTTCCTGGCCTTCTTCAGCGCCTACACGGTTTTCGTTGAGGCGGGCAATGTCGTCCGACGAAATGTCGCCGGTAACGTACACGCCATCAAAACAGGAGGCATCAAAACCCGCCAGGTTTTTGCTCAGGGAGCCGATAGCTTTTTTCATGCCATCCACGTCCTGGTAAATCAGCGCGTCGCAACCGATGATTTCGCGCACTTCTTCGACGGTACGGTTGTAGGCCACCAACTCACTGCTGGTAGGCATATCGATGCCATACACATTGGGGTAACGGACAGGTGGCGCAGCGCTGGCCAGGTAGACATTGCGGGCACCGGCGTCGCGCGCCATCTGCACGATTTCTTTGCTGGTGGTGCCGCGGACAATGGAATCATCCACCAACAGCACATTGCGACCCTTGAATTCGCTGGCAATCACGTTGAGCTTCTGGCGCACTGATTTTTTGCGCACGCCCTGCCCCGGCATGATGAAGGTACGACCCACGTAACGGTTTTTCACAAACCCTTCGCGGTAGGGCAGGCCCAGCAACTGGGCCAACTGCGCGGCGCTGGGGCGACTGGATTCAGGGATCGGAATCACCACATCGATTTCGTTCGGTGGCACGGTGGAGATCACCCGCTTGGCCAGCGTCTCGCCCAAGTTCAAACGCGCTTGGTACACCGAGATGCCGTCCATCACCGAATCCGGGCGGGCGAGGTACACAAACTCAAAAATGCAAGGCATCAGCTGCGGATTCGCCGCGCACTGCTGGCTGTGCACCGTGCCGTCCAGCGCGATAAACACGGCTTCTCCGGGCTGTACGTCGCGCACAAACTGGTGGCTGGTGCCTTCCAACACCACCGACTCGCTGGCCACCATGTGGGTGCCGTCTGCGCCCTTGCCCAAGCACAAGGGGCGAATACCAAACGGGTCGCGGAAGGCCAGCAAGCCGTGGCCGGCGATGTGGCAGATCACCGCATACGAGCCCTTGATGCGCTTGTGCACTCGCGACACGGCGGTGAACAAGTCTTGGGGCTGCAAAGGCAGACCGCGGGTGGAGACTTCGATTTCGTGGGCCAGTACGTTGAGCAAGACTTCGGAGTCGCTTTCGGTGTTGATGTGGCGGTGGTCCAGATTGAACAACTCAGCCTTCAGGGCCTTGGCGTTGGTGAGGTTGCCGTTGTGCACCAGCACGATGCCGAAAGGCGCGTTCACATAGAAAGGCTGCGCCTCTTCTTCGCTGAAAGCATTGCCCGCCGTGGGGTAGCGCACCTGGCCCAGGCCCGAGTTGCCTGCCAAGGAGCGCATATTGCGGGTGCGGAACACGTCCTTCACCATGCCCTTGGCC
>DGQR01000114.1 GCA_002390825.1 Rhodoferax sp. UBA4409
CCGTTTTCGTTCGGCGGCGGGGTCATCTGCGTCAGGGTGGCCCACGCCAGGCCACTCAGGCCCAGGCGGAAGGTTTCCCAGAGGATCCAGAACAGCCAGAACAGGCCGAAAGCCATGGCCCCCATGGACAGCGCCAGGGCCAGGATGTTGACACGCTTGCGGCGCCGGAATGCAACGCTGCGGATCTGGTCTTGCGCGTTCATGACTTGGTGCCTTCGCTCTTCTTGAGTTGCTGCAGCAGCAGCTTGGACAGGGTCAGCACGACAAAGGTGATGAAGAACAGCACCAAGCCGAGGTACATCAGGGCAGCCTGGTGGAGCCCCTCGCCGGCTTCCGCAAACTCGTTAGCGAGTGCAGAGGTAATACTGTTTGCAGCCTGAAACAGGCTGAGTGAATCCAACTGGTTGAAGTTACCGATCACAAAGGTGACCGCCATGGTTTCACCAATCGCACGCCCCAGACCCAGCATGATGCCGCCGATAACGCCGGTCTTGGTGTAAGGCAACACGACCTTGGAGACAACTTCCCAAGTCGTTGCGCCCAAGCCGTACGCAGACTCTTTGAGCATGGGTGGGGTTACTTCAAACACGTCACGCATCACCGATGCGATGAACGGGATGATCATGATGGCCAAGATGATGCCGGCCGACAAAATGCCGATACCAACCGGTGGGCCCGAGAAAAACGCACCCACATAAGGCACGCCTGCAGTCATCGCCTGGATCGGTTGCTGCACGTATGTTGCGAGCACAGGGCCAAACACCAGCAGGCCCCACATGCCGTACACGATCGATGGCACAGCAGCCAGCAATTCAATAGCAGTACCCAAAGGGCGCTTGAGCCAAGCGGGCGACAACTCTGTCAAAAACAGGGCTATACCAAAACTGACAGGCACTGCAATCAAGAGCGCAATCAGCGAGGTCGCCAAGGTGCCGTAGATCATGACCAAGCCACCGAAGTCTTCCTGCACAGGATCCCAAGTGGTACTGGTCAGGAAAGACAAGCCATATTTGCTGATGGCCGGCCACGCGCTCATGGTGAGGGTGACGAGGATAGCTACGAGCAAAATCAGGGTGATGAGCGCAGACGCTTTGGCTGCATAGCCAAATAAACGGTCTGCCATCGGCCCTGAGCGGGCTCTCTTTATTGGTGGTGGTGTGGTCATGGCACGGGAAGGCGGTTGAACAATCGTTTGACTCGGGGAATCCCCACGAACGAGTGTAGATGACATGGGGATTTCCTCCGTCAAGATCGATTCAACAAGGGCTTACTTGAACGCGATGGGCTTGCCAGCGCCGTCTTTGATCTCGCCCCAGGACTTCTGGATAGCGGCGATCACGGGTGCAGGCATAGGCACATAGTCCAAGTCAGCAGCTGCTTTGGCGCCGTTGGCATAGGCCCAGTTGAAGAACTTCAGGGTTTCAGAAGCATTGGCAGGCTTGTCTTGCTTGAGGTGCATCAAGATGAAAGTCGCGCCGCTGATGGGCCATGCATCTTTGCCGGGCTGGTTCGTCAGGATCTGGTAGAAGCTCTTGGCCCAGTCAGCACCCGCTGCGGCGGCCTTGAAAGTCTCATCATCAGGCTGAACGAAGTTGCCTGCAGCATTTTGCATGACCGCGTAGTTCAGCTTGTTTTGCTTGACGTACGAGTACTCGACATATCCCATGGAGTTGGGCAAGCGGGCCACAAATGCAGCCACGCCTTCGTTACCCTTGCCACCGGCACCCACGGGCCAGTTCACGGCTGTACCTTCACCCACCTTGGATTTCCACTCAGCATTTACCTTGCTCAGGTAGTTGGTGAAAATGAAGGTGGTGCCGGAACCGTCTGCGCGGCGCACTTGGGCGATCGGTGCATCAGGCAGGTTCAGGCTGGGGTTCAGCGACTTGATCGCTGGGTCGTTCCACTTGGAAACCTTGCCCAAGTAAATGTCACCCAACACTTGACCTGTCAGCTTCAGCTGGCCAGGCTCAATACCCTTCACGTTGATCACCGGCACCACGCCACCCAACACGGTGGGGAATTGCATTTGGCCTTTGGACTTCAAGACTTCGTCGGTCAATGGAGCGTCAGAAGCGCCGAAATCCACCGTCTTGGAGTCGATTTGCTTGATACCACCACCGGAGCCGATGGACTGGTAGTTCACTTTCACGCCGGTAGCTTTGTTGTAGTCCGAAGCCCACTTGGCGTAGATGGGCGCAGGAAACGACGCACCGGCACCGGTGATTTCTTGGGCGCCAGCAAAGCCAGCGGTGGTCAGCAGGGTGCCGGCAGCGACTGCCAGAGCGATTCGGTGGAAAGTCATTGTCATGGGAAGCCTTTAAAAGCAGGTTTGGGAAAACTCAGACAGGTTGAACTTTAAGAACCTTTTGTGACAAGTTTGTGACGCCAATCCAAGAAGGGCTGGCGGCACGAACTGACGCGGTATTTTGCACAAATTTGTCATATTTCCGTCATAAAAAATTCTTACGCTTTGCCGCTTTCAACCCAGGAGTTCACCATGTCTGCTTTTGCACACCCCCGCCGTTCTCTGTTGGTCGCAGCTGCGCTCGCAGCTGCTCTGAGTGGCTGCGCCACCGTGTCCCAACCCAGCAATGTGGCCGACACCATTGCCCGCACGCCCGAGCTCAGCACCCTGAACAGCCTGGTCACCAAAGCAGGCCTGACCGAAACCCTGAAGTCCGCAGGCCCTTTCACCGTATTCGCGCCGAGCAACGAGGCTTTCAAGGCCGTTCCTGCCAAAACTCTCGATGAGCTGGCCGCCAGCCCTGACAAGCTCAAGGCGGTGCTCACCTTCCACGTAGTCCCCGGGAAACTGATGGCCGCCGACGTCAAAAACAGCAACGTCAAGAGCGTGCAGGGATCTAACCTGGCCCTCGCCAAGGCCGGCACCTTTGTGATCGTGGAAACAGCCACCGTCACCACCGCAGACATCTCCGCGACCAACGGCGTCGTGCATGTGGTGGACACCGTCCTGCTGCCACCTGCCCCGGCGAAATAAGCACCCCACGCATTCAATCGAATCAGCTGCTAGCGCACATAAACAGTGCGCTAGCAGCTATTATTTTTATAGCATTACAAAAAATACCATGCCCTTCACGTCGTTGTGCCAAACCCGCCGGACCACCCTTCGCCAACTCACATGGGGTGGCTTTGCCTTGAGTGCCACGCCCGCGTTTTCTCAGACAGGCAAAGCGGGCGGAGTGGCGGCCGGAGCCACCGTGGTGCAGATCGTGGATACGTCGCCCACACAAATCGACGTGTCCAAAGACTTTTTGGTGGGCTCGCGTGCTGCGTGGCAAGACCTCAATGCCCGCGGCGGCCTGCGGGGCAAGCCGGTGCGGCATTTGGTCCTAGAAGTGGATGGCAGCCCCAAGGCCCTCCGCGGGGTCGCAGACACCCTCAAGGCCATGCCCGAATGTGTCGCAGCAGTGGGCACCGTGGGCGACAAAACAGCCGGCCAGCTGGCCGCCATCCTGCGGCGCGAAATGCCCGAACTCCCCCATGTCGCCCCCTGGCTACACAACCCGGGCGATGGCAGCGACAACACCTTCGGCATTTTTGCGACCCGCCAAGAGCAAATCGCCTATGCCATCAAGTCTCTCGCCGTCATGGGCGTGCAGCATGTCGGTGCGGTGTACGCCAGCCCCCTCGAGATGGCGCTGTACCGCGACGACATGGACCGGGCAGCAGCCGAGCTGCAGCTCAAATTGCACACCTATTCGCCCAGCACCTCGCTCGACAAGCTCGCAGGCACCCTGAACGCACAAAGCCCGCGGATTCTGATTTTTTTGGGTGGCACGCCCGAGCTGGCGCAATTTGCACAAGGTATCGAAAAGCAGGCCGCCCAGCGCTACCTGGTCGCCATGTCCGATGTCAATGTGGTGGCCCTGCAGCAGCTCGGCGTTTCGCGCTTCAGCCCGGTCATCTCTACGCAAAGTGTGCCGCCCGTCAACAGCAACCTCCCGCTGGTGCGGGCTTACCGCGACGTCATGGGGCGTCTGTATGACGAGCCACCTACCGCGCAGAGCCTGGCAGGCTTCATTTCCGCACGCTACTGCGCGGAGGTGCTGCAGGGCGTAGAGGGCAACATCACCCGTAACAATGCCATGCTAGCCTTCAGCAAACGAAACGCTGTCGATCTCGCAGGGCTGCGCCTGAACCCCGACACGCGCAAGCGCACCAGCGTGCTCGTAACTCAAAGCATGCTCGGCGCAGACGGCAAAATAGTGGGGTAAGCCGAAGCCCCTCATTGCCGCGGGGGTACCATGCAATCTAAGCCGAACAACTTCTCACCTGACACACACATGACAAATGGAAACCGCCTGGCTGCCGTGGACTTAGGGTCCAACAGCTTCAGGCTCGAAATCGGGCGGGTAGACCACGGCGAATTTCAACGCACCGAATACCTCAAAGAGACCGTACGCCAGGGCGGCGGCCTCGACGAAGACCGCAACCTCACACCGGCCGCCATGCAGGCGGGTTGGGAATGCCTGGCCCGCTTCGGCGAGCGGCTGGCCGGCTTCAAGCCGCACGAGGTCAAGGCAGTCGCCACCCAAACCTTGCGCGAGGCCCGCAACCGCGATGTGTTTTTGGAGAAGGCCAACGCAGTACTGGGCTTTCCGATCGACGTCATTTCCGGCCGTGAAGAGGCCCGGTTGATCTACCAAGGCGTGGCGCACATGCTGCCGGTGACCACAGAGCGCCGCTTGGTGATCGATGTGGGTGGCCGCTCGACCGAGCTGATTTTGGGGCAAGGCCTGACGCCCGGCACCATGGAGTCGTACCGGGTCGGCAGTATTGCCTGGTCCAAACGGTATTTCCCGGACGGGCAATTCACCGCCAAGGCGTTCGAGATTGCAGAGGTCGCGGCCAAAGCGGTCCTCGATGAGGCGTTTGATGCCTATCACCCCGACCTCTGGGACACGGCCTACGGCTCTGCGGGTACCGTCAGCGCTATCGGCGATGTGCTGGTGGCGGCCGGCTGGCCCGAGGGTGTATTGACACAAGAGGGCCTAGACTGGTTGCTGGAACGCCTGATTGCCGCCCAAAGCGCAGACCGTGTCCGCATGCCCGGCATGCGGGAAGACCGCCGCGCCATCATCGGCGGTGGCCTGAGCGTGATGCGGGCGATTTTCAGCCTGCTGGGCATTACCGAGATGCAACAAGCCAGCGGCGGCCTGCGCCACGGCCTGATTTGCGACCTGACCGGCGGTGCCCGCGACTATGGCGACTTGCGCGCCAAAAGCGTGCAGCGGCTGGCCACCAAGTTTTCCGTGGACTTGGTGCAAAGCGCGCGGGTCAGCAAAGTGGCAACACACCTGCTCAAACAGGTGCTGGGCACCTACGAAACCGCAGATCCCGAGCGCTTGATGCGCAAGCTGGGTTGGGCGGCTGAGCTCCATGAAATCGGCAGCCATATCGCCCACAGCGACTACCACAAGCACGGCGCCTATATTTTGGACAACGCAGACGCTGCGGGCTTCTCGCTCTCAGAAATGCACCGCCTGAGCTTGCTGGTGCTGGGGCACCGAGGCAAATTGCGCAAACTGGAAGCGGTGCTAAGCCAAGACGACCTGGTGTTGCAACTGATTTGCCTGCGCCTGGCAGTGATTTTGTGCCATGCGCGGCGGGACCCTGATCTGAAGGGCATGGCGCTCACCACCGGCCCGCAGGGCACACACCGCCTGCATCTGGCCTGCCGCACCAGCTGGGCAGTCGCCTACCCCCAAAGTGCGCACCTTTTGCGGGAAGAAGAGCTGGCGTGGCAAAAGGCCCCGTGGACCCTGCACATCAGCGGGATTTAAGCCAGCACCGTTTCGTGTAACCCGGTGGGGGACAATTTGGCGTCATGCTTGGCCATGGCAGCCAGGTTGGCCACATCCTCCGCACGGGTGAACTGGTGGCCATCGACCACCACCGCACCGATCGACAAGGTAGTGCAAGGGAAAAAGCGGCGCACACCGTGCCTGTCTTCGGCTTCAATGCCCCCCGCCTGACGCGCGTTTTCATCAAACAAGGCGCGGGCGCGCTCTCCAAACTCAGCTACCAAGCGCTCGCAGCGGGCGCGCCAGTCCTCGCTTTGGAACAGCAGGATGAAGTCGTCACCGCCCACATGGCCCAAAAAGTCGCGCTGGGCATCGCACTGCTCCATGGCAATGCGTGCCAGAAGGCGGATCATCTCGTCGCCCCGCCAGTACCCGTAATAGTCGTTGTAAGGCTTGAAATGGTTCAGATCGGCATAACACGCCACAAAACACGCCTGCTTTTTCAACAAGCGCTCGATGTGCTGGGTAATGGGGATGTTGCCCGGTAAAAACGTCAAGGGGTTGGCGTGGCGGGCTGCCTCGATCCGGGTCTCGGTGACCGACCGGACCAGTTGGTCGCCGGTGCCGATCCCTACATAGCGGCCATTGTCTGTGGCAATGAATCCGTCGCTCAGGTAGCGCTGATCCTGCGAAGTCAGAATTCCGACCAACTCGTCCACACTGTGTTCACGCTCAATCAGGCGGGGCTCCATATTGGCGTGCACCACACAAGGCTTGCGGCCCCACACCTCGCGGTAATAGAGCTTGCTGTATTCGTTCATGAAGTGCGCGCGGTTGATGATGCCCACCGGGCGCTCCCCTTCCACCACCGCAATCGCATGCAAATTACTGTTGTCCAGAAAAATCCGGGCCAGCGTGTCATTGTGGGTTTCAGGGCTCACCGTGGGTGCGCGCACCAGCGACAGGCTGCGCAAATGCCCGCCCTGCGACAAGCGACCCAGCTCCGGAAACACCGCTACCTGGCGCTCTTGCAGCACCTGCTTGGGCAGCGCAGGCAGCCACTGCAGGGGCACGGCATCAGGCCGGCCCAGAAAATAACCTTGGCCATACTCAATGCCCACATCGCGCAACACCCGCAGGTCCTCTGCGGTTTCAATGCCCTCAGCAACCAGCGCGGTACCAAAGATGGTGGCAATGTGCTGCAGGGCCTGAATGGTTTTGAGCTTGTCGCCGTGGGCGCTGATGTTGCGGGTGAAGTACTTGTCGATCTTCACCACCTCGGGCTTGATCTGCGACCAGAGCCGCAAGCTAGAGCGGCCATCTCCGAAATCATCCAGTGCCAGAGCCAAACCGGCAGCGCGGACCTCTTGCACCACTTCTGCGAGACGGTCCATGTTGTCCACCCGCTCGTGCTCGGTGATCTCGAGCACCAACATTCGGGGCGTGACATGGAAGTCCTGGATCCACTCCAGCAGTCCCTGCTGGCCGCGGCCCTCGTAAGCGGTAATCAGCGCTTCCGCGCTGACGTTCACAAATAAGCGACCAGCCGTTTGCATGCGCCCCCACGAGCGCAGGGTGGATCTGACGCAGGCAGTTTCAAATTCATAGCCCAAGCCCTCCTCGTCTGCGGCGCGCAGCAAGGCATCGGGGGTGTGAAGCGCGGTACCTTGCGGGCCGCGTATCAAGGCTTCATGGGCGTACACCGACCCATCATCGAGTTTCACGATGGGTTGAAAAACCGGGTACAGCAACTTGTTTTGCAATACCGCCTCGAGGGGTCTTGGCCCGCTACTTTTAGGCACACTGCCCTGAACCAATCTCAAAGGAATTGATGACATGGCGAGCTTCCAAACGACAAAAGGGACGCCAGTTTGCCCAGCCAACGTGACATCTGGATGACACAATTCTGAAAGAATTTAAACGGTATAAACTATATATACCGTTTAACAAAAGGAGTGACCTTCATGTCCAATACTGCGACCCCCACCCACACCCCTGAAACCACCGTGGCAGCTGCAGCCCCTGCAGCCGTGCCCGCTGTCACAACGCCCGCGCCGAGCGCAGCCACCGCTGCCAAAACTGCTGCCAGCAAGCCTGCCGCTAAAGCCGCACCACAAGCCAAGAGCAAGGTAGCCGCCAAGCCCGTGGCGAAACCCGCCGCACCGGCACCTGTGGCCGCCAGCGAAAAGCCAAGCCCCGCTACCAAGGCCGCAAAGCCTGCCAAAAAAGCTGAGACAAAACCAGCTGCCAAGCCAGCCGCCAAGCCTGTAGCCAAAGTGGCACCGAAAGCCGCAGCCAAGCCCGCAGAAAAAGCCAAAAGCGCAGCCACCAAACCTGCAGTGAAAGCCGCAGCGAAGTCAGCCGCCAAGCCCGCAGCCAAGACCATCGCCAAGCCTGCTGCAAAAACAGTAGCCAAACCGGTCGCAGCCAAGGTCGAAAAAGCGAAGAAGCCAAAAATGGTGCGCGACAGCTTCACCATCCCCAAAAATGAATACGACGTGCTCGCTGCCTTGAAGTTGCGCGCCGCCAAAATGGGTTTGCCTGTGAAGAAAACCGAATTGGTCCGCGCCGGCATGAAGGCGATTGCTGCATTCACTGATGCTGCGCTCAAGGCCGCTCTGGCTGCAGTGCCGAGCCTGAAAACAGGCCGCCCTGCAAAAGGCAAGAAGGCCTGATGTTGCGCCTCCTTCCGGGGGCTCTACAACACCTCGGGCGACTGAACCGTGACCACCACGGTTTGCCCGATGCCATCGCGCTCGCGGTAGCGTAGCCACCAGAGTGCGCCCTTCTTCACGGCGCACTCGCTCTCGCTCAAGCCCAGCAGCTTGGAAATGGTTTGCCCCAAGGTAGGTTGGTGGCCAACGACAACCACGCAGCCTTTGGCATTCGGCCACTGCACCAGCCCCAGCAAATCATCCACCCCGCTCAGGGGCGCCAATGCCGCATGGGTTTTGAATTTCCGTTGCAGGGCCTTGGCGGTTTGCTCAGTGCGCAATGCCGGACTCGCCCAAATCTTGGCCCCCTCGGGCAACTGCCGGTCCAGCCAAGCAGCCATGCGAGCGGCCTGCTTCTCCCCTTTACCGGTGAGTGAGCGCAACATGTCGTCGCCCACCATCTCTACGTCAATGGCCTCTGCGTGCCGCCACAAAATCAAGTCCATGGCTTGGTTCTCCCCTAGCGTTTTTCAAAGCGGCCGTAGCGCTCCATCAGGGCCCGTTGGGCCCCATGGGCTACCTGATGCTCTTTGGGGGCGACATGCGCATACGCGCCGTCTGCGCCCATGTCCCAGGCATCGATACCGTCGTGCAGATAGGCCACCAGGCACTC
>DGQR01000208.1 GCA_002390825.1 Rhodoferax sp. UBA4409
AGCAGCTGGGTGGCGGGGGTTTCAGAGACGTGGTCTTTTTTGGCCATAGGGGCGTATTTTCATACGCTTTGGCGGGACTGAAAAAAGCTGATAGCCGACGCTTCCAGCGCTGCAAGGCCGTCTCCGTGCATGCGAAGTTAATCCCGCAATGGAATAAAGGCCACCGCATAACCTTTGCCTTGAAGCAATTTGGGCAGTGCTGTCTTGCCCGCCATATGCAGAGCACCTACGGCTACGAACACTCGTTTCCCATCTTGGTGCAACCTATCAATTTTTTGCGCCATCAGCACATTGCGTTGATCCAAGAGACGCGCAGAAAAGGCCGGTTGATTGGCGGTCATTTCTTGCTCTAACTGCACAATAACTTGCCAATCGTTTTGTTGCCAAGCCTTGTTCAATTGCACCAACTCAGTTTGAATTTTTCCAGATTCAAAAGCAGTCAAAACGGATTCAAAAGCGCTATCAAACTCTAGTTGTGATGCAGGCGCTAAAGCAGTGATGTGCTGCGCCAATGTTTCAAGCGGCACAATGGTTTTACTCATCCGTTTGGCGATTTGTGCCAGCCTCGCATCGGGGCTATAGCCCCAAAACAATGATTGACGTTGTGCTTGCGAATTAACAAGTGGAACCGTCGAAGGTAGGGAAGAAACATTTGTCGCGTTAAAGACAAGACATTCTTTAGCGTAAGCCTTGCTCAGCTTGTCTAACTGGCTACTGGACAATTGAAACTGTGGCAGTTGCATCGAGGCCGGCAGAGTCTGTGGTTCGTAGGGATTGATCTCGACAGCCAAAACGTCGCTATTGCGCACCCTCGTCATGATTTGTGGTCCGGGCTTTGCGTAGTCGATGTGGTTCAGGTGCATCGTGCCGTATAGCCACGAGGTGCGCCCATCTTTTTCGACCTGCCACAGAAAGCCCGCATTCTTTGCAGGCATTTTTTCAATGTACGCCATCTGTTGCTCAGGCAGCATGGGTGGAGGTGGGCAAGTGTTGCCACTGCTTTGCGCCTCTGCTCGAGTCAAAACAAAAATACCCAAAGCCGGTATCACCAGCACCTTGGGTAGAAAAAAGGGGGCTTTTTTAACGCTCATAGTTTTGATTCTCTGGGGTGCACTGAAAAAAAATCCGAGTGCGAATTGCGCTGGCCAGTGCGGCGCAACGGCATGATGCTGCGCGTCCGCGAAGAGGAACCAGTTAAACAGCAGCTTGTTCAAAGCTCTACCGCCAATTCAGGCAGCGCCTTTCCCCAGACAAGAAGTCGATAGGTGCGACAAGTAGGAACGAAGTAGGGATCATTTTCAATGAGTGCCACTGCGCGCTCCTTTGATTCAACTTCAAAGACCCACAGGCCACCTACAAACGCGCCACCGGCCTCTTCACGGAGACCACCGCCAATCAGGATCTCACTGCGATGAGTTCTAAGGTACTCGAGGTGCAGAGCTTCTCTTTCTCTGCGCACCGCAAGCATCGCAGGTGCATCATCAAAAATGGCCACATACCGCATTGCGATTCCTTTTGAGGTGCTTGACGTAATTTATGCAGCAGAACCTGCGGGATATTCTGGAAGCTGCGGCATAAACTGGACGCTAGTCGCGCTGGGAAGCCATTTGCAGGTTCAATCACCGAAAAATTCATGTGCGTTTGCACAGGTATAAAAATCCGACAAACCCCGCACTTTGTAAGTAATGAAGTGAGCCAGTGATTTCACTATTTTTGCGCTCTGGAGCTAGCTTGAACATCCCCCAATCGGATGTTTTGTGAATGCCCGCTTCCGCCCTTCACAACAGACATCAGCAGAGCAATCAAATTGCCCCGCCAATACTCACACCGCCGGATCGCGGATTTCCCAGCGGACTTCGTCGATCTTTTTGAGTAGCTCTTCGGGCAGCACGGTGCCCCAAGCGTCGATGTTTTCATCGAGCTGCTCCAAGGTGCGCACACCGATGATGGTGCTGGCAACTTGCCACTTGGTGTAGCAAAAAGCCAGTGCCATCTGGCTGGGTGTGAAGCCGTATTCGCGGGCCAAGGCGTTGTATTTGCGCGCGGCTTTCAGGGCATCGGGGCGACCCCAACGTTGCTTGCGGGTGGACTCGAACTTGCGCAGGCGCACATCGGGCGACACGTTCTCGCCCAGCAGGCCTTCGTCGTCGTATTTGCCGGTCAGCAGGCCAAAGGCCAAGGGCGAATACGGCAGCAGCGACACGCCCAGGCGGTGCATGGTTTCGTCCAGTCCGTTTTCTGCCGTGCGAGCCAGCAGGCCATAGTTGTTTTGCACTGTGGCAATGCGGGGCAGGCCGTGCTGCTCGGCCAAACGCACAAACTCGTGCACGCCATAAGACGTTTCGTTCGACAAACCGATGGCGCGCACCTTGCCGGCCTTGACCAGCGTGTCCATCGCGCGCAGCTGCTCTTCAATGGCGCTGCCACCCACATTTTCATTGGCGGGGTTGTAGTACATGCCGCCGAACATGGGCACATGGCGCACCGGCCAGTGGATTTGGTAGAGGTCAATGACGTCGATATTCATCCGCTGCAGGCTGCCTTCTGCTGCGGCAATGATGTCTTCCGCGGTCAGGTTGCTGCTGCCATTGCGCACCCAGGGCATGCCGCGTGAGGGGCCTGCCACTTTGGTGGCGATAACCAGTTTTTCACGGGCGCCGGGGTGGGCCTTGATCCAGTTGCCGATGATTTTTTCGGTCAGGTTAAAGGTCTCGGCGCGTGGGGGCACCGAGTACATCTCGGCCGTGTCGATGAAGTTCACCCCGCGCTCGAGCGAGCGGCTCAGGATGGCGTGGGAGGTAGGCTCGTCCACCTGCTCACCGAATGTCATGGTGCCGAGGCAGATGGGGGTAACGCGCAGATCGCTGCGACCGAGTTGGATGGTGTTCATGGGTTCAGAGAAGAAAAGTGTTGGGTACAGGTGCTTGCGAAGGATGTTAGCGTGATCGCAAAGACCTAGTCGCCGCCCCCACCGCAGCCGCTATCGCCACCGCCGTCCCCCCCCGAACTGCTGTTATCAGCCCCACCGAAGCTGCCCGCATCACCGGGCGCACCGCAATCGCTGCTGCCGTCACCAAAACTAGTGCCGCAATGCGCATCCGCGTTTTGCCGGTTCATCGCGCCACAGTCCGCCACATAGGTAAAGCCTCCAGCGATGGCAAACTTTTTGTCTAAGGCAAACAGCAGCGGCAAGCGGCTGGGCTGGCGGGGGTCAATGCTTTCCTCTTTGCAGGCCCAAAACCACACCCGGCGCAAGCCGTCGTTGCGCCGCGCATCACGCCCCAGCACTTCGGCCGGGCTGTGGTGCAGCAGACTGCCAAACGCCGCATGGCACCACTGCTGGTAGCCGCGCGTGTGCAGGATGAACTCGTGCCAGGCCGCATCCACTACCTTGGATGGCATCGCAACAAACTGGCGATTGCTGCGCAAGTGCGCCATGAAAAACTGGCGCAGGCCGTGCAGCACCAGCTCGGTGTCGCGCGCGCTGAGCTGCGGGTACTGCGCCATGAGCTTTGCGCCCAAAAAGCGCGGCAGCGGTGCCTCCCGAACAAACTGGCGGCGCAGGCTAAGCTCCCAGGCCCGCAGAGAAAAAAAGAGAAATACGGACAGCGCAGCGCTGAAAATGAGGGTCATAAAAAACATGCTGCGCCAAGGGCTGGCGGCGTACTGCATGAGCGAGAACAGGGGCACCGCCAGCCACTTGCTCCAGCTCAACCACCCAATGCGCCTAGACAGCATGGGCCGAAACGCGCTGCTAAGCGCGGGCAGCTGCATAACGCGCCTCTTCTTGCAAACGCAGCACCCGGCGTTGCACTTTGCCGGTGGTGGTCATGGGCAGAGCGTCTACAAACTCAATTTCTTTGGGGTACTCGTAGGGGGCCAGCTGGCCTTTCACGTGGGCTTGCAGCTCTACCGTGAGTTGGGTATGAAATTGGGCTGTAGCGCTCGCATTACCTGCACAAGCCGCTACAAAATCAGGAGCAATCACCACATAGGCCTTGACCAGCGCGCCGCGCTCGGCGTCGGGCTTGGGCACCACCGCCGCGTTGATCACGGCGGGGTGTTTGACCAGGCAGTTTTCGATTTCGCCAGGGCCGATGCGGTAGCCCGCGGCCTTGAACACATCGTCGCTGCGGCCCTGGTACCAGAGGTAGCCCTCGGCATCGCGCACCGCGAGGGCGCCGGTGCGGCACCCGGCGCCGGTGAACTTGGCGTCGGTGGCCGTCTGGTTCTTTCAGGTGCCCCAA
>DGQR01000158.1 GCA_002390825.1 Rhodoferax sp. UBA4409
GTTTTACCCATGGAGGGACGCGCCGCCAACACGATCAGATCGCCGGCCTGCAAACCGGCCGTCATGCGGTCAAAGTCGATGAAGCCGGTGGGCACGCCGGTTACGTCATTCGGGTTGTCCGCCATCTCCTGCACGCGATCCAGCAGGTTGACGACCAGGCTGTCCATGGACTGGAAGCCCTGCTTGTTGCGCTTGCCTGCTTCGCCGATGTTGAAGATCTTCTGCTCAGACTCATCAACGATTTCAGAGACCGGACGCCCTTTGGGATTGAACGCGTTGGTCGCGATCTCATCACTGGCGCTGACCAGTTTGCGCAAAATGGAGCGATCGCGCACGATCTCGGCATAGCGGCGGATGTTGCTCGCACTCGGCACATACTGGGCCAGCGAGTTCAGATAGGTGAGCCCCCCCACCTCCTCTGCCTTGCCTTGGTTCTGCAGATGCTCAAAAACGGTAATGACGTCAGCCGGCTTATTGCCGTTGATTAACACACCGATCGAGGCGTAGATAAGACGATGCTCGTGGCGGTAAAAGTCTGCATCCATCAGGATGTCACTCACCCGATCCCACGCTTCATTATCAAGAAGCAGGCCACCGATCACGCTGGACTCCCCTTCAATCGAATGCGGGGGCACCCTGAGCTGGGCAATCTGGCGGTCGGATTCAAATCCTTCGGTAGCGAACGGTACTGCAGACATGTGGTTTCCTATGAGCTCTTCATCCTAAGGCGCAGCACGCACCGCGTCGAGTGAGAAGCTGGGGGCAAGCTGTGGAAAAACTGTGTAAACCAAGGGATAAACCCGGTCCCCAAATACAAAAGCCGCAAGGGCGGACCCTGGCGGCTTTTGTAGGTGTTCAGCCTGCAAGCAGGCTGCACGGACAATGCTGATTAAGCAGTTTCGCCGTACACGGACACGGTGATGTCCACCACCACGTCAGTGTGCAGAGCCACGCTCACAGTGCTATCGCTCACGACCTTGATAGGACCGTTAGGCATACGCACTTGAGACTTAGCCACCTTGTAACCGGTTTTCACCAATTCTTCAGCGATGTCGTAGTTGGTGACGGAACCGAACAAACGGCCATCCACACCAGCCTTTTGGGTCAGCTTGATGGTAGTACCACCGAGCTTTTCGCCCAAAGCTTGGCACTCAGCCAACTTGGCTGCTGCGGCCTTTTCCAACTCAGCGCGCTTGGCTTCAAATTCTGCCTTGGCAGATTCGGTAGCACGGCGTGCACGGCCGGATGGAATCAAGAAATTACGGGCGTAGCCGTCTTTCACCTTGACGATTTCGCCCAGGTTGCCGAGGTTCACGACCTTGTCGAGCAGAATGATTTGCATGGTCGGGACTCCTTAGATCTTGTGCTGGTCGCTGTAAGGCAGCATCGCCAAGAAGCGAGCGCGCTTGATAGCGGTGTTCAGTTGGCGCTGGAAAATAGCGCGGGTGCCTGTCAGGCGTGCGGGAATGATCTTGCCGTTTTCAGCAATGAAATCACGCAATGTGTCGATGTCTTTGTAGTCGATCTCTTCGACGCCAGTGACGGTGAAGCGGCAGAAGCGCTTGCGCTTGAACAACAACGATTGCGTGTTGCGCTTAGGGCGCTTGTCTTTATTGAAACGTTTTGGTCCGGGCATGATGGACTCCTAAAAATTAATTTTGCAAAAATTCTTGAATGTGGAAAACGACTGACTTTCCTTGGCGTGCATTTGCCATGAATCCGGAGAACTGCCACACACTGCCAACTGCTTGCTTTGCAAGCCGCTCAGCCAGCGTGCCGAAGGCCACCGCTTTCATCACAAGCTTCACGGTCCGTACAGATCCGGCTTCTGATACCTGAGACTCGTGTTCGAGCCGTAGATTCAGCGCCGGGAGGCCTGATGGTGTGTAGCGCATCGTTTCGAACTCTGCGATACAAGCACCTAAAACCAATGAGTTCGCTTGCACTCCTTCAAGGGAAAGGTTCGTAAACCCGTTCAATTAGGCTTGGTACTCGGCCTGCTGGGCCTTGCGTGCGTCTTCGCGCTCGACAGTCTTCATCATGGAAGAAGGACCGGTTTCGGCTTTCTTCTTGGACACTGTCAGGTGACGCAACACTGCATCGTTGAACTTGAACGCGTGTTCGAGTTCAGACATCACAGCCTGGTCAGCTTCGATGTTGACGCACAGGTAATGAGCCTTGGCCAGCTTGTTGATCAGGTAAACCATCTGACGACGGCCCCAATCTTCAACGCGGTGCACCTTGCCACCGCCAGCGGTGATCATGCCCTTGTAACGCTCCAGCATTGCAGGAACTTGTTCGCTCTGATCCGGGTGGATCATGAGGATGATTTCGTAATGACGCATTGATACTCCTTGAGGATTTCCCAGCATCTGGGTTTTCCGGCACTCTCGTACCGGCTATAAAAGCTGCCCCCGGCGTCTAGACAGGGTGCAGCAAGGCGAAGCCCGCGATTATAGCCTAACCCAAGGGGGGTGACAAATTGCGATCTTCGGCAGAGTCAGGCGATGTCAACAGGCTGACCAAAATGGCCATCAGCAGCCCCACAGGCACCCCGAATACACCGGCAGAGACGGGCTGTATCCCAAACCACAAATGCTCTTCCGAAAAACCAAACCATTGCCGCAATACCGGAAAGTTCACCACCATGTAACCCACCGTGGTACCCAAGCCTGCCAACATGCCGGCGACCGCGCCAGCCCTGGTCATACGCTTCCAGAAGATACCCAGCACCATGGCCGGCACGAATGCAGCGCCTGCCAATGAAAACGAGGCGGACACGAGATACAAGATGCCCGCGGGTCGCTGCGCAGCGGCATAGGCAGCCATCAGCGCCACCACCAAGAGCGCGAACTTGGACAGCATCACCCGACGCATGGCTTCGGCCTTGTTGCTATTGCCTTCAAAATAAACATCGTGGGCCAGCGCGTTGCCTATGGTGAGCAGCAAACCGTCAGCGGTGGAGAGCGCCGCCGCCAAGCCACCGGCTGCCACCAACACAGACACCACATACGGCAAACCGCCAATATCTGGGGAGGCCAACATCACCAGATCCGCACCGACCCGCAACTCGGCAAATTGCAAGACGCCATCCGCATTCACGTCGCTGAACGATAGCAAGTTGGGATCTCGCGACCACTGCAGCATCCAGGCGGGGAGCGCATCAAACGGCTGCCCCACCAAATTTGCCATCACCTCGTATTTCACCAAAACGGCCAAAGCGGGTGCCGACAAGTACAACAGGGTAATGAAAATGAGAGACCAAGCGACGGAGCGCCTGGCTTGTGCAACGCCCGGAGTGGTGTAGTAACGGGTCAAGAGATGAGGCAAACCGGCGGTGCCCACCATCAAACAAAACATCAAAGCCAAAAAGTTGGCGCGCGACGTCGAAAACTCCGCCTGCTCCGACGCAGACCCCTCCGGATCCCCCGCAAAGGGCCGCGTCTGTGGCGCCATGCCACCCAGTGCTTTGGCTTTTTCGGTGTTTTCGAGCCAGTTTTTGGTCCACAGCTCACGAGCTGCATTCACATCTTTCGGAAGTGACGCCAGGGCCTTGCGCGTCGCCTGAACCTGAGCATCCGGCGCCTTGCTGTCGCCAAGTATCCGCAACCGTCGCCGCAATTCCTCGCGCTCAATCGCGAGCGAAGACTCCACATCCACCAACTTGCGCTTGAACTCTTCTGCGCGCTGCGCATAGATGGCGATCACCTCTTGCTCTTGGGGGGACACCGCAAAGGCTTGCTCCATCTGGGAAATTTTCCCCAGTTGCTGCCCGTAAGCCATTGGCGCCAAAGGATTGCCGGTCTGCTGGTACGAGAGCCAGGACACCGGAATCAGAAAAGCCAGAATGACCACCACATACTGCGTGACCTGGGTCCATGTCACCGCACGCATGCCCCCCAAGAAGGAACACACCAGCACACCGCCCAACGCCAGGAGGATCCCGATTTCGAAATGCACACCCGTCAGGCGGGAGGTAATCAAACCCACACCGTACAGCTGGGCTACCACATAGGTGAAAGAGCACAGCACGGCAGACCAGGCGGCAATACGGCGGGGCCAATGCCCTCCAAACCGCACCCGGAAATAGTCCGGAACGGTATACAAATTCATGCTGCGCAAATAGGGAGCCACCAGCAATGCGACCAGACAAAAGCCCCCGGTCCACCCCAGCACATAGGCCAAGCCGCCGGGCTGAGACCCGGAACCACTAAAACCCTGGGTATACAAACCACCCGCCAAGCTGATGAACGAGGCAGCACTCATCCAATCTGCCGCTGTCGCCATGCCGTTGTAAACGCCGGGGATGCGGCGCCCGGCCACGTAATACTCGTTGGCGTCAGCGGTGCGCGCAAACACGCCAATCACCGCATAAAGCACCAAGGTGACGGACAGAAAAATGCCGGCTACCCACGCCTTGGGCAAGCCGTACTGCTCTGCCACCCCCAAAGCCACCAAAAACAACAACAAACCGACCACAAAGGCAAAGAACCGCCTGCGCAACGAGGCGGTGTAGGAACCATATTCAACAGGGTCGAACTGGAAGACTTCGGGCGAACGCCGGTTTGCCACCAAGGCAAAAACCACCACGATCGCAATGAATACCAACAATGCCCCTTGGGCAGTCAGCCAGTAAGCAAGCGGCCACGAAAAAAACGTACCGCTCAGGTCCCGGGCGAAAAAAACGATGCCGAAAGAAAAGACAAACCACAGCGCAAGCAGCACTGCGTGCAGGTGCCAATTGCGCTGGGCCGTCTTGTCGGGCATCAGACCGCGAGTTGCTGCCAGGTGGCGATCACCGAGTCTGGATTCAGGGAGATAGAAGAAATCCCTTGTTGCTCCAGCCACTTGGCGAAGTCAGGGTGGTCGCTAGGCCCTTGGCCGCAGATACCTACATATTTGCCTTGGCGCTTGCAAGCGTCGATCGCCATCGTGATGAGGGCCTTGACAGCGGGGTCGCGCTCATCGAAGTCAGCCGCCAGCAACTCAAGACCGGAATCGCGATCCAGCCCCAAGGAAAGCTGAGTCAGATCGTTGGAACCGATGGAGAAGCCGTCGAAGTACTCCAGGAACTGGTCCGCCAGAATGGCATTGCTCGGAATCTCACACATCATGATGAGCTTGAGACCGGCCTCGCCCCGACGCAAGCCGTGGCGCCCCAACAGTTCGGTGACCCGCTTGGCTTGGCCCAAGGTACGCACAAAAGGCACCATCACTTGCACATTGGTGAGTCCCATTTCATTGCGGACACGTTTGAGGGCTTCACATTCCATGGCAAAGGCTTCGCCAAACTCGGTACTGATATAGCGCGCAGCACCGCGGAAGCCGAGCATCGGGTTCTCTTCCTCAGGCTCGTAGCGGCTACCACCAATCAGCTTGCGGTACTCATTGCTCTTGAAGTCGCTCAAACGCACGATCACCGGCTTAGGCCAGAAGGCTGCTGCAATGGTTGCAACCCCTTCTGCCACCCGGTCCACATAAAACGCGCGGGGCGATGCATGTCCACGTGCAACAGACTCCACTGCCTTTTTAAGATCGGCATCTACATTTGGGTAGTCCAGAATCGCTTTGGGGTGCACTCCGATGTTGTTGTTGATGATGAACTCCAACCGCGCCAAGCCCACACCTTCGTTAGGCAACTGGCAAAAGTCGAAAGCCAGTTGGGGGTTGCCCACGTTCATCATGATCTTCACCGGAATCTCCGGCATCACACCGCGCTGTACTTCAGAGATTTCTGTCTCCAGTAGTCCATCGTAGATAAAGCCGGTATCACCCTCTGCACAGCTCACGGTGACCAGCATGCCCTCCTTGAGAAGGTCGGTGGCGTTGCCGCAACCCACCACGGCTGGGATACCCAACTCGCGCGCAATGATGGCCGCGTGGCAGGTACGACCACCCCGGTTGGTCACAATTGCGCTGGCGCGCTTCATCACCGGTTCCCAATTGGGGTCCGTCATGTCGGTCACCAGCACATCGCCCGCCTGCACCCGGTCCATCTCGCTGATGTTGTGAACAATCCGCACCGGCCCGGTTCCGATCTTTTGACCGATAGCGCGGCCTTCGGCCACTACATTGCCCTTGCCTTTGAGCTTGTAGCGGTATTCAGCGGCTGTGCCGGCCTGGCTTTTCACAGTTTCAGGGCGCGCCTGCAGGATGTACAACTGGCCGTCAATACCGTCTTTGCCCCATTCGATGTCCATCGGACGGCCGTAATGCTCTTCGATCACCAAGGCGTATTTGGCCAATTGCTCCACATCCGCATCGGTCAGGGAATAGCGGTTACGCAGTTCGGTGGGCACATCGGTCGTTTTGACCAGCTTGCCGCCAGCTGCCTTCTCTTCGGCACTGGTGAACACCATTTGCAAAAGTTTGGAGCCCAAATTGCGGCGAATCACTGCACGGTTACCTGCTTTGAGCATGGGCTTGTGTACATAGAACTCGTCAGGGTTCACAGCACCCTGCACCACGGTCTCCCCCAGACCGTAACTGGAGGTAATGAACACCACTTGGTCAAAGCCGGATTCCGTGTCGATGGTGAACATCACACCGGCCGCGCCCAAGTCTGAGCGCACCATGCGCTGCACACCGGCACTCAAGGCCACTACATCGTGGGCAAAGCCCTTGTGGACGCGGTAGCTGATCGCGCGGTCGTTGTACAGGGAGGCAAACACCTCTTTCATTTTGTGGAGCACGTCTTCAATGCCCACCACATTCAAGAAAGTCTCTTGCTGACCGGCAAAAGAGGCGTCAGGCAAGTCTTCGGCGGTAGCAGATGAGCGCACCGCAAAGCTGGCTTGGTCATTGCCCGCAGACAGCGTCACAAAAGCTTCGCGAATCGCATGCTCTAAATCTGCGGGGAAAGGCTGAGCTTCGACCAAGGAACGGATTTCGGCTCCGACGACTGCCAAAGCGCGCACGTCTTCGGTATCGAGTGTTTTCAGCTTGGCGCTGATCTTGTCGGCCAGGCCGTCATGGGCCAGGAATTGGCGGAATGCGTGGGCAGTCGTCGCAAAACCCGTTGGGACCCGGACGCCTTGCGGAAGCTGGGAAATCATCTCCCCCAGGCTGGCGTTTTTGCCGCCGACGGACTCGACGTCCGTCATGCGCAAGCGCTCGAAAGGCACGACCAGGTCGGTCGCATTGAAAAGTTCAGACATAGGATGCTCCAGAAGTTAAAACCTTTCTTTGACCCGCCGGCCATGCCATGGGCGGGTCGCGCGACCTGTCACTTTCCTGTTGTTGGTGTTGTGGGAAACGTAACCGGTACCTAAATGCGCTAAATTGCAATCATTGTAGGTGGGCACATCGTGTAACCCGATTACGAAACCCCGCCATGCCCTTGCATCTGACTGACACCACCAACGACCTCCATATGCCCCAACGCACCGTATTCTTTATTTCTGACGGCACCGGCATTACCGCTGAAACATTCGGCAATGCGATCCTGGCCCAATTTGAGACCAAAGCACGGCATGTGCGCCTTCCCTTCGTGGATACCGTGGACAAAGCGCACCAAGCGGTCCGGCAGATTAACCATACAGGCGTGGTCGACGGCAACAAGCCGATTGTGTTTACGACTTTGGTGAACATGGATGTGCTTAGAGTCATCCAAGAAGGCTGCCAAGGCATGTTGCTCGACATGTTCGGTATGTTCGTTCACCCCCTGGAGCAAGAGTTGGGCTTGAAATCCAACCACCGGATCGGTCGCTTCAGCGACGCCAGCAAGAGCAAGGAATACCACGACCGGATCGAGGCCATCAACTTCTCATTGGCCCACGACGACGGGCAAAGCAACCGCGACCTGGAGCAAAGCGATGTGATCCTGGTCGGGGTCAGCCGCAGCGGCAAAACCCCGACCTCGCTGTATCTGGCGATGCAATACGGCCTGAAAGCATCTAACTATCCTTTGATTCCCGAGGACTTTGAGCGCCGCCAGCTGCCGCCGGCCCTGGTGCCGCACCGCGGGAAGATTTTCGGCCTCACCATCCAGCCCGAGCGCCTGTCCGAGATCCGCAATGAACGGCGACCCAACTCGAAATACGCCTCGCTCGAGAACTGCCGCATGGAAGTCAGCGAAGCCGAGGCCATGATGCGCCGCACCGGGATCCGGTGGCTGTCCACCACGACCAAGTCCATCGAAGAGATCGCTACGACGATTCTTCAGGAAATTCATCCTGAACGACTGGTGTACTGAGTGTCTGCAATTTGCGCTCCAGGGACGAGGCGCTGGCGTTCTCCACGTAGACACACTGCTTGCCGGTGCGCTTACAGAAGTCTTTAACCCGCCAGTAGGCGTTGTGGCTGATGCAGCCGGTCTGGCAAATGACCAGATCCGCCGCTGCCAGGTTGGCATCTAAAACGGCAGCGTTGTCCTCCACCCCACCATCATGATGCGCAAAGCGCCCTCCTACCCGCTCGACAACATCACGGTAGTTGGCCACGTTGCCGGTGCGCCCACCTACACACAAGACCACTTTGTGATCAAAGCGCACCGGTACTTGCGGCCCCTCGACTCCCGTGACCGCGTTCGTATCCATGCGCTCAGTTCGCGCCCTCTCCAGCAAGCTGCGTTCGGCCACTTGTAGTTTGCGGCGGCAATCGGCGAGCAATTGGTCTTGCTCCTCTTGGCGTAGCAGAAGTTGCTCAATGCGCTTTTGCAGTCGTTGACGCTCATCGAGCTGCGGGATCGAGGCTTGCAACTCCGCGTAGTCCTGCGCCCAAAACGCAAGTCGACTGTCCTTGGCGATGCTCTCCGCCCTGAGGCGCAGCAGCTCCGCTTGCACACGATCGAGCTCTGCCGTTTTTTGCACCATCACACGGGAGATGCGCTCCTGCACCTTGCCGAGCTCACGCGTCAACACCGCGTTTTCATGGGCCAACGCATTGAAACGCGCGATTTCAAGCCGCACACCCGCGCCAGCCTGGTGCTGGAACATGTGAAGGTCTTTGCACATGGCATCTTGCAACGCGGCGTCACAACGAGGGTGCGTCAAGGCCGCCCAGAAGGCGCCCGCCACATCGCCCGCTTTCAGGTGGTTGACCCACAACTCGGCGACCGCCAAACTGCTTTTCGCCGCCTTGAAGGCGTGGATCTCGCGCACATAACGGGATTCGAGTTCGGCCTGCATCAACTCGGAAAGCTTGCAGCGGCGCGCAGCCTCAGCAACCGCACCCGCATGCACCTCGTAGTCATTGGCAACCGCTTGCGCGCCTAGCGACTTATTGACTAGCCGCCGGAGCACCTCCATAGGCAAACTCACCCCCACCAGAGGGCAATGGCAATGGGTCCCCAAGTCCCACAAGCGCTTACGGCGCGAGCCTGTGGCGCCCGCAGGTAACAAATGGGCGGGTGGGCAGATGTCGGGGTCGTCCATCGTAGCGCTGACCGCCACAGGGTCCTGATTTGCAATTGGCATGGTTAAGCCTCTCCGGTTTCTGTGGCTTGCTGAACGACTTGCTCCAGGCCATTTGCCAAGCGGACACGCCATGCCATCACAGGGCGGCGGATGGCTTGCTTGGTCGGGCGGCCGCGCACGGGTTCAGCCTCTGGCTCACAGCAAGGGCACATCGACCGGTAGCGCCCGGTCGCGCGGTGTTTGGTGGCGAACTCGCTCATTGAATCGCCTCAGGACTGGCATGCCAGAAGCCCCCATCTGCTGCAGCGGCGCGCGCCCAAGTTGCAGGCGAGCCCTGGTGCGACCACCGCTGCCGCAAGGACCACAACAAGGTTTGGAAGCCCGGCGACAACAATGGGTCGGCCGACAAGCGGGTCAGGTTGCTCACAATCTTGGCGACCATGGCCTCCCGGTGTTCCGGGCAAGCGGTCTGCACATGTCCCGTCATCAGGGCCATGGTGCTGGCCATCAAGGCTTCGGCGGTTGGAATGAGGTATTCCTCGTCTTGCGGCTTCCAATGCGTGGGCATCGTCATCTCCTTGTGGAAACAGGTATCACAGCGAGACCTGAAATCAAAGTATATGCGAATCATTCTCATTAACTAGAAAATCCCGCGATTCTATTGCGGGTTTTTTTAGGCCCATTCCATTTGCTTCGACAACCACCAAAGGGATAATGATCGTTTCAAAAAGGAGTACCCCCATGAAAGGCGACGCCCAAGTCATCGGCCACCTGCAGGCCCAGCTCAAGAACGAACTCACCGCTATCAACCAGTACTTTTTGCACTACCGCATGTACAAGCACTGGGGCTTTGAGAAGCTGGCTAAAAAGGAGTACAGCGAATCGATTGGTGAAATGAAGCACGCCGACATGCTGATGGACCGCATCTTCATGCTCGACGGCCTGCCCAACCTGCAAGACATGGCAAAAATCTTGGTCGGCGAAACCGTGCCTGAGGCTTTGGAGTGCGATCTGAAGGCAGAAATGGGTGCCCAAATCACCATCAAAGCCGGTATTGCCCACTGCGAGTCGGTGCGCGACTATGTGTCCCGTGATCTGCTCCAAAAAATTCTGGATGACACCGAAGAGCACATCGACTTTCTGGAAACCCAGATCGACTTGATCGACAAGGTGGGCCTACCCAACTATCTGCAGTCCCAGATGGGCGAACTCTCCTAAATCAATCCCCTTCAACGCTGACAACCTCAGCGTTTTTTTACGTAATTTATTGAGAACGATTTGCATTAAGATGTGCATTTAGATTTGCACTTCGCAGAAAGACTCCATGCACAAACGCAGCTTCCTCCAAGGGACCCTTCTCGCAGCCACCCTCTTGAGCGGACTCCCCTTGCGGGCGCAGACCGTAGATACCGCCAGCGTCGTGCGCAACTATGCTGAATTGGTCTCGACCAACTACCAGGATGTATGGACGAGCGCATTGAGCCTGCAAAAGGCCATCAAAGCCCTGACCGCTGCACCAAGCTCCCAAGGCTTGGACGACGCGAAAAAAGCATGGCTGGCTGCCCGCGAGTTTTACGGCCAGACCGAAGCCTTTCGCTTCTACAGCGGCCCGATTGATGACGACAAGGGCCCCGAAGGACGACTCAACGCCTGGCCTCTGGATGAGTCCTACATTGACAGCGTAGCCGGCAAGCCCAAGGCCGGCATCGTCAATAACCGGAAGATTACGATCAACAAAGCCACCCTCGCCAAACTGAACGAGCGCGGCGGCGAAGAAAACATTGCCGCCGGTTGGCACGCCATTGAGTTCCTGCTGTGGGGCCAAGACCAAAGTGACACCAGCCCGGGCAACCGCTCTTTTGAAGATTTTGTAGATGGCAAAACCGCCAACGCGGATCGCCGCCGCACCTACCTGAATGTGGTGACTGAGCTGCTGATGGATGACCTGGCCTTTCTCGTCAAAGCGTGGGCGCCTGCCAGCAAAAACTACCGTGCGCGGTTTGAGCAAGGCGGCATCCAGTCGGTGCGCAAAATGATCGTCGGCCTCGGCTCACTGTCCCGTGGCGAGCTGGCAGGCGAGCGCCTGGAAGTCGCCATGAACACCCAGGACAAAGAAGACGAACACTCCTGCTTCTCTGACAACACCCATCGCGATGCTGCCACTAACGCGCAGGGCATCCAAAACGTCTGGCTCGGCAGCTACCAGCGCTTGGACGGCACTTCACTGCAGGGCCCCTCGCTCAAAGACCTGGTAGCGCTCAAAAACCCGGCCCTTGCAGACAAAGTGAGCCAACAAATCGCCCGGAGCGTGGCGTTCGCCAACGCGATCCAGGCACCGTTTGACCGCGAGATCTTGGGCGCCAAAGACGCGCCGGGGCGCATCCGGGTACAAAAGACGATCGATAGCTTGGTCCAGCAATCCAAAGACTTGACCGAAGCAGCCGCCGCTTTGGGCATCCACAAGCTGGCCCAAGCACAATGAAGCTGCGCGCCCGTCAAAAACTGGGGCTGCTGATCGCGGCGGCGGGTGCGGTTGCCGCATTGCTCTGGCCCGTATGGGGCCACAGCAACAGTGACACCGCCGGCCGCAGTCAAGGCGAACTGACCGCGGACCAAGCGACTGCATTTGTCACCGGGCGCAATGCATTCTCCATGCCACTGCCCACCCTGGACGACGAGGAGCGGGCTCGGTTTGCCGTGGGTAATTCTTTCTTCCGCCGCAATTGGGTCGAGGCCCCCGCCTCTACCACCGCCCGCGACGGCTTAGGCCCCCACTTTATTGCCCGCTCTTGTGGCGGCTGCCATGTGCAAGACGGCCGCGGCGCGCCGCCCGAATTCCGCAGGGGCCTGAGCGAGCCGCCGGTTGCCTTGCTGATACGACTCTCCATTCCAGGCACTGGCGCCCATGGCGGCGTGGTGCCCGACCCGGTCTATGGCGACCAGCTCAACAACGCCGCCATTCAAGGGGTACAAGCCGAGGGGCAAGTGCAGATTCGCTACCAGCCGGTACATGGCCGCTTTGCGGATGGCGCACCCTACACCTTGCGCAAGCCGTTGTACCGCCTGACCCAACTGGCCTATGGCCCCCTGGCACCCGGCGCCATGATCAGCCCCCGCATTGCGCCCCAGATGTCCGGGCTCGGGCTGATAGAGGCGATTGCCGAGAGCGACATCCTTGCCAACGCCAGCGCCCAGGCCGCTATGGCCGGCCCCATCAAGGGTGTGCCCAATCGGGTCTGGGACGACGTTGCCCGTGCAGAGCGCATCGGCCGCTTCGGCTGGAAGGCC
>DGQR01000168.1 GCA_002390825.1 Rhodoferax sp. UBA4409
GCGGTTGCGCTCGCCGCCAGACAGGGAGCGCACCGGCGAGGTGGCCCGGGCCGGCGAGAACAAAAAGTCGCCCAGGTAGCTCTTGCGGTGTTTTTTCTGGTTGCCGATCTCAATCCATTCCGAACCGGGGCTGATGAAGTCTTCCAGCGTGGCGTCCATGTCCAGCGCATTGCGCATCTGGTCGAAGTAAGCCACGGTCACATTGCTGCCCAAACGCACGGTGCCCCAAGGGCTGTGGCCGGGTTCCGGCTTGGGCGCGTTGGCCGGTGCCGGGTCGGGCTGGTGTTCACCCAGAATGAGTTTGAGCAGGGTGGTCTTGCCTGCGCCGTTCGGACCCAGCAGGCCGATTTTGTCGCCGCGCAGGATGGTGGCCGTGAAATCGCGCACGATCTGGCGCTCTTGCTCGGTGCCCAAGCCAAAGGTTTTGCTGACATGCACCATCTCGGAGACGAGCTTGCCGCTCTTGTCGCCGCTGTTGACATCCATGTTCACGCTGCCGACCACATCGCGACGGGCTTCGCGGGTGGCGCGCAGCTCTTGCAGGCGGTTGATACGGGCGGTAGCACGGGTGCGGCGGGCTTCCACGCCTTTGCGGATCCACACTTCTTCCTGGGCCAGCAGCTTGTCGGCTTTGGCGTTGATGATGGCTTCTTGTGCCAGCTGCTCTTCTTTTTGTAGCAGGTAGGCGGCAAAGTTGCCGGGGTAGCTCATCAATTTGCCGCGATCGAGTTCCACAATGCGGGTCGCCACGTTGTCGAGGAACGACCGGTCGTGGGTGATAGTGATGATGGAGCCCTTGAATTCCTTGAGCAGGCCTTCGAGCCACTCAATCGAGTCCAGGTCCAAGTGGTTGGTCGGCTCGTCGAGCAGCAGCACATCGGGCTGCGCCACCAGTGCCTGGGCCAGTGCAACGCGCTTCTTGGTTCCGCCCGACAGGGTGCTCACCACCGCTTCGGGGTTCAGGTGCAGGCGTTGCAGGGTCTCGTTGACCCGTTGCTCCCAGTTCCAGCCGTCCAGCGTTTCGATTTCGCTTTGCATCGCGTCGAGGTCGCCCTCGCCTGCGCAATACTGCTCAATCAGGCCGATGACGCGCTCAAGACCTGCGCGTACCGCTATAAAAATAGTAGCGTCTGCATCGAGCACCGGCTCCTGTGCCACATAGGCAATGCGGGTGCCGCCCTGGACTTGCAGGGTGCCGTCATCGGGCCGCTCCATGCCGCCGAGGATTTTGAGCATCGACGATTTGCCGGCGCCGTTGCGACCGATGAGGCCGACACGCTCCTGCGTTTCGAGGGAGAAATCAGCGTGGTCGAGGAGAGGGACGTGCCCGAATGCCAGCTGGGCGTCAAGAAGAGTAATAAGTGCCATGTGGCCCAGATTATCCCTGCACCGGCAAAAGCCCCGCCGGGGCTGGCGCCACCGCGCAAGGCGGGGGCCTCAAATCACCCGGTTACGCCCGCGCTGTTTGGCAAGGTAAAGGGCTTTGTCTGCCTCGTTGTAGAGGTGGTCAAAACTCCGGCCTTCCGCCGCGGTGGTGCTGGACAGGCCAAAGCTGGCGGTGATGTGCAGTGTCTCGCCCTTCCACTGGAGGGGGCTGGCCTCGAGCCGCTGGCGGATTTTTTCGGCAATGCGCCGGCCCGCGTCTGCATGGGTGTGGGGCAACAACACGATGAACTCTTCGCCCCCGAGCCGCCCGACCAGGTCGGTGCTGCGCACCGATTGCACACTGGTCTGGGCGACGTGGCGCAGCATGGCGTCTCCCGCAGGGTGGCCCCAGGTGTCGTTGATGCGTTTGAAGTGGTCGAGGTCGAACAGCAAAATCGTGGTGGAACTGCCTTGCCGGAGGGCGCGCTTGAGTTCGGTGCTGCTGAGTTCAACAAAGGTGTTGCGGTTAAAGAGGCCAGTGAGCCCATCCTGGCGGGTCAGGCGCTCGAGTTCGCGTTGCTTGGTCTGCAGCTCGGCGTTCACCCGGGCCACTTGGGTTTTTTGCAGGGCGATGGTGGTGAAGTTTCTCCACAACAGCACCGACAAGGCCCAGCCCATCAGGGATGCGGTCAGGCCGTTGAGCCGGATCGAGAGCAATACCCGCGGCTCTTCCTGGAAATGGCCCAGTGCGATAAAAAACCCGATATAGGCCAGCACAAAGACACCGAGAGCAGGCGCCGGCCGCAGGTAGAGGCCCACACTGACGCACAGGCAGGCAATCAGGAACGGTGTCACGCTGGGAGTGATCCACTGGTCGGCACAGGCGATAGCCACCGCAAATCCCAGCACCACCAGCGCCATGGGCGGCGCCATCCAGCGGGCCAGCGACCGGCGGTAGCGCAAGCCCTTGTGGTGGGCCATCCAGGTCAATGCCGCGATGGTCAGCCCCATCGTGAAATGCAGACCGCAGAGCACCCATTCCCAAGGCGGTGCCCCGGTCGTTGAGCCCTTTTGCAGGGCCAAGAGCAGGAAGACCAGTGCATGAAAACCGTTGATCGCGATGATCAAGGGGCCCAGCCAGCGGATGCGCTCCAGGTTCGCGGCACCTGCTTCATCCACCACCAGCGCATGTTCAGCCTGCCAGCGCTGTGCAATCAAACGGAAATCACGGAGTAGGGTGCTATTCATAAGGCGTAAACACTGTAGCAGAGCCCAGTTGGTAGGATGGGCCTCTTATTTCACGCAATCCGGCAAGGAGCGAGCTTTGACCTACATCACCCCACGCGCGCACGACCTCGGGGGCGGCTTTACCGTGCGTCGGGTACTGCCCTCGGTGCAGCGCCAGGCCATCGGCCCCTTTGTGTTTTTTGATCATTTCGGTCCGGTCACCGCCCAACCGGGCGACAACCACGATGTGCGGCCCCACCCGCATATCGGCCTGGCCACAGTGACCTATTTGTTCGAGGGCGCCATGATGCACCGCGACTCGACCGGTGTGGTGCAGCGCATCGAGCCGGGCGCCATCAACTGGATGACGGCGGGCAGGGGCATCGTGCATTCCGAGCGCACGCCAGACGATCTGCGCGCCGTCGAGCGCCACAGCCATGGCTTTCAGCTCTGGTCCGCGTTACCGGCGGAACATGAAGAGGATGCGCCTACCTTTGTCCACACCCCCGCCAGCGAGATTCCGGTGGTGCACCTCCCCGGCGTGACGGTGCGGGTGTTGGTGGGGAGTGCGTTCGGCGCCAGCTCGCCGGTGAAAACTTTGTCCCCGACCTTGTATCTGGCGCTGGAGCTGGAAGCTGGTGCCGCAGTGACCCTGCCGGCGGCAGCGGTCGAGCGGGGCATTTACAGCGTGGATGCCGCGGTTTCGGTAGCCGGTGCCCCACTCCCGAGTGGCCAGATGCAGGTCTTGACGGAGGGCGAGGAGCCGGTAGTGCACGCAGACACGGCCACGCGCTTGATGGTGCTGGGTGGCGCGCCCCTAGGCCACCGCTTCATGGTGTGGAACTTTGTGTCCAGCCGCAAAGAGCGCATCGTGCAAGCCCAGGCCGATTGGGAGGCGCAGCGCTTTCCTATGGTGCCCGGCGAGACTGAATTTATACCGTTGCCAGCACGTCGCCCTTGACCGTGGCCTGCGCTTGGGCAATGGCCTGCGCGGCAATATCCAAAGAGCGCAAGCGCAGGGCCGGGTCGTAGATATCGCAGACCAGCATCAGCTCATCGGCGCCGGTGGCGAGCGCCATGGCGTGCAGGCCTTCGCGCACGGTTTCGGGCCCGCCGATTACGGCTTCGCCCAAGAAGTCTTGGATCGCGGCCCGCGCGTCGGGCGGGCATTGCTGCATAAAGCCGGGCACTGGAGGCGGCAGCGATTTGCGCTGGCCGGTCAGAATGCCCAACACCCGTTGGTAAATGCTGCTGGCCAGCCATTCGGCCGCTTCGTCGGTTTCTGCGGCGACCAGGGGCACACCCACCATCACATACGGTTTGGCCAGTGTGGCCGAGGGCCTGAACAAATTGCGGTACATCGCCACCGCTTGGTGCAGGTAGCGGGGCGCAAAGTGCGAGGCGAAGGCGTAGGGCAGGCCCATGTGGGCGGCGAGTTGCGCGGAATACAGGCTGGAGCCGAGTAGCCAGATGGGCACATGGGTGTCAGCCCCCGGCATGGCCACCAGTTTTTGGCCGGCTTGCATTGGGCCCAGCAGGGTTTGCAGCTCGGCGACGTCCCTCGGGAAGTCGTCTTCGTGTTCGACCTTGTTACGGCGCAGGGCCCGCATCGTGGCCTGGTCGGTGCCGGGAGCGCGGCCCAGCCCGAGGTCAATGCGGTTGGGATAGAGCTCTGCGAGAGTGCCAAAGGCTTCGGCCACGACCAGCGGCGCATGGTTGGGC
>DGQR01000061.1:0-32732 GCA_002390825.1 Rhodoferax sp. UBA4409
CCAGCGACCACAGCCACCTTGCCGGCGATCATCACGTCAGTGGCGCGCTTGATGCCGTCAACCAGGGATTCGCGGCAACCGTACAGGTTGTCGAACTTGCTCTTGGTGACCGAGTCGTTTACGTTGATGGCGCGCAGGGCCAGAGTGCCCTTGACGGACATTTCTTCAAGGCGCATCACACCAGTGGTGGTTTCTTCGGTCACGCCGATGATGTTCTTCAGGCGGCGGCTGTACCAAGTGGGGTCCACCTTCAGCTTGGCCTTGATGGCGTTGAACAGGCAGACTTCTTCTTCGCTGCCGGGCTTGGCCAAGACCTTGATGTCTTTCTCAGCGCGAGCGCCCAGGTGCATCAACAAGGTGGCATCGCCGCCGTCGTCCAAAATCATGTTGGGGCCTTCAGCCGCAGTGCCCTTCTTGCCACCGAATTCAAAAATGCGGTGGGTGAAGTCCCAGTACTCGTCCAAAGTCTCGCCCTTGTGCGCGAACACGGGGGTGCCCTTGGCCACCAACGCTGCGGCGGCGTGGTCTTGGGTAGAGAAGATGTTGCACGAGGCCCAACGCACATCTGCGCCCAGGGCTTGCAGGGTTTCGACCAGCACGCCGGTCTGAATGGTCATGTGCAGAGAGCCGGTGATGCGCGCGCCCTTCAGAGGCTGGGCCTTGGCGAACTCTTCACGGATGGCCATCAGGCCGGGCATTTCGGTCTCGGCGATGGTCAGCTCTTTGCGGCCCCAATCGGCCAGGCTCAGGTCGGCGATCTTGAAGTCTTCTGCCTTCACGGGGGCAGCGACGGCTTTGGCGGGTTTAACCGTCTTTACCGCTTTGGGGGTCTTGGCGTTCTTAACCAGTTTCAATACAGCGCTCATGGTGTGCTCCAAACGTTGATTTGCATAGCCACTGGCGCACTCGGGGAGGGGATTTGACAAGCAACTCACCGCACGCGTTTCCAGTGGGTGAGCGCCGTTGTGAAGGCACGGTGCTGATTGCACCGTGTGTTCCGAGCCTCACTCGCGGTACCTACATGGGTACATGGCGGGCTGCAACGCTCCTCGGAATGTGCGCATTTTAACCATGCGCCGATGCCGCACCGCGCCGCTGGGGCAATGCCCCGACAAGTCGAGTGCACTCAATCGGCCGGGCCGCTACTGCTCCCCACTTGCAAAGCGGGTCGGCGGAGCAGCTGGTAAGGGCCGCTTTCGGGGTCGCGCAGCACTTGCATCACCATCTCGGCCAAAGCGATGCCGGTGGTTTGCGGTGTGGGCTGCGTCACAGTGGTCACGTTCAGCCCGGTCAGCAAGGTGTCTTGTGGAATGTCGCCATGCACGACCACCGAGATGTCCTGCCCGACGCGCAGCCCCGCATCCATCAGCCCCCGGATCAAGCCGACGCCGCCCAGGTTGTTGTCCACCAGCACGGCCGTGGGCCGGGGCGACAAGGCCAAGACCTGCGCTACCGCATTCAACCCGCTACGCCGGTCGTTCACACCCCCGATGCAATAGCCGGGCGGGCACTCCACACCGGCTGCCTGCAGGGTGCTGACATAGCCCCGGTGCCGCTGAAAAGCAAAATTCAACTCCAGCGGCGCATGCACATAGGCAATACGGGTGTGGCCCAGCGCCAGTAAATGCTCCACCGCCAGCTTGCTGCCCAGGTCATTGTCAAAGTCCAGCCACGAGTAGTGCGCGCACTCTGCCGTGCGGCCGTAGCCGACAAAGGGGTAGTTGTTCTCCAGCAAAAAGTCTACGCGCGGGTCGTGCACACGGGTGTTGGGCACGATGACCGCATCCACCCGCCCGCCTTTGAACAGGCGCTCGTAAATTTCCAGCTCGGTTTCGTTTTTGGCCACCGCCAGCAGCAGGTCCTGGTGCTCGCGCTCCAGGCGCTCGCCCAATCCGTCGGCCATGTCAAGGAACTGCGGATTACCCAGGTTTTCGACCGCTGCGGAATACACAATGCCAATCGCATCGGTGTTACCACGCACCAGCCGGCGCGCACCCGCGTCGGGGCGGTAGCCCATGGCGTCTGCCATCTCTTTCACACGGGTGCGGGTGAGTGCGTTGACGTCGGTGTACCCGTTCAAGGCCCTGCTAACCGTGGAGGTGGACAGCCCTAGTGCCTGGGCCAACTGCTTGATGCTCACGCTTGTCTCCGCGAATGCTGTGTTTGTTGTGGGGCGAGTTTAAAGCCGACCCCGCGCGCGGCTGGCGGGGCACCTCTGTAAAATACGCCCTCTTTCCCCGCGGCCCGCCTGTGATGCGCGGCCCACCCGACCCTGGATCCCCCTGTGACCTACGCACCCGAGACCAAGCGCCGCCGCACTTTTGCGATCATTTCCCACCCGGACGCCGGTAAAACCACGCTCACCGAAAAGCTCTTGCTGTTCTCCGGCGCGATCCAGATCGCCGGCTCGGTGAAAGCCCGTAAGGCCAGCCGCCACGCCACCTCCGACTGGATGGAAATCGAAAAGCAGCGCGGCATCTCGGTGGCCTCTTCGGTCATGCAGATGTCGTACCGCGACCACGTGGTCAACCTGCTCGACACCCCGGGCCACAAGGACTTCTCGGAAGACACCTACCGCGTGCTGACCGCCGTGGACTCGGCGCTGATGGTGATTGACGCGGCCAACGGTGTGGAAGCGCAGACCCGCCGCCTGATCGAAGTGTGCCGCCAGCGCGATACGCCCATCATCACCTTCGTGAACAAGATGGACCGTGAGGTGCGCGAGCCCTTGGACATCCTGGACGAAATCGAGCGCGAACTGGGCATGCCCTGCGTGCCCATGACCTGGCCAGTAGGCCAGGGCAAACTGTTCGGCGGCATCATCAACCTGCGCACCCAGGCCATGACCGTGTTTGAGAGCGGCAGCGAGCGCCGCCCGCAAGACTTTGACGCCATGCCCCTGAGCGACCCGGCGGCACTCAAAGCCCGCTTCGGCCACGAGTGGGACACGGCGGTCGAGAGCATGGAGCTCGCTACCGGCGCCTCCCCCGCCTGGGACCACGAAGCCTTTTTGGCCGGCAAGCAAACGCCGGTGTTCTTCGGCTCCGGGGTGAACAACTTTGGTGTGATGGAAGTGCTGGACGCGCTGGTCGACCTCGCACCTGCGCCCCAGAAACGCATCAGCACCACGCTGGTCAACCGCCAGCCCGTGGTTAAAGAAATCCAGCCTGAAGACAGCGCCTTCAGTGGGGTGGTCTTCAAGGTGCAGGCCAACATGGATGCCAACCACCGCGACCGTATCGCCTTCGTGCGCATGGCCAGCGGCAAGTACACGCCAGGCATGAAGCTCAAGGTCATGCGCACCGCCAAAGAGCTGCGCCCCACCTCGGTGGTGACCTTCATGAGCCAGCGCCGCGAGGCAGTGGAAGAAGCCTACGCCGGCGACATCGTGGGCTTTACCACCCACGGGGGCGTGCAGCTGGGCGACACCATCACCGATGGCAGTGTCAACCTCATGTACACCGGCCTGCCCTTCTTCGCGCCCGAAATGTTCATGACCGTGGTGCTTAAAAACCCCTTGCGTACCAAGCAGCTGCAGCAGGGCCTGGCCCAGCTGGGCGAGGAAGGTGCCATCCAGGTGTTCAAGCCCGAAATGGGCGGCAACATGCTGCTGGGCGCTGTGGGCCAGCTGCAGTTTGAAGTGGTGCAGCACCGCCTGAAGGGCGAGTACGACGCCGACATCCGCCTGGAAAGCAGCCAGTACACCGGCGCCCGCTGGATCACAGCGGACACGCCCAAAGAACTGCAGGAGTTTGTGAACGCCTACCCCATGCGCATGGCCAAGGACGCGGCCGATACTTTGGCCTACTTGTGCACCAGCCCGTATGACGTGCGCTTGGCGCAGGAGCGCTTTCCGAAGATCCACTTCCACCCGCTGCGCGAGCATGCGGGCTTGGCGCTGCAAACAGCAGGCTAAACAAGAGGCCCCCACGTGAAACCCCTGGCGCAATGGCCGGTGGACAGCCGCCGCGCTATACACGGGGTGTTCACCGATATCGACGACACCCTCACCCATGACGGCCGCATCGCCCCAGAGGCGCTGCAGGCGCTGGGGGACCTGAAAGCGGCCGGGCTCACAGTGATTCCGATCACCGGTCGGCCCATCGGCTGGTGTGAACCCTTCATGGCCGGTATCAACGGCCCGGCTTGGCCGGTGGATGCGATGGTGGCCGAGAACGGGGCTGTTGCGTTTGTACCAGCTGCCGCGGACACATTTACTAGCCAAATCAACCTCCAGCCCTCGTCGTATATTCGTGAGGCGCTATCAAAACGATATCAACAAAGTGCTGAAGTGCGCACCGCCAACCGCGTGCGCATGGATGCCTTTGCCACGCAGGTCTGCGCCCAAGTGCCGGGCATGGAACTCAGCCGCGACAGCGCGGGCCGCGAGACCGACCTCGCGTTTGACTACGCTGAATTCGCACAGCACCCGCCCGAAACGGTGCAACGCGTGCTGGCGCTGCTACAAAGCCACGGCATGCAGACCACGGTGAGCAGCATCCACATCCACGGCTGCTTCGGGGACTTCAATAAATGGAGAGGCGCCTGCTGGATCGTCCGCGAGCTGTTGGGCCGCGACCTCAGCACCGAGCTGGACCAGTGGGTGTTTGTGGGCGACTCGGGCAACGACCAGGCCATGTTTGAGCACTTCAGGCACAGCGCGGGCGTGGCCAACATTGCGCGCTTTGTGCCGCAGCTCAGCCACCTGCCCACCTATGTGACCCCTTCCGCCCGTGGCGCAGGCTTTGCCGAAGTTGCGCAGGCCATCTTGGCGGCAAAACGCCATGACTAAGGCGCTCGACCCACGCCACCCCGCACTCAAGGGCTCGGGAACCGGGCTGCTGGCGGTATTCGGCTCCACGCTGTTTCAGCTCTCAGGCGTTTTCATGCTGTCACCGCTGATGCTGGTGATGCTCAAAGAGCGCGAGGTGTCTACCACTCTGGCGGGCTTATTCGCCGCTACCACCTGGCTGGGCATCTTCATAGTCACTCCGTTCGCATCGGCCATCACCCAGCGCTGGGGGCGGCGGCGCGCGATGTGGTTTGCCTCGGGGGTACCGCTGGCAGCGGCTATCGGGTTCATGGCGACCGACCACCTGGGCCTGTGGTTTGCCCTCGAGCTGTTGGCCGGTATCGCCGGCGGCATGCGCTGGGTGCTGGCGGAGGCTTTTATTGCCGAGTTCTCGCCGCCCGAGCGCCTGGGCCGCACCATGGGCATGTACGCCACCATGGTCGGGCTGACCTTTGTGATCGGCCCCACGCTACTCGCATGGACGGGTAGCAGCGGCCACGCGGCGCTGGGCCTGGTGATTGCGCTGCTCACCATCGGCTTGCTGTGGACGGCGCTGATTCCCCCGATTGCGCCCCTTGCCGAGCCCGACACCGCACATGCCGGCCCGCGCGGCCTGTGGCTGGCGATGCAGCAGCACCCGATCCTGATGCTGGCAGGCTTTATCGGCGGCTTTTTTGAGTTGGGCTTGGCCTCCATCCTGCCGCTCTACGGCCTCACGCTGGGCATGGGTGCCAGCGCCGCGGCGCTGATGATTTCAATGAGCGGAGCCGGCAGCACGCTGGTTGCCATCCCGGTGGGCATGGTCGCCGACCGATTTGCCAACCCGGTGCAAGGCCGCCGCACACTCATGGTGGCCGTCGCGGCCATGGCGCTCGTGTGCGCAGCCGCCCTGCTGGCGGTAGCGCGCGTGCCGTGGATCGTGTGGCCGGTGGTGTTTTTGCTCGGCGCAGCTGGCAGCGCGCTCTACACCTTGTGCATGACCGATATCGGTGCCCGCGAAAAAGGCAACCAGCTGGTCAACAGCACTGCCGTGCTGGTGCTCAACTACACCTTGGGCGGTTTGGTGGCGTCGGGCATCAGCGGTGCGCTCATTGAGCGCTCCGCCACCGTCACCTTCCCTCTGGTGTTGATGCTGGTGGCCGCCCTTGGGCTAGGCACGCTGCTCAAAGAGCACCGCCGCCAAGCCTGAACGGCCGCCACCCACGCGCTGTTTTTTCGGCCTGACTTTTAGCCGCCTAGTTTTTGGCGGCTTTCTTTTTGGCCGGGGCCGATTTGGCTTTGGATGCGGGCTTGGCCGATTTCTTCACGACTTTTTTACCGGTTGCCTTGGCTTTGCCTTTGGCTGACGGTTTGGCCTTGGCGCCCGGTTTGGCTTTGGTCTTAGCACTCGCCTTGGCTTTGGCCGATGACTCCGCAGCCCGCTTGACCACGACCGCCTTGCCCGCCGGGGGCAACAGGTCTTCGGTGGTCAGGCCATAGCGCCCGGCCATGGTGGCCCACGCGGTGCCCTGTGCCTTTTGGGGCAACACACCCTCCATCATCTGCTCGCCTTGCGGGGTGAGCAGCGCGCCACCGTGCAAGGCCGCTTGCAATTGCGATGCGTTGGGGGCGGTGACGCCTTGCTGGGCCAGTGCCCCTTGCGCCAGTTTGAGGGCCAGGCGCACCTCGCCGTAACCCAAGGGCCCGGTCGCAGGCTCGAGGCTGGCAGCGCCTGCGGTGGCCGTGGGGCGGCCGCTGCGCAAGGTGGTGACCACCTGATCTGCATCGTGGGGGTTGCCGATCCAGCTGCCGAACTCGGCAATCAGGCGTTCGGTGGAGGCCGCGTTATCGAGGGTGGCAGTCACCCCTTGGGCCTGCACCAGCGCGGGTGCCGCGACGGCACAGGCCATAGCTAGCACCGTGGCGCGCAGGCCGCGCTGCAGCCACACGGGGCTGCACAGTTGAAAAATGTTGCTCATAAATGCAAGCTTAGCCGCTCGAAGGCGGGGTTTTCGGGGGGCAAATGTTACGGGCTGGTAAAGCCTTGAAGCACATTCACCGCATTCACGCCGACCGCATCCACCGCATAGCCGCCCTCGAACACAAACACCGTCGGCAAGCCCGCCCGCGCCAAGCGCTCGCCCAAGCGCAGATAGTCTTGGGTGGTGAGCTTGAAGCCCGAAATCGGATCGCCTTCAAAGGTATCCATACCCAGCGACACCACCAGCGCGTCCGCGCCGAACTTGGCAATGCCTGCCAACGCAGTCTCCAGGGCCTGGGCCCAGGTGGCGTAGTCAGTACCGCGAGGCAGCGGCAGGTTCAGGTTGGCGCCCAAGCCTGCGCCGGCGCCGGCTTCATCCGCATGACCGAGGTAGAACGGGTACTCGGTGCGCGGATCGCCGTGGATGCTGGCGAAGTACACATCGGGCCGGTCGTAAAAGATAGCCTGGGTGCCGTTGCCGTGGTGGTAGTCCACATCAAGCACCGCGACCTTTTGCATACCCGCATTGCGCAGGTGCTGCGCGGCCAGCGCCGCATTGTTCAGGAAGCAATAGCCGCCAAAAAAGTCGCCCCCTGCGTGGTGGCCGGGCGGGCGGCTCAGGGCGAAGGCGGCGCGGTCGCCAGCCAACACCGCTTGCGCGGCGCTTAAGGCGCAATGCGCACCTTCTTGGGCGGCCACCCAGGTACCGCTGGTGAAGGGGGTGCCCGCGTCGTACGAATACAGGCCCACCTTGGCCGCGAAGTTGTCGGGCTCAATGTCGGTGCGGAAGGTACGCGTGGGCCAGACGGAGGGCAGGATGTCCTTGTCCGCATGGGCGGGATCCAGCGCCACCCACTGGTCCCAGGCCGTGGCCAAAAAGTTCAGGTAGCGCGGGCTGTGGATCGCGGAGAGCGCCGCCTCGTCAAAGGCTTGCGGCTCCAGCACCGCGCCCAGCTGGCGGCGCTGCAGCTCGGCCAGCACATGGTCGGCACGGGCCGGAACCTCAAAGCACGGCACCAGCGCGCCACGGAACATTTCGACTTTGCCCTGGTGTTGGGCGTGGAGGTGGTTGTAAAAGGTTTTCATGATGAGTTAGCTTGTCAATTTTGAGATTTGAATCATCCGAGCCCGGACTGTTGGTTCACGCTCCGGGTCGCTCAGTAAACCGGGCAATGCATTGTGGAATGCTGGCATGTTCAGCAGCGCAGCCACTGATTGGCCTACATGTCTGCGCACCGCTGCCTCGGCGGCGGCGATTTCCTGATGCACCGAGCTACGCCCTTCCATCACCGTCATGATGTCTTCAAGGTCGTGACTCAAGTACACATCGTTCTGTCCACGGTCTTTGAATGCTTCGAATTTGGTTGCGAAGAAGTGAGGCGCCGACAAATGCCGTAGCAGCAAGCCGTCTGCCAACTCCACCGATAGGGCGGCATCAAAGCCCACCCGGTACCAGGGATTGGCAAAGCCCAACACCTTTTCGTCCAGGGGAACCAAGTCCAGCTGCATGCGGTTCCAGAACCAGCGAAACGGGGGCGTGTTGTCCGCCATAGTCTGCTTGAAGCCACGCTGCATCAGTTGCTCTGCCAGCCGGTGATACGCAGACAACGACGCCACTTCCACGATGGCGTCTACATCTTCCGTGGGGCGCACATCCATCAAATCAACATCGTCCACCAGCAACCCCGTTGCACAGCCGCCAACAAAAACCACCTGCTCACACAGCGGCCCCATAGCCTGCGCTATCGCAATCAACAGAGCCAAATTCGGATTAGCCATACATAGGTCCCTTCACGGGCTTGGGCGCGCCAGGGTCAATGAGCGCTTGCAGGCGTTCCAGCGCCATGCCCCTTTCGCGCGCCTTGCCCACGCGTAGCGCGTCAAACAGTGCCAGCATTTCGTAGAGTTTGGCGTCTTGCATGGCCGCAAAGGGCACCGACGGGTGCAGTGGATCCACCCCCACACCACGCACCGATCCATTGGGGTGCGGCCATACAAAGTCCGTGCTGCCGGGTGCAAATACGTCGGCAAATGCGGGTGCACTGTGGCTCGTGGGCACGCCCACTGACAGCGGCAAACGCACTCCGGGGAACGCGTATTTGGCGCCGTGCAAGGCGAATTCGGCCAAGTTATGTGAATGGGGCCGAACCGCGTTGTCATCAGGTGCATCGCCATCCGGTAAGGCCGAACGGCGCACCCGCTTGCGCGTCACCCGGTAAATTGCGGCCGACTCCTGAGCATCAATCACCGCGCTTTCACCAGCCCCTACCGACTGTGGCGGTAACTCCCTGTTTGGCAACAACAACCCCGCCTGCAACCCCCGCTTGATGCAGGCATGTGCCTCAGACACGCTAATGCCAAGCTCCTGCGCCAGCCGCGCATACGTCCAGCGCTGCTCACCCCAAGCCACGAGCTTGAGGGCTACCAGGAAGTCTTGGGGTTTGAGCTGCATTTACATTCAATATTCGTGAATCGCGAATATTGAATGTAAATGAATCACCAGACAAAGGCAAGTCATGCAAGAAATTGGCCTCTGGCGCACGCAGACATTGCGCAAGCAGCTATCAAATAAATAGCAAATCAGCTCTGCGGGCTAATCACCAGTTCATCGTATCCGGTGGCCGCATCCGGCTCGCGGGTGAATTGCCAGTCAGGCAGCAGGGCCAGCAGCACCTCGGCGGTGGTGAGAACGATGCAGCCCGGCGCCACATGTCCGCCCAGCACCTGCCCCGTGGCGGTAGAAATGGCCATGTGCATGTGCGAGGCCGTCTTGTCGCTACCGGCGGCCACGGTGCCCGAGAGGGTGAGGATCTCCATGCTCTCTGTCAGCCGCGTGGGCTGTGCCGCCCCCGCTAGGCGGATGCCCGCTGTAGACAGGCTGCCGATACCGGAAAGCACAAACGCTGCGCGGCAGTTTTGGGCGAGAACCGCGGCTTCCAGCGCGGCGCGCAGGTCTTGGCCGGGGGTGAGACGAACCGGAAATGGCTTCAATGCGTGCATGAATAGATGAGACTAGTTTCAAGTGTCACGGAATAAGGGGCTTTAAACCAGAATTCCAATTCAATTCCCGACTACACACGAAAACGGTCAATCGACTCAGAGCAACTTTGCAATTGCTTCAGAAATAAAGTTGAGCTCAAGCGCCTTAGAGCGACTTACCGCTTGAGTCAGCGCCATAACAGCTTCCACATCGGTCAATCCAAGTCTTTTTCCGACGAGAAATGGAATGGAGTGATGATCTGAATCTGCTATTGCGGCCTCCAGCGCAGCTTGAGCGGCAGCCTCCGTTACATTGGCTGCTGTCGCAAATTGAGTTAATCCGCTAGCGCTTGCCAAGATCGCGTTCACAACACTTTTTTCCGGAACTTCGTTACCGGGAAGTCGAAAAAAGTCAAATGGCCGTACTTTCAATTTGTCAACGGCCTTTCGTGCTATCCCCTCAGCCTCGACCTCTGTTACGTCGCCATCCCACACGACAACGCATGGCTGTCGACTAAATGCCAGGACATGGTAAGCGGCTACATCTGCAAGTGCGTTCTTATCTCCAACTGCTTGAACCTGAACCCGCGGTCGCAAGTCTGGGGATAGGGCACTTTCAATTAAGCGACGCGCGAATTGATCCTCACAGTAGATCTTTAGTTCAGGCATTGCCTCGCCGACTAAGTCAGAGAAAATGTAACCCGTAGAGATTGAAGTGCTTACCTGATGACTGGCTCCAACACGTCGAACCAATATCCGCGCTTGTCTTGGTAATGCGTCGACGAACTGTTCTGAATGCGAAGTCACAATGATTTGTAACTTCTTTTTTAAGGCAATCTCTTGCAAAACCTCTGCGAGCCGCCGCAGGGCAGATGCATGTATCCCAACCTCTATTTCTTCAATAAGAATAAGACTTCCATCAGGCGCGTTATCTATCGAACCAATCAAGTCGAATAGTAAGTCTTCACCGGCACCCATATTGAAGCTGGAATAGCTCACCCCGCTGCCTGACTCGCACTGCCTTAGCCCATAGCGCTGCGAGGAAAAACGATTTGCACCTGCATATTGACGATGCAATATCTGCCCGACCCACTTAACGGCTTGAGTTGATAACTTGATTCCCTTGTTTCTTGTTCTTCCGGTCCCACCAAAATGCGCCCGAAGGACACTTTGCTCAATTGCAGGAACAGCTCGACTGATACCGAAGTAGTGAACAGGTCGACCAGGGCGACGCTCGTAACGCATCCATTTGTCTGTCTCTTTACTGATCCTTAAATCTGGCAGGCCACGGAAACTCCAAGTGACTTGCAACCCCGTGATATCTGGATCACCGGGTCCTCGAAAGAGGAAGTCCTGGAATGTGTAATACGTGGACTTTTCGCCTACACGGGGTTGCCTCCTAGCTCCACGTGGATAGTGATCGACCACCTCATGGAATCCCAGTGCTGCGAGACCAAGCAACGTTGTTTTCCCAGCACCATTGGCGCCTGCAATCACAGTTACTGGATATGAAAAAGAGACATCAATATCTTGAATGCCACGCAAACCATCCGTCGTCGACTTGACGGAAATACCCTCCAACAATGGAAAGCTAGTGTTGACAGTGGCATTCCACCACTTTTGTAGACGGTTCTCGGTAGCACTGAGCGTTCGACCCGGCATTGACTCATCCCCTGAAATTTATTTGATGGGAAAGATCACATTGAAGCCAATGATCGCAACAAGATATCGATGCCGATACAAGTAATTTGCTCTATCGGCATACCGATCTCTCTCCCCTTGTCAGCATTCTAGGTTACAAACAAAAAGAGCTGCTAGCGCCCATGGAATATGCGCGAGCAGCTCTTTATTTGATAGCAAGCACGCTTTCGCGTGCTGCCATTAGTTCAGCTTGTGGGTGATGCGGGCGCCCAAGGCGAGCAGCTTTTCGTCCAGCTTTTCGTAGCCGCGCTGGATCATGTTGGCGTTCTGCACCGTGGACTTGCCGCTGGCGCACAAGGCGGCGCCCAGCAGGGCCATACCGGCGCGGATGTCGGGGCTTGGCAGGGTGGTGCCGCGCAGGCGGCTTTTGCCACTGATGACCACGCGGTGCGGGTCGCACACCACGGCGGCGGCGCCCATGCCGATGAGCTTGTCCACAAAGTACAGGCGCGATTCGAACATCTTCTCGAAGAACAGTACATTGCCCTCCACCTGCGTGGCCAGGGTGATCATGCAGCTCATCTGGTCGGTGGCGAACTGGGGCCAGGGGCCGTCGCCGATGACGGGCATGGCGCCGTCAAAGTCGCGGGTGACCTGCATGCGCTGGTTGCCGGACAAGAAGATGTGTTTGTCGTGCAAGTCGATCTTCACGCCCAGGGTCTCAAACACGCGGTGGCACATGCCGTAGGCGTGCTTGTCGGTGCCTTCGACCGTGATTTCGCCACCGGTGGCCGCAGCCAGCGCCAGGTAAGACGCGGCCTCGATGTGGTCGTGGCATACGGTGTAGGTGGTGCCGTGCAGCGAATCCACGCCTTCCACGCTGAGCTGGTTGGTGCCGATACCGCTGATTTTGGCGCCCATGGCGTTGAGTAAGTGGGCCAGGTCTTGCACGTGCGGCTCGCAGGCAGCGTTGCGGATCAGGGTGTGGCCGCGGCTTACGGCGGCAGCCATGAGGATGTGCTCGGTGCCGGTCACCGACGGCTCGTCAAAAAACAGCTCAGCGCCGGTCAGTGGGCCGGGCATGGTGAAGTCGTACACGCCGTTGATGCTGACCTTGGCGCCCAGCTTTTGCAGGCCGTAGAAGTGTGTGTCCAGGCGGCGGCGGCCGATGACATCGCCCCCCGGGGGGAACAAGCGCGCGGAGCCGGTGCGATGCAAGAGGCCGGCCACGCACAAGATGGAGGTGCGCACCTTGTTGCACAGAGCCTGGCCGATTTCGCTGGTGCGAACACTGGCCACATGGATGCTGACGCGCTCGCCGCTGCGTTCGACCTTGCCGCCGATCTCGACGATCACGTCCAGCATGTGGCGCACGTCGATGATGTCGGGCACGTTGTCGAGGATGACTTCCTGGTCCGTCAGGATGCAGGCCGCGATCATGGGCAGGATGGCGTTTTTGTTGCCGGAAGCGCGAATGGTGCCTCGCAGGGGCACGCCGCCTTCAATTTCAAATGTCGACATGGTGAGATTCAGTGTTGGGAGGCCGGGGTTTTCCGGCCGAGGGGGAGATTGTTACCGCTCCGGGCACGATTCCTGTAACTTTGTGCTGTAACGGTTACAGGAACCGCGACGAAGTTGGCACTTTTCAGGCGGCCAACCATCGGGCGAAGGCGGTGTTGACGGCGTCCGGCTGCTCCATCGTGCTCATGTGGCCGCAGTCCTCCAGCACCACCAGCTCGGCGCGCACTGCGTGCATGGCTTCCACCATGGCCTGGTGCTGCTCGGGCGGGCTCCAGGCGTCTTGCCGACCGGTGAGCACCAACGTCGGGCAGCTAATGCCGGCCAGCACCGGCGCGGCGTCGGGCCGGGTGAGCAGCGCGTTGATTTGCGCCGCAAACTGGGCGGGGCTGCTGCGCTCCAGCATGGCCAGCACTTGTTCGAACACTGGGCCGCCCACCACGGCGGGGTGCACCATGGGGCGCGCCCACATGGCGCCCATGGCCCGCATGCCGGCGCGCTGCGCGTGCGACAGCAGGGCCATGCGGCCGGCTTTTTCTTTGGCGCCCGCCTCGCCTTCGGCCAAGGGGTGTACGCCGGTGTCCAGCAAGGCCAGGCGCTCTACCCGCTCGGGGGCGAGGCGCATCACCTCCAGAGCCACGCGCCCGCCCATGCTGTGGCCGGCCAGGGCGAAGGTTGCGGGGGCCGCCTCCAGCACCTGCTGCTCCATGGCGGTGAGCGAATCGGTCAGGCCCCAGTCCATCACCATGCAGTGGTGGCTGGCGGACAAGGCCTGCACCTGCGGTGCCCAGACAGCGGCGTCACACATCAGGCCGGGGAGTAATACGAGGGTTTTGGTAGTCAAATCAGGCTCCAGCTCTCGCAGAATATGCGCGAGCAGCTATCAAAAAAATAGTGAATCAATTGGTGCGCCAGAGCAAAACTTGCCTGCCCGGCGCTGCAGCTCACACTGTAGCGGCATCACCTGCCTTGGCGTTTGCGCTGCGGCTTTTTCAGGGCCGCCACCAGATATTCTGCAAAGCCCGTGGTGGCGGGCGACGGTGTGCGGTGCGCGGACTGGTAGAGGCAGACTTGCCGGACCACCTCCGGGTCCACGATGCGCCGCATCACCAACCCCTGCCTTCTAGCCCAGGTCTGCACATAAGCCGGCGACACCGTGGCTGCCAGCCCCGCCGCCGCAATGCCGAATGCGGTGGAGATGTGATCCACCACCTCCCGCGGGCGGATGCGCTCGGCTTCGGGTAAGGCCACCCCCATTTGCGCGACGCTGATTTCATGGTCGCGCCCCGCCGTCACCAGCGTGTGGGCGCGCACATCAGCCCACTGCACTTCAGGCCGGGTGGCCAAGGGGTGCCCGGGCGCGCACCACAGCACCCAGGGGCTGCTGAACAGGGGCGTGTGATGCACCGCATCGCTGCCGGGCCGGTCGGGGCCTATGGCCAGATCGACATCTCCACTGGCCACCACATCGGTGAGCTGTTCGACGGCGGCGTCGCGGATGCGCACCACGATCTTGGGCCGGTCCAGGGTGTAGTCGCGGATCAGCGGCGGCAGGATGGTGCTGGCAATCACCATGGGCGCCGCAATGCGGACCAGCCCGCTGGCACGGTTGCGCAAATCGGTGGCGGCCACCTCGGCCAAGTGCAGGTGCTTGAGCACCGTTTGCGCGGAGGCATAAAACTCTTTGCCCTCAGCCGACAGGCTGACTTTGCGCGTGCTTCGCACAAACAATTTGAAGCCCAGGCTGGACTCCAGCTCGACCACCAGCTGGCTCACCGCAGAGGGGCTGAGCGCGAGCCGGTCTGCCGCGCTGGTAAAGCTGAGCAGCTCGGCGGCGGTCACAAAAGCTTCGAGTTGGCGAAGGGTGTAGCGACTGGATGACATGGGCCTATTGTGAAGCTTACCTAACAAATTGCCCAGAATAAATCGTTTGTCTTGCCGCGGTGCCCTCTGCACACTCGCGCTCCAAATACAAGGCTCGAGGAGAAATTCAATTGCTGGCACCCGACATCCACATCGCCCTGGCGCGCGAGCTCCATGAGGCGGAGAAGACACGCATTCAGGTAGAACATTTCTCCAAACGCTTTCCGACCATGGAGATGGCCGACAGCTACGCCATCCAGCGCGCGTGGGTGCAGATCAAGCTGGATGAGGGCCGCAAAATTTTGGGGCACAAAATCGGCCTGACCTCGCGCGCCATGCAGATTTCGTCGCAGATCACCGAGCCCGACTACGGCGCCATGACCGACGACATGCTGTTCCCCGAGGGCGGCGACATCCCGGTGCAGCGCTTCATCCTGCCCCGCGTGGAGGTGGAGCTGGCCTTCATTCTGGGCAAGCCCTTGCACGGCCCGAACGTGACCATTTTTGAGGTGCTGGCCGCCACCGATTACGTGGTGCCTGCGCTGGAGATCATTGACGCCCGCATCGAGCAGTTCGACCGGGTGACCAAGGCCCCGCGCAAAGTGCTGGACACCATTGCCGACAACGCAGCCAATGCCGGCATCGTGATGGGCGGGCGCCCCGTCAAACCCGATACGCTGGATTTGCGCTGGTGCGGCGCCCTGCTCTACAAGAACGGGGTGATTGAGGAGTCAGGCCTCGCAGCCGCTGTACTCAACCACCCCGCCCACGGCGTGGCCTGGCTGGCCAACAAGCTGGCGCCCTACAACGAAGGCCTGGCCGCTGGTGAGGTGGTACTGGGCGGCTCGTTCACCCGGCCGGTGGCGGGCGCTGCGGGCGACACCTTCCATGCGGACTACGGCCCGCTGGGCGCGATCTCACTCCGCTTCATGTGAGTGCCGGGGCCATGCAAACACCCGTGAACCCCTTCAAGCAAGCGCTTGTCCGTGGCGAGGTGCAAATCGGCCTTTGGCAGGCGCTGGCAGACCCCTATGCCGCCGAGATTTGCGCCGGCAGCGGTTTTGACTGGTTGCTACTGGATGGCGAACACGCCCCCAACGACTTGCGCAGCTTGCTGGGCGCGCTGCAAAGTGTGGCGCCCTACCCCACACACCCCGTCGTCCGGGTGCCGCACGGGGATGCAGCCCTGATCAAGCAGGTGCTGGACATCGGCGCCACCACGCTGCTGGTGCCCATGGTGGAGTCGGCAGACCAGGCCAGCGCGCTGGTGCGCGCCATGCGCTATCCGCCCCAGGGCATACGCGGGGTGGGCAGCGCCATCGCACGCTCGGCCCGGTGGTCCCACTACCCGAACTACCTGCACGAGGCAAACGACCAGATTTGCCTCTTGGTGCAAGTGGAATCGCAGGTTGCCCTGCAACAAATAGATGCCATTGCTGCGGTGGAAGGGGTGGATGGCGTGTTCATCGGCCCGGCGGACCTGTCCGCCTCCATGGGCTACCTCGGCCAGCCTACCCACCCGGAGGTTCAGGCCGCGATTGGCGACGCCATCACCCGCATACGTCGCGCCGGCAAGGCAGCGGGCATTTTGTGTGCGGACGAGCGTCTCGCACGGCACTACCTGTCGCTGGGCGCCTGTTTTGTGGCGGTGGGTGTGGACACCACCCTGCTGGTGCGCGCCACCACCGCACTGGCAGCGCAGTACAAAGCCGCCGTCACCGCCGCGCAGAGCACAGGAGCTTACTGACGTGACGCTGGAATCTCTACGCCAAGCCTTCAGCGGCAAACTGCTGAGTGGCGCCGATGCAGCCCCGTTTCTGACCGACTACCGTGGCAAATGGACCGGTCAAGCCTTGGCCGTGGCCCAACCGGACAGCGCCGAAGACGTGGCCAAAGTCATCGCCTGGTGCCATGCACACGGCACGCCTGTCGTGCCCCAAGGCGGCAACACCGGCCTCTCGGGCGGCTCGGTGCCCGAGGCCACCCCTGCCAAGTTGCCTGTGGTGCTGTCCCTGCTGCGCCTGAACCGGGTGCGCGCTGTGGACCCGCTCAACAACACCCTGACGGTGGAAGCCGGTGTCACGCTCTTGCAGGTGCAGGAGGCCGCCAAAGCCGCCAAGCGCTTGTTCCCGCTCAGTCTGGCCGCCGAAGGCACTTGCACCATAGGCGGTAACTTGGCCAGCAATGCTGGGGGCGTGCAGGTGCTGCGCTACGGCAATGCCCGTGAGCTCTGCCTGGGCCTGGAAGTGGTGACCGCAGAGGGCCAGCTGTGGGATGGCTTGCGCACCCTGCGCAAAGACAACACCGGCTACGACCTGCGGGACCTGTACATCGGCTCCGAGGGCACGCTGGGCGTCATCACCGCAGCGGTGGTCAAGCTGTTTCCCTTGCCTGCGGCACAGGTGGTCACCTTGGTGGCCGTGCCAACGCCGCAACAGGCGCTGGAGCTGCTGTCCCTTGCGCAGGAGCGGCTGGGTGCGCAATTGACTGCATTTGAGCTACTGAGCGGTACCTGTGTGGACTTGGTGTTGCGGCACATTCCCGGCACGCGCCGCCCCTTGGGCGAAGCGTCAGACTGGTATGTGCTGATGGAGTTGTCTGCCACCAGCGACGAGGCACAGGCCGCGCAGTCCATGGAGAGCCTGCTGGAAACCGCCATGGAAAACGAATGGGTGACCGACGCCGCGCTGGCCAGCACGCTGGCCCAAGCGGAGGCGTTGTGGGCCTTGCGGGAAAACATCTCGGAAGCCCAGGGCGCCGAGGGCAAAACCATCAAGCACGATATTTCGCTGCCGATCTCGCGCATCCCCGACTTCATTGCCAGTACCGACGCGCTGATTGCCGCCCGATTCCCCCAGGTCCGGCAGGTGACCTTTGGCCACTTGGGCGATGGCAACCTGCACTACAACGCCTCGCCGCTTCCGGGCAGCGGGCCCGACGACATGGCGGCGTTCCAGGCGCTAGAAGGCCCGCTCAACCAACTGGTGCACGACGCGGTGCACTCCCACCAGGGCTCGATATCCGCCGAACACGGCCTGGGCGTGCTGCGCCGCGACGAATCGGCGCGCTACAAGTCGCCGCTGGAACTGCAGCTGATGCAACGCATCAAGCAGGCCCTGGACCCGCAGGGCTTGATGAACCCGCACAAGCTGCTGGATATGAGCCAGATCACCCTCTAGCGCACGTCCCACTTGCGCAAGTAGCTATAAATTCAGGAGCATTCATGTCCCAAGAGACCCTTTCCATCGCCGGCTTTGACGTATCGCCGCACCACTACATCGGCGGGCAACGGGTGGCATCCGGCGAGTTGTTTGACTTGCACTGTCCGATTGACCAGAGCCTGCTGGGCCGCATCAGCGAGGGCACACCGGCCCATGTGGATGCAGCCATCGTGGCAGCCCAAGCAGCCTACCCGGCCTGGAGCGCCCTGACTGCGGCAGAGCGCAAACCTTATCTGGACCGCTTTGCCGCAGAGATCGGCAAGCGGGCGGACGCCTTTTGCCAGCTCGAATCGAATGACGCGGGCATTTTGCTGTCGCGCATGAAGCACGGCGTGATTCCGCGCGCCATGCTCAACATCACCTGGTTTGCAGAGCATGCGCTCAGCCTGCAGGACCGCCCGCTGGAAACGGAGCAGGCCACGCACATCGTGCGCCACGACCCGGCCGGGGTGGTCGTCATCATCACGCCGTGGAACTCGCCGCTGATGCTGGCCACCTGGAAGCTCGGCCCCGCACTCGCCGCCGGCAACACCGTGATCATCAAACCGCCAGAGTGGGCGCCGCTCACCAGCAGCTTGCTGGCCGACTGCGCGCACGCGGCCGGCTTGCCCGCCGGGGTGCTCAACATTGTCCAGGGCAGCGGCGCCGGCACGGGTGCGCGCTTGGTCTCCGACCCGCGCCTGGCCCGCATTTCGTTCACCGGCTCGGTGCCTACCGCCAAGTGGATCGCCCAAGCCGCTGGCGCCAACCTGGTGCCGTGCAGCCTGGAGCTGGGGGGCAAGTCGCCCTTCATCGTGCTGGAGGACGCCGACATTGACAACGCAGCCGCTACCGGCGCGCTGATGTACCGCAACGCGGGCCAGGTGTGCCTAGCCGGCACCCGCTTTCTGGTGCACAGCCACATCCGCGACCGCTTTGTCGCCGCCATGCGCGCCTATGTGGAAAAGCTCAACATCGGCGACCCGCGGGACGAAGCGGTCGAGATCGGGCCCATCATCCACCCGCGCCAGGTGGAGCGGGTCAAGGGCTTTGTGGAACGCGCGCTGGCGGATGGCGCAGAACTGTTGTGGGGCGGCAAGCCGCACCCCTTCGGCGCCCAGTACTTCGAGCCGACCATGCTGTCCAACCTCCGCCAAGACAGCGAGATCGTGCAGAACGAGGTCTTCGGCCCGGTGCTGACCCTGCAGACCTTTGACAGCGATGCCCAAGCCATCGCTTTGGCCAATGGCACCGACTACGGCCTGGGCGGCGTCTGCTACGGCGAAACCGCCCATGCCACCGCCATTGCCGAGCAGGTGCGCACCGGCTTTATCTGGGTCAACAGCTTCGGCATTCGCGATCTGGCGGCTCCGTTCGGCGGCATCAAGCGCTCGGGCATCGGGCGCGAAGGGGGCGACTGGAGCTTCGAATTCTTCTGCGATGTGAAGGACGTGGTGGTTCCCAAAAAGCCATTCCGCGCGAGCTTCAGCCATCGCTAATCAACCATTCAAAAGGAATCCACCATGGGAAAAGTCGTAGGCGCAGCGTTGGTGTCGCACCATCCGGGGCTCATGCAGTGCGAAGAGTTCCGCCGCCTCATGGGCAATGGCGAAGACTCTGACCTGATCGCCGGCTATGCGCGCTTGCGCAACAAAATCAACGCTGCCCGGCCGGATGTGGTCATCATCTTTGACAGCCACTGGTTCACCACGGGCTACCACCTGGTGGACGGTGCCGCGCGCTACGAGGGCCACTACATTTCTGACGAAATGCCGTGGTACCTGCATGGCGTGCCCTACGCCTACCGCGGACACCCGGAGCTGGCCATTGCCATAGAAGAAGCATCGCGCGCGCAGGGCGGCTACAACCGGGTCATCAACAACCCGCACCTGGGCAAGCAGTACGCCACGATCAACCTGGTCAAGCACTTGCGGCTGGAACAGACGGATACGCCGGTGTTGACGGTGAGCTCCTGCCAGAACTGCGATTGGCCGCACTTTGTGCGCTCGGGCGAGGCGATTGCCCAGGCCATTCAGGCCAGCGGCCTGCGTGTGGTGCTGCTGGCTTCTGGCGCCTTGAGCCACAAGTTCAACGACATCACCTGGACGCCCAAGCACCCGCGGATTTTTCACGAGAGCAATGTGTCGCGCCCGGAGAACATCGCCAGCGACAAAGCGGCCATCGCACTCATGGAGCAAGGCCGCCACGACACGGTGCTGGAGCGCTGGGACGACGACTACCGCAAAAAACCGTGGGAGGCTTTCGGGGCTCACTACCTGCAAATGCTGGGTGCCATGGGCGGCAAAGATTGCCGCGCCCGCGGAGAGGCTTTGTCGGCCTACGAGAACGCCCGGGGCACCGGAAACATCCACATGTGGTTCGCCCCCGAGTCCGAGCTGGAGGTCGCATGAACTTTGAATTCCCGATCCAAGAGCTACCCGCCGTGATGCGCGGGCCGCGCGTCGAGCGGCGGCGCGTGCTGGTGGGTGGCAGTGCCTGCTGGGGCACCATCGAAGAGACCGGCAGTACCCAAGGCCAACTCCGGCTGGACGACGGGCGCCTGGTACATCCGGACACGGTGCAGCACCTGCCCCCGGTATCGCCCAGCAAGGTCATTGCGGTGCATATCTCGTACAGCTCCAGGAGCTTTGAAACCCGCAACCAGCCCAAACCCACCGAAACCCCGACCTACTTCACCAAACCGCCGACTTCCCTCAACGGCCACCAGTGTGAAATCCACAAACCGGTAGACAGCTTGTATCTGAATTACGAGGGGGAATACGCCGTCGTCATCAGCAAGACCTGCCGTAATGTGTTGCCCGATGAGGCCTGGGACTACATCGAAGGCTTCTGCCCCGCGCTGGATATGGGCTTGCAGAACTACCGCGACACCGACCAAGGCAGCATGCTTCGCGTCAAAGGTGCAGACACCTTGCTGCCCATCGGACCCGGCATTGTGCGGGGCGTCAATTTGTTTGAGCAGACCTTGCGCACCTACCGCAATGGCCTGGTGGTGCAAGAGGCCCATATCGGCGACGAAACGATTTGGGGCCCGCACTATGTGATTGCCGACATCGCGCGGCACATTACCCTGGTGCCCGGCGACGTCATCTTGATGGGCACCCCCTGCCATTCGCGCTCTGTCGATCCGGGTGACCTGGTGGAGTGCGAAATCACCGGACTGGGCCGGTTGGCCGGCACGGTCGTGGCCATTCCGGCGCCTCGCGCATCAGCACTGGGCGTCGGGCATCAACCGACCGACAGCCCGGAGGTCCGCAGAGTGGCCTTCGGTTTTGACGAACGGGTCCCGGAGCGCTTCAAGGCCAATTACCGGACGGCCGTCAAAGCAGCCACGTAAGCGAGTTTTTTTCACCACAACAAGGAGACATTTCATGACAACCAATCGCCGCCAAATTTTGAAATTGGCTCTCACCGGTTTGGCCGCAGGCATGCCCCTGATCGGACGGGCCCAAAATATTGAAACCCTCAAAATCATCTCGGGCTTTGCCGCCGGCGGCACCGTGGACACTCTGGCCCGCCGCGTTGCAACCCACCTTGCCGGCCCCTACGCCAAGTCCGCCATCGTGGACACCCGGGCCGGCGCTGGAGGCCAAATCGCCATTTCTGCACTCAGGACCTCGGCCGCCGACGGCAGCAACATGCTGGTCACGCCCATGTCCATGCTGGGCATCTACCCGCATACCTACAAAAGGCTGCCTTATGACCCACTGAGCGACCTCACCCCCGTGTCCTTGGGCGTGGTGTTCGACATGGGTTTCGGCGTCGGCCCCATGGTGCCTGCCAGCGTCAAAACCGTGCCTGAGTTTTTGGAGTGGTGCAAGGCCAACCCTACCAATGCCAACTTCGGCTCACCCGCACCGGGCTCGGTACCCCACTTTGTGGGTGAGCTGATCGGCAGGGCCGGCAAGGTCGATATGCGCCATGTGGGCTTCCGCGGGTCGCAGCCCGCCATTCTGGACTTGATGGGCGGGCAGATTGCTGCCGTGTCGGCACCTGTGGGTGAGTTTCTGCAGCATCTGAGTAGCGGCAAGGTGCGCTTGCTTGCCACCTCAGGCGCTAGCCGCAACAAATTTGTTCCAGGCACCAGCACGATGGTGGAACAAGGCATGAAAGACATGGTGTTTGGCGAATGGTTCGGCTTCTACTTGCCTGGCAAGGCCACTGCGGACGTCGTCGAGAAGGCGAACGCAGCGGTTCGGGTCGCGCTTGCTGACAAAGATGTCGTGAGTGGCTTGGCCGCCATGGGTTTGGAGGCCAAATCTTCCAACCCGGCCGAGCTCGCGGCCATGCTCAAAGCCGATACCGAAAAGTGGGGCCCCATCGTGAAGGCCATTGGTTTCACCGCTGAGTCCTGATTCCATGCGCATTTGCATTTACGGGGCGGGCGCCATTGGCGGCTGGCTCGGTGCACACCTAGCCAGCCAGGGGCAGCACGTCAGTGTGATTGCGCGAGGCCAGACACTGGAGGCACTACAAGCCCATGGCTTGCGCTTGCAACAGGCATCGGGCCTGTTGCAAGTGCCGGTGCAGGTGGCCGAACATGCGGCCGAGTTGGGCGTGCAAGATCTGGTCATCGTCGCGGTCAAAGCACCTGCGATGGAGGCTGTGGCCCGCGGAATCGCCCCCCTTCTGGGGCCCGAAACAATGGTGCTTACGGCGATGAACGGCGTTCCATGGTGGTTTCTGCAAGGCCTGGGGGACGCTTTTGCAGGAACCACACTGAAGTCGGTAGACGCCACGGGAAGCATCGCAGCTGCCATTCCTGCGCGGCACATCATCGGAGGGGTGGTGCACGCCAGTTGCTCCTTGCTATCACCGGGCTTTGTGCTGCATCACTTTGGCAACCGACTGATTCTGGGGGAGCCCTCGGGCGGGAGCAGCCAGCGGGGGCAGGAACTCGCAGCTTTGCTCCATAGCGCAGGGGTGGGGGCTGAAATATCCCCGCATATCCAGCGGGACACCTGGTTCAAACTCTGGGGCAATATGACGGTTAATCCGATCAGTGCCCTGACGGGCGCGACAACAGACCTGATTCTTGGGGATCCGCTGATACGTGACTTTGTTTCACGCGTGATGCTGGAGGCCAAAGAAATCGGAGCGAGACTGGGTCTGCCGATCGACCAGCTACCGGAAGACCGACACGCCATGACCCTCAAGCTGGGCGCGTTCAAGACCTCCATGCTGCAGGACGTTGAAGCGGGCAAGCCGATAGAGCTGGATGCCTTGGTGAGCGCCGTTCAGGAGCTGGGCGTCTTGACCCATGTACCTACGCCCTTCACGGACGGGCTTCTGGGCCTCACCAGACTGCACGCCCGAGTGCGCGGCCTGTACTGACAACGTCTATTGCGCAGGCGTTGCCGGCAGGGTGATTTCAATCGCCAAGCCCGGCTGGGCATTGCGCACCGCAAAGCTGCCGCCATGCGCCTGCGCCACCAAGCGGCACAGGTAGAGGCCCAGCCCCACTCCACCGCCTTCGCGGGTGCGGGCGGCATCAGGCCGAAAGAAGGGCTGACCCAGGTTGGGGAGCTGGCTTTCTTCCACACCGGTGCCGAAGTCGCGCACGGCGATCGACAACTGCCCTTCCGTCCATTGCACGGTGATTTGCGGTGCCGCAAGCGCACCGGTGCTGTGGCGCAACGCGTTGTCCAGCAGGTTGCGCACCAGCAGCCGGATACGGGTCGGGTCCAGCTGCAGGCGGGGCAAGGCCGGGGGAACATGCATGTCAATGGCAGGACCGGCATCACCTTCCGCGGAGTGGGCAGTTTGCAGCTCGCACACTACGTCTTGCACCAGCGCGCACACATCTACTGCCTCGCGGTGCAGGGCAACGTGCGGGCTGGCCAAGCGCTCGCTTTCCAGCAGGTCGGTGACCAGGTCGCGCATGAGGGCCAGATCGCGCAGCAGCGCATCGCGGCCGGGCTGCACATCGGCCGTTTCTGGCAGCAGCTCGGTGTTCAGGCGGGCGCGAGTGAGCGGGCTGCGCAGCTCGTGGCTGATGGCCAGCAGCAAGGTGCGCTTGGCCTCCAGCATCTGGTGGATGTCCGCGCCCATGGTGTTGATGGTGGCGGCGAGCTCGCCCAGCTCGTCGGGGTGGTGGGCGCGGCGCACCGGAATGGTTTGGGCAAAGTCTCCGGCCCCGAAGCGTTGGGCCCCGGCACGGATATCGTCCAGCGGGCGCAGCATGCGGCGCACCCGCCGGTAGGCCAGCGCCGTTAGGAGCAACAGCACCGCCAGGGTGGCCCAACCGATGTAGCGTGGCCGGTCGTGCCAGGCCTGCACGCTCAGGCCGAAGCGGATGCGGTGGCCATCGGCGGTGGTGCGCTCAAAGAAGCGCATTTCTTCAGGCGGCTGGCCATTACGGGCCTCGGTGCGGGAATACAGGTCCTCAACATGGCTGCGCCAATTCACTTGCGGCCCGCTGATGCGCAGGGTGAGCGGCAGGCGCTCGGTCAGGGCTTGGGCCCGCTCAACGCTGGGCGGACTCCCCAGCCCGGCGGACAGGGTGTCGATGTAATCGGCCACCAGGGGCTTGGCGGCATCGCGCCAGCCCATACTGAGGGCGGCTTGCATGCCGAACACAAACGTGAAGGCCATGGCCAGAGCCAGCATCACAAACAGGGCCATCAGCCGGAAGCGCAGCGAATGCGCCAGCAAATGTTTGGCGCTGCGCTGTACACGGATGCAATCCCGGATACCGGGCCAGCCTTTGCAGGCGCGCAACAGCGCTTGCCCTGCGCTCATGCAGCTGCACTCCGCGGTGCCAAAGCCAATGTGTAGCCGGCGTTGCGCAGGGTTTTGATGCAGTCCAGCGGCTCCAGCTTTTTGCGCAGGCGACTGACCACAATGTCCACCGCGCGGGTGTAGAGCTCAGCCTCATGGCCTCGCAGCTGGTTCAAGATATCGTCACGGCTGAACACTTTGCCCGGCGCACGGGCCAGCAGGAGCAGCAAATCGAATTCGGTGCCGGTGAGCTCAATGGCCTCGCCCTGGCGCTGCACGGTGCGGGTGTCCACATCAATGCGCAGCCCCTGAAAGCACAGCTGATTGGGGTCGGCCGCAGCGGCTTTGGGCGCTGCAGGTGCGCGGCGGCGCAACACGGTTTGCACCCGGGCTACCAGCTCGCGCGGTTCAAACGGTTTGGGAACATAGTCATCCGCCCCCAGCTCCAGGCCCACCACCCTATCCATCACCTCGCCGCGCGCGGTGAGCATGATGATGGGCACGTCGTTGTCTTTGCGGATAGCGCGACACAGCGCAAAGCCATCCATCTCGGGCAACATCACATCCAGAATGGCCGCATCAATACCGCCCTGCGCCAAGCGCGCCAGCCCATCGCTGGGGCGCAGGCAGTGCTCCAGCGCCATGTCGAAGCGCGCAAAGTAGGCGGCCAGGGGGCCGCCGAGCTGGGTGTCGTCATCGATGAGCAGAATGCGGGGCATAGGCGTCAGTGAGTTGCGGGCCTATTGTCACCCCCGCCATCCCCGCGCAACAAGCTGCGGTGGCGCTGGATCAGACTGCGCAGGCGGTCGCGCTCGGCATCGGCCAGGCGGTCAAACAGGTCGGCCGCCTTTTGCACCTCGTGCAGCACCTGGGGCACATAGCCGGGGCGACGCTCCAGTAGGCGCAGGGCGTGCTCGCGGTCAAAGCGCGGGCCCCACACCAGGGCCATGACTTCGGCGTGGGGCTCGGCGTAGCCCTCCAGCACCACGGCACCGTAGGCGCGCAACGGTGCGGCAATCGCGTTAAGGGTGACCGGTGCCATGACGCTCAGCCCCGGCTGAACCAGTGGCCGCGACCATCCATGTACTCGCGCACCTTTTGTTGCTGGGCGGAGTTCAGGCTGTTGTAGAAGTTGGCCATCGCGGCGATGACTTCGGGGCTCTTGGTCTGGACGGCTGCGGTTTTGTCATTGATCAGGGCCTGGGCGCGGGCCGCATCAAACTTGTCGCCAGCCACCAGAGCCTTCATCTCCGCACGCGGGTCTTTGGTCTGGCCGATCAGGGCGGCACGCTGCTCGAACATCTTGTCGCCCACCACGGCCAACAGCCTTTTCTGGTCGGCATTCAGGTCGAGCTTGCTGCCTACTTTATCGACCATCTTGTCGCGCTTGGCGGCATATTGCTCGGCACTCATGTTGGTGCCGTAGTCATGTGAACGGTGGCCGCACGCGGCAAGCCCACTGACTAGCACTAGGGCGGTCACGGCGCCGATGAGCGTACGTTTGGCATGGTGGCGTAAAAAGAAATTAGTCATCACGGTCTTTCTGAACCCTGGCGGGTAGTTGGAATATGACCGTGATGGTGCCACCGGGAGCCTGACACAGGGTGTCAAGGCGGTTGCGGTTTGTTTCGGTTTATTTCACTCACCAGGAACGGCTACTGACTGAATTTCTTTACCCCTCTCATCAGCTTTCACAACTCATTCAGCCATGGCGAGACGTTCTTTGGGAAACAGATGCGACCGAAAAGCACCCGGGAAGACGCCTAAATACGAACACGCGATGTGATTTGCTTGCGCATACTCAAACGGTTAAATTCCGACAACCTATTGGATTTGGAGCTATGACCATGAACACTGGACCCCGCTTTGGCATCGCCACCCGGCTCTCGGCAGTGACCGCCGTCGTCACTCTGGCGCTTGCCGGGATGGCCGCTTTCTCCTACGTGAGCCTCAAGAGCATCAGCCAGAAGGCCGATTTCACCCAAGCGGTCCGGGTGCCCCAATTGGAAGCCATGACGGAGCTGGAGCTGAGTGTTACCCGGGTGTCTTTGCAGTTGCGTCACGCCATCCTTTCCCGTAACGAGCAAGAGATGGGTGCCACCTTGCAGTACATCGGAGAGAAGCAGCTGCACATGAACAAGATGTTGACTGACTTTGAGCAGCGACTTTTCTCCCCCGAGGGCAAGGAACACTTCAAGACCCTGCCGCCTTTGGTGGAAAACTTCTGGAAGATTGGCGGGGCCAACATCGCCCTGATCAAGGAAGGCAAAAAAGAGGAGGCATTTGCCTTTTTGGTGGATAACACGATCCCCGCACGCAACCGCCTGCTCACGGGCCTGGCAGACGGGCACAAAATTCAGCAGACCGGCCTGGAAAGAGATATCCAACAAATCGAAAAGAGTGTCGCCAACACCTCCAACCTCTTGGTGAGTGCGGCCATCCTGATTGCTTTGATGCTGATCGGGTTTGCGAGCTATGTGAGTCGCTTGCTTGTGAAGCGGGTGGCCGTTTCGCAAGCCGTGGCCGAGCGGGTTCGGGATGGGGATCTCACGGAGCGCGTTTTCGATGATGGCCGCGACGAGTTCACGCCGCTATTGGCCGCCATGCAAGACATGCAGAGCGCCCTGGGACGGGTAGTCCAAAACGTGCGCCACAGCGCTGAAAACATCGCGCAAACCAGCCATCAGATCGCGCATAGCAACCACGAGCTATCGAACCGAACCGAGCAACAAGCCGGTGCCCTCGAGAAAACCAGTGCCACCATGGAAGAAATGGGCTCAACCGCCAGCCAGAATGCTGACAACGCCAAAGCAGCCAGCCAACTAACCGCGGATGCGAGTCACGTCGCCTCGCAAGGCGGTGCCGTCATGACCCAGGTGGTGGAGACCATGAAGTCGATCAACGACAGCAGCAGCCGGATCAGAGACATCATTGGCACGATCGATGGCATCGCTTTCCAGACCAACATCCTGGCGCTGAACGCCGCAGTCGAGGCAGCCCGGGCCGGCGAACAGGGTCGCGGGTTTGCCGTGGTCGCGAGCGAAGTGCGCAGCTTGGCGCAGCGCAGCGCCGAAGCGGCCAAAGAAATCAAGAGCCTGATCAGTGCCAGCGTAGAGCGCGTCGAACTGGGCACCACCTTGGTGGACCAGGCGGGCGCCACCATGGAAAAGATCGTGGAGTCGATTCAAAAAGTCAACGACATCGTCGGCGAGATCAGCGGCGCCAGCCAAGAACAAAACATCGGCGTGAACCAGGTCAGCGAAGCGATCAGCAGCATGGACCACACCACTCAGCAAAACGCTGCGATGGTGGAAAAAGGCGCATCCTCTGCGGCCACACTGCAAGCGCAGTCCCAACAAATGCTGGAATCAGTGAGTGTCTTCCGCTTGGCAGACACTCAGCTTGCATTGCGCTAGCAGCCTCTAAAGGCACATCACTCCACTAGCGGGCCAGCACCGCCTCCAGCGCCTTGCCGGTGTGCGTACCCAGCTTGACCACGTCTTCCGGCGTGGTAGCGGCTACCACGCGGCCACCACCGTTGCCGCCTTCGGGGCCGAGGTCCAGCACCCAGTCGGCTTCGGCGATCACATCCAAGTCATGTTCAATCACCACCACGCTGTGGCCGCCGTTGACCAGACGGTGCAACACATGGATGAGCTTTTCCACATCGGCCATGTGCAGGCCCACCGTGGGCTCGTCCAGCACGTAGAGCGTGTGCGGAACTTTGTTGCCGCGCTTGCCCACGTCGTCGCGCACCTTCGCCAGCTCAGTCACCAGCTTGATGCGCTGGGCCTCGCCACCGCTTAAGGTCGGTGATGGCTGGCCCAGCGTCAGATAGCCCAAACCCACGTCTTTGAGAAGCTGCAGCGGGTGGGCGATGACCGGCATGGCGGCGAAAAAGTCCACCGCTTCGTCCACTTCCATCTGCAGCACGTCGCCGATGTTTTTGCCGCGCCAAGTGACGGCCAGCGTTTCGGGGTTGAAGCGCGCGCCCTTGCAGGTTTCACACACCACTTTCACATCCGGCAAGAAGCTCATGCCGATGGTGCGCATGCCCTGCCCTTCGCAGCTAGGGCAGCGGCCTTCGCCGGTGTTGAAGCTGAAGCGGTTGGACGCATAGCCGCGCGCTTTGGCCTCTAAGGTGTCGGCAAAGAGTTTGCGGATGGTGTCCCAGAAGCCGATGTAGGTCGCCGGGCAGGAGCGCGGCGTTTTGCCGATGGGCGTTTGGTCCACTTCGAGCACGCGGTCTATGGACTCAAAACCGGTCACACCTTCGCAGCCCAGCCAGTCGATCTTCTCGCCCGCGTCGAGCGCATCGCGGCCGGCTTTGGTGCTGCGCTTTTGCACCGCGGTTTGCACGTTGGCGAGCAACACGTCACGCGCCAGGGTGGACTTACCGGAACCACTGACGCCGGTGATGGCAACTAGGCGCTTGAGCGGCACATGGGCAGTGACGCTTTGCAGGTTGTGCATCGTGGCGTTGGTTACCGTGAGCCAGTCGATTTTTGGTTTGAATACGGTTTCTGCTGAGCTCGCCACGGGTAGCCCGGCAACGGGCTCCTCATGCATTTGCTGCGCAACTGCCAAATCGTCACCCGCTGCCGGGCTACCCGCGGCTGCGACAGACATTTGGGCGGTGCGGCGGTCTGCCAACGCGGCGTATTCAGCGGCAACTTTGGTGCGCTCAGCGAGTTCGGTGTTCGCGGCAGCGCTGTCGAGGATGCGCGCCGCCTCCACCGCTGCTTTTTGTGCCTTGGCACTGAGCTTCTTCGCAGGCTTGCAACCACCAGCGGTGGAGGCGCTTGCGCCGGAAGCCGATTTCGAGCTCGCATCGCGAGCGTATGAGGCGCCCGGCGTAAGCGCCTCCGCCGCGTCGAGCACCAATGTCTCGGCAAACGACACCATCCCACGACGCAACGCCAACGGGTGCTTCATTGCATGCAACAAATATCGCCCTGTCTGTGACTCGGGAGCGTTCTGCACATCCGCGATCGAACCCTGTGCCACCAAACGCCCACCGCGCTTGCCCGCGCTCGGCCCGATGTCAATGATGTGGTCCGCGTGGCGGATGGTGTCTTCGTCATGCTCCACCACGACCAGCGTGTTGCCCTTGTCGCTCAAGGACTGCAAAGCGCCCAGCAAAATTTTGTTATCACGTGCGTGCAAGCCAATCGTGGGCTCGTCCAGCACATAGCACACGCCTTGCAGGTTGCTACCCAGCTGCGCTGCGAGGCGGATGCGTTGCGCCTCGCCGCCACTGAGCGTAGGCGCGCCACGGTCGAGCGTGAGGTAACCCAAACCGACCTCTTCCAAAAATTCGAGGCGGCTGCGGATCTCTGGCACCAGGTCACGGGCGATGTCGCCTTCACGGGTCGTCATGCCGCCGGCCACTTGCAGGGTCTGCACCCACGCGCGCACATCGGTCACCGAGAGGCGTGCAATGTCGGTAATGCCCACACCCGCGAACTTGACGTTGCGCGCCGTGGCATTCAGACGCGTGCCGTTACAAGTGGAGCAGGCCTTGTCGTGCAAGTCTTCAATGTCGGCTTCGGCAAAGGTCTGCTCACGGCCTTTGTTGTCGTCGTCTTTGACAGAGTCATCAAACACCTTGCGCTGCTCTTTGGTGAGTGCCACGCCCGTGCCCACGCAGTCAGGGCACCAGCCGTGTTTGCTGTTGTACGAGAACAAACGCGGGTCCAGCTCCGCATACGAGGTTGCGCACACCGGGCATGCGCGCTTGGTGGAAAACACCTGCACCTTGCCAACACCAGCCGCAGACTCGCCTGCTGCCATCACCTCACGCAGGCTGCCAATGTCGCTGAGCACATAGACCAAGCCCTTGCCGTGGGTGAGTGCGTCGGCCAGCGCAGTGCGGAGCGCGGACTCGTTGGCCGGAGTCACATCCAGGCTGGCCACTGGCAGCTCGATGTTGTGTTCCTTGAAGCGGTCAATCCGCGGGAAGCCACTGGTGGGCAAGAAATTACCGTCCACCCGCAGGTGTGTGAAACCCTTGGGCCGCGCCCAATCCGCCAGCTCGGTGTACACGCCCTTGCGCCCTTGCACCAGCGGCGCCAGCAGTCCAATGTGCTGGCCACGGTAGTTCTTGAGCAACTGGGCGGCAATGCTGTCCGCCGATTGCGGCTCCACCGCCGCGCCGTCCTTAAAACAATGCTGGGTGCCGAGCTTCACGTACAACAAGCGCAAGAAGTGCCACACCTCGGTGGTCGTGCCCACTGTGGACTTGCGACCGCCGCGCGAGAGCCGCTGCTCAATCGCCACCGTCGGCGGAATGCCATACACCGCATCCACCTCGGGGCGGCCGGCAGGCTGCACAATGGAGCGCGCATAAGCGTTCAAAGACTCAAGATAACGCCGCTGGCCTTCGTTGAACAAGATGTCAAACGCCAGCGTCGACTTGCCAGACCCCGACACGCCAGTCACCACACTGAACTTGCCACGCGGAATATCCACCGACAGCGACTTGAGGTTGTGTTCCTTGGCGTTGACGATACGGATGGAGTTCGACGTGTCAGCGAGCAGCGTCTCGGAGGTGGATGGGCTTGCGCCCGGGGCCGATTTGCTAATCGCGAAGCGAGTAGATGAGGCACTGGGCGCAAGCCCATCCGCCGAAGCAAGTGAAGAGAACGTGGCAGAAGATTCAGCCACTTCGTGGATCACCCCCATGGCCGCCGCATACTCCCTAAGCGCCTTACCAGTGTGCGAAGTGGCATGCAACAACAAGTCTTCCGGCGTGCCATACGCTACCACCTGGCCGCCCGCATCCCCGCCCTCGGGGCCGAGATCAATCAACCAGTCCGAGGCGCGAATCACATCCAGGTTGTGCTCAATCACCACCAGCGAATGCCCGGCGTCCAGCAACTTGCGCAGCGCGCGCATCAGCTTGGCGATGTCTTCAAAGTGCAGGCCGGTGGTCGGCTCGTCCAGCATGAACAGGGAGCCCTTGCGCGCAAGAAATTGCTTGCTGGAGCTAGCGCTTTTGGCCGCTTCGGCCAGAAAGCCTGCGAGCTTGAGTCGTTGCGCCTCACCACCCGAGAGCGTAGGCACCGGCTGACCCAGCTTCACATATTCCAACCCCACATCCACGATGGGTTGCAGCACGCGAATGACTTCGCGGTCGGCGCTGAACAGGTCCGCCGCTTCACTCACGGTGAGCCCCAGCACATCGGCCACATTCACGTTGCGGCGGCTACCGGAGGGCCCTGCGGTACTGCGCTCAATCGTCACTTCCAGAATCTCAGGGCGGTAACGCTTGCCATCGCAATCCGGGCAACGCAAATACACGTCGCTCAGGAACTGCATTTCCACGTGCTCAAAGCCCGAGCCGCCGCAGGTAGGGCAACGGCCATCGCCACTGTTGAAGCTGAATTTGGCGGCGGTGTAGCTGCGCTCCTTGGATAAGGCGGCGCCCGCGAACAACTCGCGGATCGCGTCCCACGCGCCCACATAGCTCACCGGGTTGGAACGCGCCGTTTTGCCGATGGGCGACTGGTCCACAAACACCATGTCGCTGAGCTGCTCTGCCCCCAGCAGGCTGGTGTGGGCGCCCGGTGTTTCGGTCGCTTTGCCGAAGTGGCGCAACAAGGCGGGAGCCAGCACATCCTGAATCAGCGTGGACTTGCCGGAACCGGACACTCCGGTGACGCACACGAGGCGCTGCAGCGGAATCTCCACCGACACATTTTTGAGGTTGTGCTCGGTGACACCTTCCAGGATCAGGCGCGGGTGGTTGGGCGCGACCATGCGCTTGAAGCCCATGCCCACCTGCTTGCGACCGCCCAGGTAAGCGCCGGTCATGGTGTCTGCGCCCTTGAGAGCCTCTGTGGTGCCGTCAAACACGATCTGGCCGCCCTTCTCGCCCGGGCCGGGGCCCATGTCGATCATGCGGTCTGCCGCCAGCATCACGGCCGGGTCATGCTCCACCACCACGAGCGTGTTGCCCGCATCGCGCAAGCGCTGCATGGCCACGATGATGCGATTCATGTCGCGCGGATGCAGTCCGATGCTGGGCTCGTCCAAC
>DGQR01000061.1:32964-33557 GCA_002390825.1 Rhodoferax sp. UBA4409
AGGTAGCCAATGCCCACGTCGCACAGGTATTTGAGGCGGGTGCCCACCTCTTCGAACAGGAGCTTGAGCGTTTTGTGCTCGGCCTCTGAGGCTGTGGGTGTGTTGGAGGTTTGCTCCGAAGAGGCCGCCCCCCCGAAGATGCCCAAATCGGATTGCAACGCATCAAAAAACCGTTTGAGCCGGTCCAGCGGCATCAACATGAAATCGTGCAATGACAAGCCGGGTAAAGCCTCGAGCTGCTCGCGCGACCACTTCACGCCCTTGGGCATGAAACGCTTGGCCGGGTCCAGCGCCATATCGGCCTGCTCTTTGGTGCCAATGCGCCACAGCAGGCTCTCCGTCTTCAATCGCGAGCCATTACAAGTGGGGCAGGTGGTGTAGCTGCGGTATTTGGACAAGAGCACACGGATGTGCATCTTGTAGGCCTTGGTCTCCAGGTATTCAAAGAACCGGTCCACGCCGAACCAGTGCTGATTCCACTTGCCGTTCCAATTGGGCGAGCCCTTGAGCACCCAGTTTTTTTGCTCCTGGGTGAGCTTGTACCAAGGCGTGTCGCGCGGTATGCCGCTGGCCTCGGCGTGGCGCATCAGGTC
>DGQR01000092.1 GCA_002390825.1 Rhodoferax sp. UBA4409
GTCCACAATGCCGCGATAGCCGCCATTCATGCACCTGATCCAGTGGGCTACCACTGCCGCACGCAGGGAGCCGGTGGCCTCCGTTATGGATCATGGGACGCCGAATGAGCACGAGCGCTGAGATGCATATGAATATCATGTCCGTTCAGCTTGCAATGCCTGAGTTAGGTACGCTCAAGCGTTAGGCTCATGCCGCCATGCCCTTGCACGCCAAAAATTTTTGGCGTGCTTGCTGAATGAGAAAAAAGCGACACAGCTTGACGCTTTGATGCACTAAATTGCAGGCATCACTTCAACACGAGGACGCATGCCCGCAGACACCGCCACCGACAAATGCAGCTACGGCCACCGCCTAGTGCAGATACTCAAAAAGCTCAATCAAGGTGACAAGCTCGACCCCAAGACCCTGGCTGACGAGTTTGGCGTGAACCTGCGTGCCATTCAGCGCGATCTGAACGAACGCTTTGCATTCTTGAACCTGCACAAGGTGGACGGGCGCTATCAAATGCCCCCTGCGCTTCTGGGTAAACTTAATTTTCGAGACGTGGAGCGTTTTGCCAGCCTGGCCGGGGTTCGGGGCTTGTACCCATCACTCACCGACGACTTTTTGCGCGAACTGATCGACACCCGCATGCAAAGTGCACTACTAGTCAAAGGCTTGCAGTACGAAGAACTCAGCGGCAGCCAGCACATCCTGTTTGGGGAACTGGAGGATGCCATCCGCACCCACAGCCACATTGCCTACACCTACGAAAAGGCCGACGGCCTAAAGTCTTACCTACAAGTGGAGCCCTACAAGTTGGTCAACCACGATGGCATCTGGTATCTGGCCGCCAAAGACGGCGGTCGGCTCAAGGCCTTCACCCTGGTCAAGATTGACCGGCTGCAAGTGACCTCGACCTTCTTCACTCCTGACCCTGCCGTGAACGCCACCCTCAGTGCCGAAGACGGTATCTGGCTCAACGAAAAGAAGTTTGAAGTGGTGCTGAAAATCACCGGCACCGCAGCCAACTTTTTCCGGCGGCGCAAACTCGTGGCCAACCAGGTCATAGAAAAAGAACTCCAAGACGGGGGCATTATTGTCTCTGCCAAAGTAGCCCATGCGAACCAGATACTGCCCATCGTGCGCCAGTGGATACCGTGCATCCGCATCATCAGCCCCGAGGGACTGCAGGCGGAGATGGAAATCGAAATCCGAAGTTATCTGAACGCGTAGTCTTTTTTTAACCACCCCTGAAGGAGATCACTATGGGCAACACCCACCCCCTTGAAAGCCTGGCGGCTTTTGCAATCTGTTTCGTAGTCGGCGCCTTGACCACTGCAGGCGTGGGGACGTATATCAACAAGCTCAAACGCGATGGCGAAATGACTAGGAAAACCACCTAGCCAAAGCGTCGCTCAGGGCTGCAAGAAAGGTTAGAGAATGCAAAGACTGTCACACCATCACAGATCGCTGCAATGCCAGTAGCTCAATAGTTTCCGTTTCACGGAGTAACCTGCACAGTCTGTTACTGGCGCCATACCAGCGTGCAGCGCAGCTATGTGATTTTTTCGCCGGATGTTTTTGGGAACTGCGGGGACACCTATTTATGACAAATAAGATGAATCAAAATATCAACCCAGAAATGAAGAACCTACCGGGGGGTTCAAATAATGTACCTTCTGATGCATCAGCAGATCCCGCGTTAAAATTTAATGCTCCAGATGCCGGCGTCAATGTTGAATACGTTACCAACGATAGTGAGACTATCTCTCAAGATTATTCGTTCATCTTGAGTGAGCTGAAAGGGACATCGGTATCCGAGTCCATCAAAATCCAAGTCAACGAACAACTTGAAGATGCCCTTAGGGAGCTTGAATCACTCCATGATAAGTATTCTGAGAAGGATGCAGGGCAGCTTCTTGTTTTATGCAAAAACACAGTCATAGAGTCAATCACTGGTCAGTTTGGCATGGCATCAATGTTTATTGCAGCCAAGGATGGGGGTAGTTCAACTACTACTCACAATTTCAAGAAGGGCATCACGTCGACAGATGCGGACAAGAACCGACATGAGACCTACACAGCGAACAATGATGGCAGCAGGGAGTGGAAGGGCACCAGAAAAGAAGCTGGCTACGACAAAGGATTTTCCGAAAGGCGCAAAAAGGATTTTCAAACTAAAGACATGATTATTGATGGCTACACTGGAAAGCCTTTACCAAAGGATGGTCGTGCGCATATAGATCATGTCGTTTCGGCAAAAGAGATTGAATCGCAAGCTGAATATCATCTATACCGTTCTTCAGAAGAGCGCGCAAAGATGGCGACTAGTGACAAAAATACTACCTACACAGAGGCAAGCGCTAATCAATCAAAAGGTGACGCTCCAATGAAGGAGTGGCTTGATAAAAAAAGCAAGTCAGGAGAAACAAATGCCGAAAGATATGGCATTGACCGCGACAAGGCACTTAAGATAGATGCCGAAGCACGCAAAAGCATTCAGCTTGAAGTAACGGTTGCTGCAGTAAAGAAACACAGCAAAGAGCTTTTGGCAACAGGCGGTGCGGATGCCGCAAAGATGGCTGCCTATCACGCGCTTGGCGCTATTTTGCGAGATCTGACACAAGCAGTCTTTGAGGAAGTTCACATCACTTTCCGGCAGCGTGGTAATGGGTCTCTCAAAGAGATTGGTATCCGCTTTCAAACTCGTACTGTGACTCTGCTCACGGAACTCAAGGCCAAATGGAAGGACATATTGACGGGAAGCCTTGAAGCGGGACTCACTGCTTTTTTGTCCAATATCGTCATATTCGTCATCAATCTATTTTTCACCACTCTAAAGAAGCTGGTATCAATCATCCGCGCAGGTTTCGTCTCACTCTGCCAGGCAGTAAAGATTCTCGCTTCACCCCCTGAAGGTATGGACAGAGAAGAGGAGAACTATCAGGCACTCAAAATTTTGACGGCGGGACTGATCGGTGCTGCCTCTCTCGGATTGAACGCCACCATTGAGAAGCTTTTAGAAGCTGTTCCGGGATTGCAGCCGCTCATGATGTTTCCTGTACCGTTTCCAGGTGAAGAGCCTCGTACAGTGAGTGACATTCTGGCTGCGACACTTTCCGCATTGGCTGGTGGACTTCTGACGACGGTAGCGCTCTATTTCATGGACAAGGCTCGAAATGCGTCGAAAAAAGACAAGCTACAAATTCAGCTTGTAACGCAAAGTGGCGTCGTGGTTCAGTACAAAATTAGCCAGACATGGTTGGTGCTTGATGATGCGTATTACGTTTTACACACTAGCATTGCAGAAGGTGCCAAACTTTGCATCCAAACGAAACAAGTGCTTGAGGATATCAATCAAGAAACCCTCAATGCAGTGGACGGTTTCAGCAAAGCTGTCGATAAACTGCGCATGAAGCGCAATGCAATAGGACGATTGACATGACAGCGTCGGTTTTCACGCAGGAAATTATTCGCACGGACATTGATCCGAGTGAACTCCACGCAATTGCAAAAAAGAGCGCGACATCAATTTTTCTGAAAATCAAGGAGCGCGAAAAAAGTATACGAGAAGCAAAAGACGCGGCTAAAAATGCAGCGGCTATTAAAACTGGCATGTTTCGGTGGGGCAATACAGACGACAAGGTTGATGCCACCGCGGCTGCGCTCGTCAAGACTAATGCAGCTTTAGCCGAGATGAATGACTTAATTCAAGAGTCAATCAAGTTCACCTGCACTTCAATCCAATTTGCGCAGGTAATGCACAAGACTATGGATCACCTTATGGTGAGTGGATTCAAAGATGCCCATGGCAATATTCAACAACTTGCCGGAGAATCCAAAGAATTTGTCCAGCTAATTTTGGATGAGGCAGAGGATTTTGTTAGCAAGCAATTGGCCATTGAAGAGAAGCACGCAGAACTACAAGCGAGACTAACCCAAAAGGAACAAATTGATGTAGATCAAACGCGGCGTTTGGAGCAATTGCAGTCTTTACTCGAGTATAAGAACACGCTTGACGACAGACAGGAAAAGGCAATCCAGATTCTGTTTGATTTCGTTAAACAAAAAGATCAACTGGATAAAGATCAGAGCGAATTGATTCAAGAGCTTTTTAGAAAAGTTCAATTATGGAAGCTTTCACTCGGCCTCAGCATCCTGTCGATTATTGTTTCTGCCGCGATATTTTCTTTGACTTATCTTAGGTAGTGAAAAGTAAAGGTCCGGCGAGTACCGCACTTGATGATTGTCAATAGATCATCAAGTATTTATCACATGGCTGAGCATTCTGTACGGGACACGTCAGCTGGGGCCACCCGTGAAGGTCCGCTCACGAGATTTGGCGATGTCCAAATCACGAAATTGGACCGGCATCGCCAAAGACCGCTATGGAAAATCGATTCACCTTCGAACTAGTTAGCGACCAGCAGCTATCGCTGCATAGGCGGCCTCGGCAGGCGAGCCCCGTTTGTATCAAATCGGATGTCCGCTTTTGGGCATCTATTCCAGAAGTGCGGAGGACCGCTTTAGGTCGCAAGGCGACCACCAACCAGTGGTTGTGATACCAGTACCGAAGGCATTACGGCAAACTTTTTGCACACCTGAAACCGATGTACACCACCGCAGTGGAGGCCGGTTTCGTTTGCAAATGATCGCGATGCATCTGGGCCGCTCCGTACCACCAAGAGCCGCCGCGCGTTGGGCGATCGGTATCTGCCGCTGGGGACTTGCCGTCATCTGTCCACTCCCATGCGTTGCCGCCCATGTCCCATAAGCCATTGACGCCTGTTCGCGTGGTTCCGGTCAATACATGGCCACCGCCTCTGGAAGTGACCAAGCCACCTGCATAAGCTGCAAGGGTGTTGGTTGTCCCGCAATCTCCCAGGCAGTTAGCGCCTTCAGGGCTGATTCCGGTTGGATACGGGTAGCGCGTGTCTTTCACAAAACCAGCGGTGGGAGTAGCCCGTCGTTCAATATAGGCCGCCTCCATCCATTCGGCGTCATTGGGAAGCCGCTTACCCGCCCATTGGCAAAATGCTTTGGCCTCATTGAACGTGATGTGCACCGCGGGTTCTCTGTCGTTTGCAGGTATCCCGTAAGGAGTGCGCCAAGTCCACCCTTTGCGTTGCACCCACCCCCCCTCATAGGTGCTACCGCCTCCTGCCCTTTCGGCAGTGGTGACGACCCCGGTGGCCTGCACATAGCGCGCAAACTGCGCGATGCTCACTTCCGTGCGGTCAATGGCAAACCCTCTTATCGCCTGCATGTCATCGTTCGCCGCCTTCGCCATTGAGCCGGCAAACATCCAAAGCAGTGTCAGCATCCATAAATTTTTCATAGGGCAATTCTGGAGTCAGTCCAATCACCCGTGTTCCCCTCCACCATCGGCGACAAGGAAGGGCTGATATTCTTGCGCACCTCGCCAGACACTGCCGCACGACTTAACGTGCCGGGCCCTCTCAAAATTTGGAGCTTTCAAATATCTATTCCATCGGTTGACTCCGCCCCTCCTTCTACCGACCGTGGCACTATTGAGCAAGAGTTGCTCCGCGTGCAGGCCCTCATGCAACTGGAGCAGAAAGAAGACCTGGCGCAATTCAAGCTTAAAAGCGCAAAGGTCAGCATTCAAGAGCGCCAAAAGCGTGGCCTCACCTGGTACCCTGTCACCATTACCCACGAAGACACCGGCTTTGGCGGCAAAGTGGTGCTGGAGTTGGAGCGCGCGCCCAATCAGCAGGGCCTGCATTTGTTTCAAGTGGGAAGCAATGCGTCTCTGTTTGTCAATCTGCCGGGCCACTCGAAGGAAGACCAGCCCACGCTCCCTGGCGTGATCACCAGCGTGCGGCGCAACAAGCTGTCGCTCACCACCAACAAGGCCGACTTGCCCGACTGGGTGCTTGATGGCGGCAAGCTGGGCATCGACCTCACCTTTGACGAAGTGAGTTACCGTGAGATGGAGCGCGCTTTGGCTGAGGTCACCCGCGCCCGTGGCGATCGGCTGGCCGAGCTACGCGATGTACTGCTGGGCGCGCAGCAACCGCGCTTTCGGGAGCCCAAGACCGACGACCTGCTCTACCCTAGCCCGCTGAACGAGTCGCAGCTGGCCGCAGTGCGCCATGTGGTGGCGGCACAGGACGTTGCCATCATTCACGGCCCACCCGGCACCGGCAAAACCACCACGCTGGTGCAAGCCATTCTGGAAACCACCCGGCGTGAGCGGCGGGTGTTGGTGTGCGCCCCCTCGAACACGGCAGTGGACCTGCTCACCGAAAAGCTCGCAGAGCGCGGCGTCAACGTGATCCGCCTGGGCAACCCCAGCCGTGTGTCAGAGCTGCTGTTAAAGCACACCCTCGATGCCCGGGTGATGGCCCATGGCAGCTACAGCAAGATGCGGGCGATGCGCCAAACTGCAGACCAGTACCGCGAAACCGCCAGCGAATACGTTCGCAACTTTGGCTTCGAGGAACGTCAGCAGCGCCGGCTGCTGAAAGAAGAGGCGCGCGCGCTGTACCAAGCGGCCGACGATTTGGAGCGCTTTATGACCGACGACGTGCTCGACTCGGTACAGGTCATCACCTGCACCTTGGTTGGCGCGGCCAACCGCAGCATCAGGCACCTCACGTTTGAGACTGTTTTCATCGACGAAGCTGCTCAGGCCCTGGAGCCCGGATGCTGGATACCGATTGCCAAGGGCGAGCGAGTGATCTTGGCTGGCGACCACCACCAGTTGCCACCCACTGTCAAAAGCGAAAAAGCCGCCCGCGAGGGGCTGCGCGAGACCCTGTTTGAGAAGTGCATCAAACGCCACCCGACCACGGCGCGCATGCTCACGGTGCAGTACCGCATGCATGAGCACATCATGGGTTTTAGCTCTGAGCACTTCTATAACGGCCAGTTAGAGGCGCACCCCAGCGTGCGCCACGCCGACCTGAGTGCATTCGACATGAGTTTCGCGTCCGAACAGCCTGTGGAATTTCTCGACACGGCCGGTTTTGGCTTTTCTGAAATCACCATTCACGAAAGTCGCTCCACCGCCAACCCGGAAGAAGCCGACCTATTGCTCAAGCGACTCACCCAATTACTAGCGCTGCACACCCCAGCCGACGATGAGTCAAAACGCCTCTCTGTCGGCGTGATTGCGCCCTACCGTGCCCAGATCAACTATTTGAAAGACAGCATCGAGGAGAGCGAGGCGCTTAGCGGCTTGTTGCAAAACCGCATATTGAGCGTGGGCACGGTCGATTCGTTTCAGGGCCAGGAGCGCGACATCATTGCTATTTCACTGACGCGCAGCAACAACCACGGCGAAATCGGCTTCCTCGCGGACATTCGCCGCATGAATGTGGGCATGACCCGCGCTCGCCGCAAGCTGTTGCTGGTGGGGGATTCGTCTACGCTGAGTAGCCATCCCTTTTTCAAGGAACTGCTGGCCTACGTGAAGCGCATTGGCGGCTATCGCACAGCTTGGGAAATCGTGGACTAGCTGCGCGCAAGGGCTTGATTTACTTGGCTGAGCGCATGGCTTGCGCCAATTCTGCGTGACCTTGGCGGACCAACTCATCTGCAGCATGGAGCCGGTCGCGGTCTTCCCGGTTTTGGCTCAGTTTGGCTTTTCCCTCCATGCGGGTGATGGTGATCTCTATCCCCACGATCGCTTTGAGCATTCCGTCGATGAACTCGGGGGCGGAGTCACCCATCTTCCAAGGCTTAGGCTCTGTGGCCTCGTGGGTGCGTGTGAGCCGGCCCACCACCCCGCGCACGAATTTCTCTTGGTCCTGCACCGCCAGCCGCCCGTGCACATGCACCACCTCATAGTTCCAGGTAGGCACCAAACGGTGTGTCTCGTGTTTGCTGGGGTACCAGTTGGGGGAAACATAGCCCTCATCCGCGCGAAAAATCACCAGTACGTCCGCACCGTCTTTGCATCGCTGCCAGACAGGATTGGCCCGCGCCACATGGGCGGTGAGCACACCGCGCTCGGCATGGAGTTCAAACGGAATATGGTTCGCATCCAGCCCCTCAGGCGTCATGGTGACCAAAACCCCGAGAGGGTGCGCCTGGATGATCTTGTGCATGACGTCAGCGCTTTTGATGGCAAAGTGATCGGGGATGTACATGGTGTGAACTCGACTCTCAAGAAAGTGACGTTGAAATTTTCAGGCCAATCTGGATTGGCATGAAGCGCCATTTTTGACGGAATAAACCGGGTAAAGCACTCCCTCAGTTTCTTTCTGAGAATCGAAAATGCTTTCTCCATTCCGTAGGTGCAATTCCAAATTGACGGCGGAAGTGCAATCGCAGTGACTCGACGGACCCGAATCCCACTCGCTCTGCAACAAACTCCATGGATCCGCCGGTGGACTCCAAAAGCCGCTGGGCATAAGCCAGCCGCTCAGACAGCAACCACGACAAAACACCCATGCCCGTGAGCTGCTTGAACTGCCGGGTAAAGGTTCGCCGGCTCATGAAGGTGCGCTCAGCCAGGGTGTCTACGGTGTGAGCGAGGTGAAGGTTCTCGCGAATCCAGTCAAACAAATCAGAGAGGCGGGAATTTGCGGGAGTAATGGGAATGGGTTGCTCAATAAATTGAGCCTGTCCACCCTGCCGGTGCGGAGAAACTACCAAACGCCTGGCCACACTATTGGCCACTTGTGAGCCATGCATTTGACGCAGCAGGTACAGGCAACAGTCGAGCCCCGCTGCCGTGCCGGCAGAGGTGACCACTCCACGGTCTTCCACATAGAGCACATCGGCATCCAATTGAACCGCGGGATACCGCGCACCAAAGTCTTTGGCATAGGCCCAATGGGTCGTTGCCTTGCGTCCGTCCAGCAATCCCGCTTCAGCCAAGACAAACGCGCCCAAGCAAAGGCCCACAATCCTCGCGCCGCGCTCGTGCGCAACATTCAACGCTTTGAGCAGTGACTTCGGAGGACTTTCTGCGACATCACGCCAACTGGGCACGATGATGGTCGCGGCATGTTGCAGTGCCGACAGCCCATAGCGAACGTCGATATCAAAACCTGCAGACGTGCGCAGCCTGCCTGACTCAGCGGCACAGACTTTGAACTCGATCGGTGGGCAACCCGGGTGGCTTTCGCCGAACACCACGCACGGCGTGGCCAAGTGAAAGGGGCTGATCAGATCGAATGCAACGACTGCGATCGAATCGTTAGAAGTTTCAGGTTTCGGCATATTGGCCCAATCTTACTGATCATTATCAAACGAGCCACTTAGCAAAAGCAGCTTCCCTCGACAAAATTCCGGCCAGAACAGAAACTTGTTGAGGGCTCCATGAAATATGAAACTACGGTCTACCCGGCGCTACCTTTGGTTGAGCAAATTCTCCAACCGTGGCGAACCCGCATAGGCGCTGATTTCGACGGATACAAAAACCACGTGTATCGCATGCTGCACTGCTGCTTTGCGCTGGCGCCGTGCAATGACGAAGATCGGGAGAAACTCATCATCGCCGCCTGCCACCATGACATCGGCATTTGGTCTGACCATACCGTTGACTACCTGCCGCCCTCGATCCGGGAAGCAGTTGCGCACCTCCATGCCCATCATTTGAGTGAATGGGAGGAGGAGATCACCTTGCTGATTGACCTGCACCACAAGGTGCGCGCCATCAAGGGCGACTTGGCTGAAAAATATCCACTGCTGGAGGTTTTCAGGCGTGCAGACTTGGCAGATTTCTCTCTCGGACTGATCTTGGGTGGAGTGCCCAGGCGCTACTTTGCAAACGTGAAACGCCAGTTCCCCAATGCAGGCTTTCACAAGATGCTGATCAAATCAGCCGGGGGTTGGTTTGCAAAGCATCCACTATCACCACCGCCCTTCATGAGGTGGTGATTTGCAAAGACCTGCAGAGATGTCTATTGCAGCTATCGAAAGCTGCTCAATCCCTGTCGCGGTCTCGCGACCAAATAGCGGCAAAGGCCTTCAGCTTGGTCCACGGCCCTACCCGCTCTTCAGACAGCACATCCAGAAAATCTGACAGGCGCTTGGACTTGGCCATGGTGTAAACCGTGAGCGCGATGGTCACCACAAACACCACGGCAAACACCAGCACCTTGCGGGACACAGGGGCGTCCGCCTCGGCCAACAGGTTCATGCCTAAAAAGCCGGTGGTGATGGTGCCTATCAGGCCCAAAATGGTGACCACTGTCAGGCGCACCACGGTGTTGGCCTGGCGGCGCAGGCTGTCAGCCTCGAGGTAGTTGTTCATGTCGGCAATGCGCTCTTTGACTTCGGCATAGAGCGGGTCCAGCCCAAGGTGCTGCGCACACTTGGCAAACAGTGCGCGAGTCTGGGCCTGCTCCGAGATTTCGTGAAACCAATAGCGGTGGGTAAAGCGCAAAAAGCTGGCAAAGGTGCTGCGGATGCTGCGCTTGAAGGCGCGCACGCTGCCGGGGTCGCTGATGTTGAGGTTGCGCAGCGTCTCAGCCAGCCGGTCTGAAAACATCAAGAGCGCAGCCTTTTGAAAGTGCGCAATCAAAAACAGCAAGAAATGCTGGTGCCGGAACTGCGCCAACACACCCCGGTCCCGGCACGAGAAAAACTGGCTCTTGGCATCGCCCACCACCACCAGCGAGTGGCCGGTGCAAAGGTAGCGGGTGTGGGGCGCGGCGCCACCAGCGGTCCAGAACCGGTCGTAGCAATAGCGCTCCTCAAAGTCCTGCAGGTGGTCGTTGGCAAACGGCAGCGCCGCTTCGCCATCGGCACTGCCTGCACCGGTGACCAAACCGAGCCGTACAAAATCGCTACGGCTCAGCGTCTGTGGGTCGTCTACGGCCAAGTAGCCTAGCAGGGGCATGCGGTAGTACTCGATCTGCCGGTAGCGCAATGCGCCCACCTGGTCTGAGTGGTCGCTCACCAAAGGCTGTAGCAGCCAATCCCAGTGGGCGGCAATGCGGGGCGCGCGGTGGCGGGCCACATGCGACATAAACAGATCGGGCTGGCCCGCATCCGACTGCGCCAGCACCTGGCCCTGAGCGCCCAGCCACTCGGCCTGATGCAGGCAATGCTGTGCCTGCCCCTGCGTATCCCAGCCCGAGGGGTAGCCGCGGCCAAAGCGGTAGAGCAGCTCTTGCGCGTGGGTGAGCGGCAGGTTGTCGCCCGCCACCTCCACATTGAGTAGCACCAGGTCCAGATCCAAAAAGAAATACAGGTCGACGTGCACCACGCTCAGGGTGATGGGCTCAGCCCCGGGCCGCAACACCACCCGCACCGCGCTGACGTCGTGCCGGCGGAACACCCGCATGGGCGAGCCGTGCACCTGTCCGCCATCTTTTGCATGGCCTTCGCCATACAAAAAGCGCTGCACGTAGGGCAAGAAAGTCACGAACTCGTTGTAGTGCCGCTCGTGGAAGTTGCAGGCGTCGCCGGTGTACTCGTCCACCACTTCGCGCCACGGACTGGCGTCGCCCATGGCGGACAAGATTTCCCAGGGTTTGGCGTGCCTGCCCTCGCCCCCCCGTACCGGCATCAGCCGCAAAGGCCACAACAAAATTTGACCGAAATGGCGAACGCGGTTGGGGGCTTCAGGCGTGTGCATGGCGGCCAGTATCGCACTGGCCGCTCGCGTTGAGAACCTCGCTTAACGCGGAATCCAGAGCGCCGGCAAGCCGCCCAAAAGCTTCAACAGCCGGGCCACCGCTCCGCTCTGTACCAGTTGAGTTGCGTGGGCGATGTCGGGCGCCAAGTAGCGGTCCACATGGTGGGCGGCGATGTCTTTGCGCAGCAATGCGTGCACCTCTTCAAGGATCGGCGAGCTGATCAGCGGGCGCAAGAACTCAATGCCTTGCGCAGCCGCCAGCAACTCAATGCCGAGGATGTGCGCTGTGTTGTGGATCATGTTTTGCAAACGGCGTGCCGCAAACGTGGCCATGGACACATGGTCTTCCTGGTTGGCACTTGTGGGCAGGCTGTCTACGCTGGCGGGGTGCGCCAGCGATTTGTTTTCAGACGCCAATGCCGCCGCCGTCACGTGCGCGATCATGAAGCCGCTGTTCAGGCCCGCATCGGCCGTCAAGAAAGGCGGCAGGCGCGACACGCTGCTGTCGATCAACATGGCAATACGGCGCTCGGCAATCGCGCCCACTTCGGCTATCGCCAGCGCCATGCCATCTGCCGCCAAGGCCACCGGCTCGGCGTGGAAGTTGCCGCCGGAAATCATGGCGCCATCCTCGGGGAAGACGAGTGGGTTGTCGGTGACCGCGTTCGCCTCTATCAGCAGCACGCGTGCCGCGTGGCGCAGTTGGTCCACACAAGCGCCCACCACCTGCGGCTGGCAGCGCAGGCAATACGGGTCTTGCACGCGGTCGTCGCCGTCTGTGTGGCTGGCGCGGATGGCGCTGCCCTTGAGCAGCTCGCGGTAGTACTGGGCTACGTCGATCTGGCCGGGCTGGCCGCGCACCGCATGGATGCGCGGGTCAAACGGACCATCGCTTCCACGGACGGCGTCCAGCGTGAGCGCGCCAATCACCAGCGCGGCCTCCAGCACCGGCTCGAAGGCCAGCAGGCCGTGCAAAGCCAGTGCGGTAGAGGTTTGGGTGCCGTTGATCAAGGCCAGGCCTTCTTTGGCTTCCAGCGTCAGCGGCGCAATGCCGGCGGCTTGCAAGGCCTGCATTGCGGGCACGCGCTTGCCGTCTACCAGCATGTCGCCTTCGCCCATCAATGCCAGGGTCATGTGCGACAAGGGTGCCAAATCGCCCGAGGCGCCGACCGAACCTTGTGAGGGCACGCAGGGCACCAGGCCCGCGTTGTGCACCGCCAGAATGGTGTCCACCACCACCTCGCGGCAGCCCGAGTAGCCGCGCGCCAGACTGGCGGCCTTGGTAGCCATCATCAGCCGCATGATGGGTGCCGACAGCGGCTCGCCCACGCCCACGCTGTGGCTACGGATCAGGTTGCGCTGCAGGGTGTCGAGCTGGTCTTTGTCGATGCGCTTGTTCGCCAGTTTGCCGAAGCCGGTGTTCACACCATAGACCGGCGCGTCGCCATCAGCTGCCGCCTTGACCAGCGCATGGGCGGCGCGGATGTTGACGCGTGCAGATTCGGGCAGGCTCAGCTGGCACACGCCGGCGTGGATCAGGCCAAGTTCATCCAGCGTGATCTTGCCGGGGTTGAGGATGAGAGAAGTCATTCCGTCGTCTTTCTGGTTATTTCGTCAACATTGGCAAGTTCATGCCTTGCTCTTTGGCGCATTGCTTGGCGATGTCGTAGCCCGCATCCGCATGGCGCATGACGCCGGTACCGGGGTCGTTCCAGAGCACGCGCTCCAGGCGCTTGGCGGCAGCGTCCGTGCCGTCGGCCACGATGACTACACCGCTGTGCTGGCTGTAGCCCATGCCCACGCCACCACCATGGTGCAAGCTGACCCAAGTCGCCCCGCCAGCGGTGTTGAGCAAGGCGTTGAGCAAAGGCCAGTCGCTTACCGCGTCTGAGCCGTCTTGCATGCTTTCGGTCTCGCGGTTGGGCGAAGCGACTGAGCCGCTGTCCAGGTGGTCACGGCCGATGACGATGGGGGCTTTGAGCTCGCCGTTTTTCACCATCTCGTTAAAGGCCAAGCCGGCGCGATGGCGCTCGCCCAGGCCGATCCAGCAGATGCGTGCCGGCAGGCCCTGGAAGGCAATTCGCTCGCCGGCCATGTCCAGCCAACGGTGCAGGTGCGCGTCTTCAGGGAACAGCTCTTTCATCTTCGCATCCGTCTTGCGGATGTCGTCCGGGTCGCCACTCAAGGCCACCCAACGGAACGGACCCTTGCCGCGGCAGAACAGCGGGCGCACATAGGCGGGCACAAAGCCGGGGAAGTCAAAGGCATTCTTAACGCCCTGGTCCAGCGCCACTTGGCGGATGTTGTTGCCGTAGTCCACCGTAGGAATGCCCATGGCCTGAAAGTCCAACATAGCCTGCACATGCACTGCACAGCCCTGCGCAGCGGCCTGGCGCAGCGCGGCGTGTTGGGTGTCGTCCGCCTGCGCTGCGCGCCACTGCTCTACCGACCAGCCGGGCGGCAAGTAGCCGTGTACCAAGTCGTGTGCAGAAGTTTGGTCGGTGACCATATCGGGGCGAGTGCCACCGGCGCGCGCGCGGCGCACCATTTCGGGCAGCAGCTCAGCGGCGTTGCCCAGCAGGGCCACTGACACGGCTTTGCCTTCAGCCGCATAGCGGGCCATGCGTTGCAGCGCGTCGTCCAGATCCGTGGCTTGTTCGTCCACATAACGAGTCTTGATACGGAAATCGATTCGGCTTTGCTGGCACTCGATATTCAGAGATGAGGCTCCGGCAAAGCTGGCCGCCAGCGGCTGCGCGCCACCCATGCCGCCCAGGCCGGCCGTCAAAATCCATTTGCCTTGCAGGCTGCCACCAAAGTGCTGCTTACCCGCTTCCACAAACGTCTCATAAGTGCCTTGCACGATGCCCTGGCTGCCGATGTAAATCCAGCTGCCGGCCGTCATCTGGCC
>DGQR01000089.1 GCA_002390825.1 Rhodoferax sp. UBA4409
GACACAAGGATTTTCAATCCTCTGCTCTACCGACTGAGCTACCGGGCCTAAGCCTTGAATTCTAGCATTAAATTTAGACGTTATTTCGTTTGCCGCGAGAAAGATCAACTCCGAGTTGTTTCAGCTTGCGGTAAAGGTGGGTTCTTTCCAGCCCGGTCCGCTCGGCGACCCGCGTCATTGAGCCATTTTCTTTGACCAAATGGTATTCAAAGTAAGCCTTTTCAAACTCATCGCGAGCTTCCCGCAATGGCTTGTCCAATTCGAAATCTTGATGCGCTTGTGGACCCGTTTCAACAAGACTCACCACCGAGAGGGAATCGACAGCGATGGGTTCTGGCAATGCGCTGTATTCGATGGGTGTTGGCGCCGCCTTGCGCACCGCACCACGCGTGAGCCCTTGCTCGACCGCTTTCAAGAGCTTTTGAAGTGTGACGGGCTTCTCGAGGAACGCGAGTGCTCCTATTTTGGTAGCTTCGACCGCAGTGTCGATGGTCGCGTGCCCGCTCATCATGATCACCGGCATGGTGAGGGCACCAGTGGAAGCCCACTCCTTCAACAGGGTGACGCCGTCGGTGTCAGGCATCCAGATATCCAGCAAGACAAGGTCCGGGCGCTCCCGCAGGCGGGCTGCGCGGGCTTGCGCTGCGTTTTCGGCGAGCTCTACCGTATGTCCTTCATCATTAAGGATTTCGGAAAGAAGCTCACGGATGCCGTGCTCGTCATCCACCACCAAAATATTCGCCATATTGCTTGCGCTGTCCCTTGTGAAACCCGTTTAGCGTTCAGGTCGCTGCGTCGGGTGCAATAGCCAATGATAACGACACTTGCGCACCCAAGATGACGCCGTCTTTTTGTATGTTGCCTATGTCAATCCGCGAGCCATGCTCGTCAGAAATCTTCTTCACCACAGCAAGTCCCAGGCCAGTTCCTCGGGTTTTGGTGGTGACATAGGGCTCAAACGCCCTTTTCAAAATGTTCTCGGAGAATCCGTCGCCTTGGTCGCGGATAGACAACCGGACCCTGCGGTTGGCGGACTGCCACTGGGTGCGAATGGTCACGGTGCGCACGATGTCATGCGGAGTGGTTGCAGACAGGCAGGCGTCCTGGGCGTTTTGCAGCAGGTTGTGAATGACCTGTCGCAACTGCTCGGCATCGCCCAAAACGGGAGGACATTCGGGGTCCAACTCCAGGACCACGGGTACTTTGGTGTTTTCCAAGTCATACAGATGGAGCACGTTTTTCACGAGGCTGTTGAGCATTAGGGGCTTGAGTTCAGCCGCAGGCAGGCGGGCGTAGTCACGAAACTCGTTGACCAGACGCTTCATCGAGTCGACCTGATCCACGATGGTCTTTACAGACTTAATCAGGATTGCATGCTCAACCGCCTCTAGCTTGCCGGTCAGTTTTTTTTCTAGACGCTCGGCGGAGAGCTGAATCGGCGTTAAGGGGTTTTTGATTTCATGTGCCAAACGACGGGCGACCTCGCCCCATGCTTGCGCGCGCTGGGCCGACACGATTTCCGTAATGTCATCAAAGACCAATAACTGATGATGCGAAGGAAGCTCCGCCCCCCGCGCTACAAGGGTTACGGGTCCCTCGAAGGGGCTATTGACGGTGGATACCGAGCCTGACAACTCAAATGGCTGCTGCCAATGGTCTATGGCTTGGTCCTGATTGCCTTCAACCAATATGTCGAATTGCTTTTTCGCCCCAGCACCGAACAGTTCCAGACCTTGGATTTCGGATAGCCGCTGCCCTTCAAACTGCTCCAAGTCTTTCTTCAGGATACGCGAGGCGCCCGGGTTGGAGCTCACGATGGCGCCGGTTGGGTCCAACACAATCACGCCTGACGTGAGGTTATCGAGGATCGTTTGCAGGTGGGCACGGGCCGAATTCACCTGCGACATACTGACTTCGACAGCCTGCCGCGCATCTGAGAGCTGCTGCGTCATAGACGCAAACGCGCGCGTGAGCCCGCCCAGCTCGTCGCGCCCCTGCAAAGCCAGTTTGGGTGTCAAGTCGCCTGCCGCCACCTGATTCACGCCTTCTGTCAGCAGCAACAAGGGGCGTGCAATCTGGTTTCCCAGCACAACTGCCAGCAAAATTGCAGCAAACACCGCCAAGAACAAGCTCAAGGTGAGTGTTCCGATGTACATGCGTTTCAACCCTTCCCGGCCCAACGCACGTTCTTGGTACTCACGGTTTGCACGGTCAACAGCCAAAGCATTGCTGACGAGGCTTGTAGGGAGTGCTTTTGTGACCAACATGTAGCGCGCTTCGGATGCCAAGCCGAGGTTCGGGTTTGATATGGGCACCAATGCTTTTATCCGGGCGGTCGTCAAACCATCCATCGCAACGTCATCCAAGCCCTCTACCCATGCCAATGATCTCTGCTGTCTCGCACTTCGAAACTGACTATTGGTTGGCTTATCCGGGCTCAGTTGAAATTTGGATTGACCAGTGCTCACGATCAACGCACCTGAGCCACTCCAGATCGTGATGTCGGTCGCACCCAGTTGGTCCAGCAACTTCTCTGCGATCAGACCAGAAGCCCCCTCCGGACTTTCGGCCAGTAGACCAGCAGCCGCTTTGGACTTCCCGGCGAGGTCAACGGTGAGCGTATCTAACGTGACCCGCCCTAAATTCAAACCCGCTTCGAGCGCACCTTCGACTTTGACGTCAAACCAGGTTTCGATCGAACGCGATACAAATTGGTAAGAGACGACATAGATCAGCAGCCCGGGGGCTACCCCCACCAGAGCGAAAATCGTGGCCAATTTCAACAGAAGCTTGCTCCCGAATCGCCCCTGCCGCAGTCGGGTGACAAGCCTGTAACTCACCCATGTAATTGCGCCTACCAACAGGCTCGCAACCACCACATTCACCATGAAGAGCGTTTGGTAGCTGCTTTCGTAGAGTTCACGGTTATTTGTGGCCTGCGTCAGGAGATACAGCAAAGTAAGGCCAATCAGCACCATGACCATGGAGCCAATCGCAATTGCGCGGCGCATCGGGCGCGATGTGTGCTGGACTTTCGTCGGATCAGCCCTTTCAGCGTGAGCCATGTCACTCACTTGCTGAACTCCGGCAACAAGGGCTGCGAGCGGAGGATGTTGACGTCCCAGTCCGTTTGCCCCAGTAGCCCGATTTGGAAGGGGCGTGGCAATTGGCTTACATCCAAGTTGAACCGGAAATCTAAGCGATAGCGCCCGGTCGGCTCCAACTCACCGGGCCCGGCTACTCGCCAGCGGCTGATTTTTTTCACGGACGACATCGCAGCAGCCAAGGTGTCATAGGACTGACTCAGTGCCAACCCCTGACCGGCCGCGCTGGAGGGGCCGGCACTGATGCTCACACGCCACCGCCTGGTCAGCGGCTGATAAGCGAGCTTGTAGTGCCTGGAGACTGCGGAGAGCGACTTGTCGTACCAGTACCAGCGCTCTCTAAGCACTTCGGCTTCCGCCCGAAAATACACGGGGATGCCCCGCAACAGGGCATCCTCTACGGAAGAGGAGAGCTCGAATTGCACTTGTGCGTTGAGTACAACTTCTTCGGAGTAGCGCTCCACCTCGAACTGGGTGACTTCTACTTGCGTTTGTGCAAAGCAAGGCCACAGCGCGGAGACAAGCAGCAACGCGCACAGTCTGTGCAGGAGCTTTTCAAACCCTCGTCTTTTCCAACAGTGCATAAAAGAAGCCGTCATGGTCACCGATTTGATTGTCGGCCATCACGGATGGAGTGGGCACTGCAGCGGGAATTAAATGGCCGGGAGACTGAAGAAGGCGGGCGTCCTTGTTGTTATCTAGAAACGCTTTGACTTGTTCATCCCCCTCAGCCCTGAAAATGGAGCAGGTGCAGTACAGCAAGCGCCCACCCTCTTTCACCAAGGGCCATAGACCCTTGAGGATCCGCCGCTGCTCTGCGGCAAGCTGTGCCACATCTGTGGGGCGGCGCAGCCAACGTATGTCGGGATGCCGCCGAACAATGCCCGAAGCAGTGCAGGGGGCGTCCAGCAAAATGTAATCAAAAGGACGGCCATCCCACCAAGTGGGCGGCTCAGCGGCATCGGCGCAGAGCACCGTCGCAATCAGGCCTAAGCGGTTCAAAGTTTGCTCGATTCGCTGAGCCCGGGTGGGATCAATTTCCAAAGCAAGGACATCCGCCTCGACGAGCTCCAAGAGGTGGGCAGTTTTTCCGCCCGGCGCAGCACATGCGTCCAAGATGCGTGGCCGCTTTTGAGGAGTAGCCGACTCAAGCAAAAGTGTCGCAGCAACTTGGGCGGCACCGTCCTGCACGGAGACCCAGCCTTCCTGAAAACCGGGGAGCTGGGTTACAGCGACTGGTTTCGCCAGTTCTATGCATGCGCCGTAGGCGTTGCTGACCTCAATACCGGCTGTTTGCAGTGATAGTGCGTATTGCGCGCTTGTCACCTTGCGGAGGTTCACGCGCAACGTCATCGGGGGATGGCGATTTGCTGCCGTCAGCACCGCTTCCCAACGGTCGGGATGATCCTGCTGTACTTTTTTGATCCACCAAAGGGGATGATTCCAACGGGCCTCTAGGCGCCTATCTGCCTCTGCAAGGAGCTGGGGAGCCTCTCTCAAATATCGCCGTAAGCAGGCGTTGATGAAATTTGCCTGGGATCGGGTACGCGGGCATTGCTTGGCAGCCTCTACCGTTTGATTCACCAAAGTGAAAGCGTCATAACTGGCATCTGCATCGTTCGATAGGAGGCCCAACGCGAGACACAACAATGCGTCAGCGTGTGGAGCTGGCGGTTTTTTGGCGAGGAGCGAGCGAATCGCAGTCGATCTGCCTTGATTCCGCCACGCATGAAAAGCCAATGCTTGAACCGCTCCACGCAAGTGAGGCGGGACAGCATCCATGGCAGCACTACCGGATTGACCGTTAGATACCTGCAAAAGGACATCTACAGTCGCCTTCAATTGGCGCCACAACTCGGGCGACCTATGTAACTCGCTCATTTGATCCCTATTAGTGCACTAACCTTGAATCCGAAATAATGTGCAACCCAACAAGCAGGCGGCTCACTGACGCCCTCGTTGTAGTCTTTCAATATCGCGTTCAAGGCATCTGAAATTACGATAACTTTCGCTGTACTTGCCTCCCACTCGAGGCGAAATGAATCGGGAACACAAGGCCCTGCCAAATCAGGAGGGGCAGAAACCCAAGCGCTCCATGCTGTTATCAACTTCGCCCAGCTCTCTGTTCGCTGCTGCTGGGCATCCATATCCAGACGATCTCTTCGGGGAGCAGCCCAGACCTCCTCCATGAGTCGCAGCGCTTGTAGCCATTCCGCACGGTACTCGTCTGATGCGTTGTTTGACGTATCCGCAGGACTTGCAACCAAGCGATGTTGTAAGGGCAGTATCCCTGACAAGACTTGCTTCTCGAGAGCGCTCAGTATGGCGAGTGCCCGCGCACGGAGCCGCATCAAGCGATTGTGTACGCCCATCAACCAAAACAACAAGCAGGCACATAGCAACCACACATAAAGCGTCTGTCCCATTTCGAGCCTCGTTCTCCATTTCCAACTCAGCAAAAAAAACGCCCCAAGTTGCGTGCAACCTGGGGCGTTTTCATTCAGAAGCGCAGATTACTCAGCAGAGGTATCGTCCGCACCAGCCACGTCTTCTGTCAAGTCAGCGGTACCTGCCAGTTCAGCGGCCTCCGCTTCGGCAATAGCACGACGCTCGGCGTCATCCATGGACTCACGGACTTTACGTGCTTCGTGATAAGCCAAGCCGGTACCAGCAGGAATCAAGCGACCAACGATCACGTTTTCCTTCAGTCCGCGCAGCTCGTCGCGCTTGCCCATGATGGCAGCCTCGGTCAACACACGGGTAGTTTCCTGGAACGAAGCCGCAGAAATGAAACTGTCTGTCGACAACGATGCCTTGGTAATACCCAAAAGCAAGTTGGTGAAGGTCGCAGGGATTTTGCCCTCGCCACGCAAAGCGTCGTTGGTGTTGAGCATTTCAGAGCGCTCCACCTGCTCGCCATTGATGTAGCCGGAATCGCCAGCGTTTTCCACGACGACACGACGCAACATCTGACGAACAATCACTTCGATGTGCTTGTCGTTGATCTTCACGCCTTGCAAACGGTAAACGTCTTGCACTTCGTCCACAATGTAACGCGCCAACTCTTCTGAGCCCAACAAGCGCAGAATGTCTTGCGGATCGGCTGGGCCGTCCACCACCGACTCACCCTTGTTGACCACCTGGCCTTCGTGCACCAAGATGTTCTTTTCCTTGGGCACGAGCTCTTCCCAGACCTTGCCTTCTGGATCGGTGATTTGCAAGCGGACCTTGCCTTTGGTTTCTTTACCGAAGGATACGGTACCGGTCACTTCAGCCAAGACACCCTTGTCTTTGGGTGAACGTGCTTCAAACAGTTCGGCCACGCGTGGCAGACCACCGGTAATGTCGCGGGTCTTTTGACCTTCGATAGGAATACGGGCCAGCACTTCGCCGGGGCCCACATCCTGACCGTCACGCACCTGAACCAACGATCCCACAGGGAAACCGATAGTCACGGAGTGGTCGGTTCCGGGAATCTTCACTTCGTGACCCGATGCATCGATCAGCTTCACCTGTGGACGCACTACCTTGGCAGCGCCGCGACGCTTGGGGTCAATAACCACCAAAGTCGACAAGCCTGTTACCTCATCCACCTGCTTCGCAACGGTCAGGCCTTCTTCGACGTTTTCGAAATGCGCCTTACCCGCGAACTCGGTAATGATGGGGCGTGTCAAAGGATCCCAGTTCGCCAGAATTGCGCCAGCCTTGATGGATTGATCCACCTTGACAGTCAACACAGCACCATAAGGAACCTTGTGGCGTTCGCGCTCACGGCCATGCTCATCGTGAATGATGATTTCGCCGGAACGAGCAATCACCACCAACTCGCCCTTGCTGTTGGTCACATAGCGCATCGTGGCATTGAAGCCGATGTTGCCGTTGGATTTGGCTTCGACGCTGGAAGCGATCGCCGCACGGGATGCCGCACCACCGATGTGGAAGGTACGCATGGTCAGCTGAGTACCGGGTTCACCGATGGACTGCGCTGCGATCACGCCGACCGCTTCGCCGCCGTTGATCAAACCACCGCGACCCAAGTCACGGCCATAGCACTTGGCACAGATACCAAAGCGGGTTTCACATGTCAGAGCGGTGCGGACCTTGACTTCGTCCACGCCAGCAGCTTCCAGCATTTCGATTTCGTCTTCGTCCAGCATGGAGCCCGCGGGCAACAGCACGCCACGTGTTTCAGGGTGCAAGACATCATCCGCAGCGGTACGACCGAGAATACGGTCGCGCAGGGATTCAATCACTTCACCGCCTTCAACAATGGCGCGCATCAGGTAACCACCATGTGTGCCGCAGTCTTGTTCGGTCACAACCAGATCCTGGGTCACATCGACCAAACGACGTGTCAGGTAACCGGAGTTCGCTGTCTTCAACGCGGTATCGGCCAGACCCTTACGGGCACCGTGGGTGGAGATGAAGTACTCCAACACGTTCAGACCTTCGCGGAAGTTCGCGGTAATAGGCGTTTCAATGATGGAGCCATCAGGCTTGGCCATCAGCCCCCGCATACCGGCCACCTGACGGATCTGGGCAGCAGAGCCGCGGGCACCGGAGTCGGCCATCATGTAGATGGAGTTGAAGGATTCCTGCTGCACCTGGTTGCCATGGCGGTCGGTGACCAATTCCTTGGACAACTTGGCCATCATCACCTTGGACACTTCGTCACCCGACTTGCCCCAGATATCCACCACCTTGTTGTAGCGCTCACCGGAAGTCACCAGACCGGACACATACTGCTGCTCGATCTCTTTTACTTCCTTCTGGGCGCGACCGATGATGTCGTGCTTTTCCTGTGGCACCAACATGTCGTCGATACAGATGGAAATACCGGCCTTCGTTGCCAAACGGAAACCGCTTTGCAGCAGCTTGTCGGCAAACACCACGGTTTCCTTCAGTCCGCACTTGCGGAAAGACACGTTGATCAGCTTGGAAATTTCCTTCTTCTTCAACGCTTTGTTGATGTTGGCGAAAGGCAGGCCCTTGGGCAGGATTTCAGACAACAAGGCGCGACCCGCCGTGGTTTCCCACAGCTTGGTTTCAGGCACGAACTCGCCAGTTTCCTTGTTCTTCGTCCATTCGGTCAAACGAACGTTAATACGTGCGTTCAGTTCCACTTGGCCCGCGTCAAAAGCGCGCTGGACTTCACCGGTATCCGCAAACACCAGACCCTCACCCTTGCCGTTGATACGGTCACGGGTGGTGTAGTACAAGCCCAACACCACGTCTTGCGAGGGAACGATGGAAGGTTCGCCGTTGGCAGGGAACAGCACGTTGTTGGAGGCCAGCATCAAAGTGCGGGCTTCCATCTGCGCTTCCACCGACAGCGGTACGTGCACAGCCATTTGGTCACCGTCGAAGTCGGCGTTGAAGGCCGCGCAAACGAGAGGGTGTAACTGGATAGCCTTGCCTTCAATCAGGATAGGCTCAAAAGCTTGGATACCCAAACGGTGCAGCGTTGGCGCACGGTTCAGCATCACGGGGTGCTCTTTGATGACCTCTTCCAGAATGTCCCACACCACGGGGGTGCCGGATTCAACTTCTTTCTTGGCAGCCTTGATGGTGGTCGCAATGCCCATGGCTTCCAGGCGCGCGAAGATGAATGGCTTGAACAGTTCCAAGGCCATCAGCTTAGGCAGACCGCACTGGTGCAGTTTGAGCGTTGGGCCCACGGTAATCACGGAACGACCGGAGTAATCCACGCGCTTGCCCAGCAAGTTCTGGCGGAAACGGCCGCTCTTACCCTTGATCATGTCGGCCAAGGACTTCAGGGCGCGCTTGTTGGCGCCAGTCATGGCCTTGCCGCGACGGCCGTTGTCCAGCAAGCTGTCCACGGCTTCTTGCAGCATCCGCTTTTCGTTGCGGGCAATGATTTCAGGGGCCTTCAACTCCAGCAAACGGCGCAGACGGCTGTTGCGGTTGATGACGCGGCGATACAGGTCGTTCAAGTCGGAGGTCGCAAAGCGGCCGCCGTCCAAGGGAACCAAGGGACGCAAGTCCGGTGGCAGCACTGGCAACACGTCCAACACCATCCACTCAGGCTTGATTCCAGACTTCTTGAAGGCTTCCAGCACTTTGAGGCGCTTGGCGTTCTTCTTGATCTTGAGCTCAGAGCCGGTCAGGTCGTTGCGCAGCTTCTCGATGGAACCATCGATGTCGATGCTTTCCAACAAGTCTTTGATGCCCTCGGCGCCCATTTTGGCAGTGAATTCATCGCCATACTCTTGGAATTTTGCGTCGTAATCGTCCTCAGACATGATGCTGTATTTCTTCAGCGGGGTCATGCCAGGGTCGGTCACCACGTATGCTTCGAAGTACAACACTCGCTCGATATCACGCAAAGTCATGTCCAACACCAGGCCCAGACGGCTTGGCAGGGACTTCAGGAACCAGATGTGTGCGCAAGGAGCAGCCAAGTCAATGTGACCCATGCGTTCACGACGCACTTTGGTCTGTGTGACTTCAACGCCGCATTTTTCGCAGATCACACCGCGGTGCTTCAGGCGCTTGTACTTCCCACACAAGCATTCGTAGTCCTTGATGGGCCCGAAAATCTTGGCGCAAAACAGGCCGTCACGCTCAGGCTTGAAGGTGCGGTAGTTGATGGTTTCAGGTTTTTTGACTTCGCCGAAAGACCAGGAACGGATCTTTTCAGGCGACGCCATGCCGATCTTGATGGCATCGAAATGCTCATCCGGCGTGAACTGCTTGAACAGGTCGAGTAAAGATTTCATGTGACTCTTTCCCTTGTCTTTAAGAACGATCCAGCTCAATGTCGATGCCCAAGGAACGGATTTCCTTGACCAGCACATTGAACGATTCCGGCATGCCGGCTTCAATAGAGTGTTCGCCCTTGACGATGTTTTCGTACACCTTGGTACGACCTTGCACGTCATCGGACTTGACCGTCAGCATTTCCTGCAGCACGTAAGAAGCACCGTAGGCTTCCAGCGCCCACACTTCCATTTCACCGAAGCGCTGGCCACCGAACTGGGCCTTACCGCCCAGAGGCTGTTGGGTCACCAAGCTGTATGGGCCGGTAGAGCGGGCGTGCATCTTGTCG
>DGQR01000054.1:0-9822 GCA_002390825.1 Rhodoferax sp. UBA4409
CCCCCTTCCCCTACTGGCCCGAGGAAGACCGCGAGATGCTGGCCGCGCGGCTCGAAGACGAGCTGACCGGCCGCGTGACCCCAGGCGGCTTCCAGGTGCGCGTCAAGCGCAAGGACGGCACCCTGTTCGATGCCCGCATCTACGTCTCACCGCTGATCGATGCCCGCGGCCTGCAGACCGGCTGGATGACCTCGATGACCGACATCACCGAGCCCAACCGCGTACGTGAGCAACTCTCCGCCTCGCATGCCCGATTCACCACAGTGCTAGAAGGCTTGGATGCCTCGGTGTCGGTGACGCCTCTGGGAAGCAAAGAACTGGTGTTTGCCAACAAGCTGTACCGCCAGTGGTTTGGCGTGCAGGCCGGTGGGCATTTGCAATTGGTGGCGGAAGCAGGCATGCCCAGCAGCCCGACCAATCACGACTCCGACGACAGCGTGGACTCTTTTGCGGGCCTGCCCACCACCACCCTGCAAGACAGCGACTCCGAAAGCGCCGAGATTTTTATCACCGCCCTCGGGAAATGGCTGGAGGTACGCACCCGCTACCTGAGCTGGGTCGATGGCCGCCTTGCCCAAATGGTGATTGCCACCGACATCACAACGCGTCGCTTGGCCGAAGAGCAAGCAGCCATCCAGACGGAGCGGGCGCAAACCGCAAGCCGCCTGATCACCATGGGCGAGATGGCCTCCAGCGTGGCCCACGAGCTCAACCAACCACTCACCGCGATCAACAACTACTGCAACGGGATGGTCTCCCGCATCAAAGACAAACAGATCTCGGAGCCGGATCTGTTGGTCGCCCTTGAAAAGACCGCCAAGCAAGCCCAGCGTGCCGGGCAAATCATTCAGCGCATCCGCAGTTTTGTGAAGCGCAGCGAGCCCAACCGCACTTTGTCCGAGGTCACCACCATGGTGGCGGAGGCGGTGGAGCTGGCTGAAATTGAGTTGCGCCGCTTCAATGTCCGGCTCAACCCCTATGTCGCAGCCCGCATCCCCATGGTGATGGTGGACCCGATTTTGATTGAGCAAGTGCTGGTCAACCTGCTGCGCAACGCAGCCGAGTCGATTGACTCGGCCTTGCGCCAAACATCCGACCGCATCGTGGAGTTGCGGGTCGGGCCCAAGCGCATCGAGGGTAAGCCCGTCGTCGAGTTTTCAGTCCAGGACACCGGCAAGGGCTTGGCACCGGAAGTCATGGCACGGCTGTACGAAGCCTTCTACTCCACCAAGGCAGATGGCATGGGGATCGGGCTGTCTTTGTGCCGCTCAATCGTGGAGTCGCACCTGGGCCGAATGACGGCGGAGAACATCTACAATGGCTCTGACGTTGTGGGCTGCAGATTCTCTTTCTGGGTGCCCTTGAACGACAACGGCACGCTGACTTTCTCGGAGCCGCCTTCCCAACCCAACCTCGGATAACTGAATGAGCTTGATCCCTAAAAAAGGAACGGTTTACGTAGTCGATGATGACGAAGCAGTGCGCGATTCGCTGCAATGGTTGCTGGAGGGCAAGGGGTACCGGGTACGTTGCTTCGACTCCGCAGAATCTTTCTTGAGCCGCTACGACGCGCGCGAAGTCGCCTGCCTGATTGTCGACATCCGGATGGGCGGCATGACCGGGCTAGAGCTGCAAACGCGCTTGATTGAAACCAAGTCGCCTCTGCCTATCGTGTTCATCACCGGCCACGGCGACGTGCCCATGGCGGTCGACAGCATGAAAAAAGGCGCCATGGACTTTATCCAGAAGCCTTTCAATGAAGAGCAGCTGGTGGGCTTGGTTGAGCGCATGCTGGAACACGCCAAAGACACCTTTGCCGACTACCAGCTGGCTGTGAACCGCGACGCCCTGCTCGCCAAACTCACCTTGCGTGAAAGCCAAGTGCTGGAGCGCATTGTTGCGGGCCGCCTGAACAAGCAAATCGCCGACGACCTGGGCATCAGCATCAAGACGGTGGAGGCGCACCGCGCCAACATCATGGAAAAGCTCAGCGCCAACACCGTGGCCGATCTGCTGAAAATCGCACTCGGCCAAAACGCCCCCAAAACTTGACGCTATTATTTTTATAGCTACTCGCGCCCGCTCTGCCTCCGCTGCGGGCGTTTTTACTTCAAGATCCGGAATGACCACCTCCCACACCGCCCAAATCATCGATGGCAACGCCCTCGCCGCTCAACTCCGCGCGGATATCGCGCGCCGCACCGAAGCGCTCAAAGCCAAAGGGCTCACGCCCGGTCTGGCCGTAGTACTGGTCGGTGACAACCCGGCCTCCCAGGTCTATGTGCGCAACAAGGTCAAAGCCTGCTCAGACGCAGGCTTGCACTCGGTGCTCGAAGAATACGAAGCCACCATGACCGAAGCCGAGTTGCTGGCGCGGGTCGAAGCCTTGAACAACGACCCCGCCATCCACGGCATTCTGGTGCAGCTGCCACTCCCCGCCCATATTGATGCGAACAAGGTGATCGAGGCGATTGCCCCCGCCAAAGATGTGGACGGCTTCCACATCGCCAGCGCTGGTGCCTTGATGGTCGGTCAGCCCGGTTTCTGGCCTTGCACGCCCTATGGCTGCATGAAGATGCTCGAGAGCATCGGCTACGACCTGCGCGGCAAGCATGCGGTGGTCATCGGCCGCTCCAATATCGTGGGCAAGCCCATGGCCATGATGTTGCTGCAAAAAAATGCCACCGTCACCATTTGCCACAGCGCTACACCCGACCTTAAAGCCATGACCCTGCAGGCCGACGTAGTGGTGGCTGCAGTGGGCAAGCGCAATGTCTTGACAGCAGATATGGTCAAACCCGGCGCAGTGGTGATCGATGTGGGCATGAACCGCAACGACGAGGGCAAACTCTGCGGCGACGTGGACTTTGCCGGCGTGAGCACCGTCGCCAGCCACATCACCCCGGTGCCCGGTGGCGTCGGCCCGATGACCATCACCATGCTGCTGGTCAACACGATGGAGTCGGCCGAGCGGGATGCGGCTGCACGGGGGCTTGTTTAATCCGCCCTCGCCCGTATCTGTCCCGTATTCACCTCACAAACTCTGGCACCATGAATTCACTGCTCCAAAACGCGCCCCTGCCCCTTTTTGACCGTATCGCCCCGGCGGAAGTCGGCCCTGCGGTGGATGCGCTGCTGGCACAGGCCGATGCAGCGTTGCAGCAGGTGACTGCAGACGACTTTCCTGCCGAGTGGAAGGCTATCGCATCGGTACTCGATGTCGCTACCGAGCGCCTGGGTCTGTCTTGGGGCGCCGTGAGTCACCTCAACAGCGTCGCTGATAGCCCTGAGCTGCGCGCGGCCTACAACGAAGCGCTGCCCAAGGTCACCGAATTTTGGACGCGCCTGGGTGCAGACGAGCGCCTGTTTGCCAAGTACAAGGCCATTGACAAAACCACCTTGAACCCGGAGCAACTGCAGGCCCACAAAAACGCAGTGCGCAACTTTGTACTGGGTGGCGCGGACCTGCAAGGCGCAGCGCGCGAACGTTTTGCCGAGATCCAGGAAAAGCAGGCGGAGTTGGGCCAAAAGTTCAGCGAGAACACACTCGATGCCACCGACGCCTTCAGCTACTACGCCAACCTGGCGGAGCTCGATGGTGTACCGGCCGATGTGGTGCAAGCCGCCCGCAGTGCCGCAGAAGCCGAAGGCAAGGAAGGCTACAAACTCACGCTCAAAATGCCGTGCTACCTGCCGGTCATGCAGTTTGCTACCAGCAGCGCACTGCGGGGCATGCTGTACCGGGCCTATGCAACCCGTGCGTCCCAGGAAGCGGCCAAGGAATTCCGCAAGTTCGACAACACCGAGGTCATTAACGGCATCCTGGCCCTGCGCAAAGAAGAGGCTCAGTTGCTGGGCTACCCCGACTTTGCCACGCTGTCGGTAGTGCCCAAAATGGCGGACTCCCCAGAGACCGTGATTCAGTTCCTGCGTGACTTGGCCCGAAAGGCCCGTCCGTTCGCCGAAAAGGATGTGGCCGACCTGCGCGCGTTTGCGAAAGACGAGTTGCAGCTGAACGACCCGCAACCCTGGGACTGGCCCTACATCTCGGAAAAACTCAAAGAAGCCCGTTACGCCTTCAGCGAGCAGGAGGTCAAACAGTACTTCACCGCCCCCAAAGTGCTGGCCGGCTTGTTCAAAATCATCGAGACCCTGTTCGATGTAGAAATCAGCACCGACACCGCACCGGTGTGGAATCCCGGCGTCCAGTTCTACCGCATGGAGCGCTTAGGCCCACAAGGCCGCATCCTGATCGGCCAGTTTTACCTGGACCCGACCGCCCGCAGCGGCAAGCGCGGTGGCGCCTGGATGGACGATGTGCGCACCCGTTGGCTGCGCCCGGACACCGGCACCCTGCAAACCCCGGTGGCCCACCTGGTCTGCAACTTTGCCGATGGTGTTGAAGTGAATGGCGTCAAAAAGCCGGCTTTGCTGTCACATGACGACGTGACCACCCTGTTCCACGAGTTCGGCCATGGACTGCACCACATGCTCACCCAGGTGAACGAGCGCGATGTGTCGGGCATCAGCGGTGTCGAGTGGGATGCCGTGGAACTACCCAGCCAGTTCATGGAAAACTTCTGCTGGGAATGGAATGTGCTCCAGCACATGACTGCCCACGTCGACACTGGCGAACCATTGCCTCGCGCATTGTTTGACAAGATGCTGGCCGCCAAGAACTACCAAAGTGGCATGCAGACACTGCGCCAGATTGAGTTCGCCTTGTTCGACATGCTGCTGCACTCGCAGCACACACCCGGCGACGACATCATGCCCTTACTGCAGCAGGTGCGCGCCGAAGTTGCAGTGCTGCATTCCCCGAGCTGGAGCCGCTCGGCGCACACATTCAGTCACATCTTCGCGGGCGGATACGCTGCGGGCTATTACAGTTACAAGTGGGCGGAAGTGCTCAGCGCAGATGCCTATGCGGCTTTCGAGGAAACCGCTGCGGAGGATGGAACAGCCGACCCCAAAACCGGCGAACGCTACCGCACCGCGATCCTGGAAGCCGGTGGAAGTCGCCCGGCGATGGAGTCCTTCAAAGCATTCCGGGGGCGGGAGCCGTCCATCGATGCGCTGTTGCGGCACCAAGGAATGTCCGTACAGTAAACACCGCTCCCCTGTTGCCTTTTTCAGTTTTTACACCTTTTGATGCCCTATACGATCATGCAGACTCGAACTACCATCGCCATCGGATTGATCGCTGTGTCCTTAACCGGACTGGCACAGGCACAAGGGGTGTACAAAATTGTGGGGCCGGATGGCAAGGTGACTTTCTCCGACAAGCCCCCTAGCGCAGCACAGGCAGCTGGCGGTGCAAACGTACAAGCGGCCAATGCAGGGGGAGCGGCTGGCACCGCAGGCCTGCCTTATGAGCTGCGCCAGATCGTGGCCAAATTCCCTGTCACGTTGTATACCTCTGCACAATGCGCTCCTTGTGACTCCGGCCGCACCTTGCTGAAGTCCCGCGGTGTTCCCTTCAACGAAAAGACCGTCTCCAACGCGGAAGACAACGAGGCGTTGCAACGGCTCTCAGGCGAATCCACGTTGCCGTTTGCCACCATCGGTGGGCAAAAACTCAAAGGCTATTCAGACGCGGAATGGGTGCAGTATCTGGATGCGGCAGGCTATCCGAAAGACTCCATCCTGCCAAAAACCTATCGCTATCCGGCAGCTACGCCTTTGGTGAGCATCCAGAAAGCAGCACCTGCGAAAGCGCCAGAAGCGGCCAAGCCTCCCGTGGAGCCGGAAGTAGCGCCGAGACCAACGGCGCCCTCCCCCTCTAACCCGGCAGGCATCACCTTTTAAAAGTAGCCGGCAAAACTCCAGCTGAGTTGAGGCATCGCTACCGAAGAAGCACTATGCCCGTTTCAACCAGGCTTCGATGCGCGCCAAAGTGTGAGGATCTGAAACACCGGTGAGTGGGTCACACAGAACCAAACCGGACGTGCCCTCGGGAAAGGCGCTTGCGTCATCGTCCAGAATAAGGTAGTCCTGAATATCGTGGCGTTTGATGGCGTCAGCTATCGACTCCACCCGCAGCAACCCACGGTGGGTCATTCCCAACACACGGGGGCCCAGTGGGCCCAACAGGGCCTGCATTTGCTCCACAGAGCGCTGCTTGCGCCAGGTGGAGTGGATGATGATTTGCACCTCAGGGTGCGCTTCCAAGAGCCCAGCCAGATGCGGCACCCAATAAAAGAGCTGCAAGCGTTCAGAAAACTCACTCAGGCTGAGCCCGGAGGTCGGCCAATCGACGATCTCTGTCGCTTTGTGGAGTACGCCGTCGAAGTCCAGAAAAATAATGCGCATGGTCAATACCTCCTTCCATTCGGAATTTTGGGCAAAAAAAAGCCCATGGTTAACATGGGCTTTTTTCATTTTTGGCGGAAACGGAGGGATTCGAACCCTCGATGAGGCTCTACACCCCATACTCCCTTAGCAGGGGAGCACCTTCGGCCACTCGGTCACGTTTCCTAGCAGCCAGAATTATCGCATGAGTCTGGGCGCTTTTTTCCAAACTCGCGTACCTTCATCACAAAAGCTTGCCTGAGGGTCACATTTCATCGGCGCACAAGCACCTATTTAGGCTCTTTCAACCAGACCAACGTACTTCCCCGCCGCTGTACATGGCCAGAGCCGACCTTCAAATGAATGCGATGGCCTCGGGTGGTGCAGGCCTTGATCTGACGCAACAGCTCAGATAGCTGTGCCGCTTGCGGTATCTCGCCATACAGCGTTTTAAGCCAATGGCGAATGACATTGGCTTGGCGCGCAACAGATATGGCTTGCAAAGGCCGGATCAGCGGCAATTGCATCTCGGCGTGCGCAATCTGGCTCCAGTCTTCAGATGCCAGCTCCTCCAAAAGCGTGTTCGCTTGCGCAGCGTGTCGCGCACTGCGGGTGAAGGTATCGCGAAACTGCGGAAACACCGCCTCCAGTGCCGGCATCACTTGGGCCCGGATGTGGTTGCGGGTGTAACGGACATCCGCGTTGGTGGGGTCGTCTACAAATGACTCGCCTTGCTGCGCCAACCACTCACGCAGTGTCTTGCCGGCGACCTGAAGCAGTGGCCTGTGAAAATGCAAACCGCCACGCTGCCAGTGAGCCGGCATTCCACTGAGGCCTGCCATGCCCGCCCCGCGGCTCAGCGCCAGCAGCATCGTCTCGACCTGGTCATCTGCATGTTGGGCCAGTGCTATCGATTGAATAGCATCTCCCGCAATCCTGGTGACGGCTAGAGACTCAAAAGCCTTATACCGGGCGATGCGGGCTGCATCTTCAGGACTTTGACCCACTGACGGTTGGGCTACTACCTTCGCAATGTGCAGAGGCACAGCAAGACGCGCACAGGTTTCTTGGCAATGCTGTTCAAACTGTTGCGCCGCAGACTGCAGCCCATGATTCACATGAATTGCGACCACCTGTCCCGGCCACCGCGCTACACACGCCAACAGCAGCGCGGTGGAATCTGCGCCTCCGCTGTAGGCTACCCCCAAAGGCAATGCGGGCCCAAAGGCCCGCATTGCGTGTTCAAGAGACTGTGTCATGCAACACGGCCAGGCACTTACTTCCCAGTAGCCTTGGTGTCGGTGAAACGGCCGTAGCTCTGGAGACGCTCGTAACGGCGATCCAGAAGCTCTTTGACCTTCAAGTCACTGATTTGGCGATAGGCATCGGCCAGCGCCCGCTTCAAGAAAGCAGCAGCCTGCTTGGTATCGCGGTGGGCGCCGCCTACCGGTTCATTCACAATTTTGTCCACCAAGCCCAATGCCTTGAGGCGGTGGGCTGTGATGCCCAGGGCGTCAGCGGCCTCTTGCGCCTTTTCAGAGGTTTTCCAGAGGATCGAAGCACATCCTTCAGGGCTGATCACCGAGTACACCGAGTACTGCAGCATGATGACCTGGTCGGCTACCGAAATCGCCAGCGCACCGCCTGAACCGCCCTCGCCGATGATGGTCGTGATGATTGGGACCTCGAGCTGCGCCATTTCAAAAATGTTGCGGCCAATCGCCTCGGACTGTCCGCGCTCCTCGGCGTCAATCCCCGGATAGGCACCGGGTGTGTCGACGAAGGTGAAGACCGGGAGTTTGAATTTTTCCGCCAGCTTCATGAGGCGCAAAGCTTTGCGGTATCCCTCGGGCTTACTCATCCCGAAGTTACGCAAGCCGCGCTCTTTGGTATCGCGCCCTTTTTGCTGGCCGACCACCATGCATGGCGTGCCATTGAACCGGGCCAAGCCACCCACGATACTCAGATCGTCCGCGAAATGGCGGTCACCATGGAGCTCCACGAAATGGGTGAAGATTTCGCCCACGTAGTCCAAGGTGTAGGGGCGCTCTGCATGACGAGCGATTTTGGTGATCTGCCAAGGGGTCAGGTCACTGTAAATGTCTTTGGTCAGCTGCTGGCTTTTTTTGCTCAGCTGGTCGATTTCCGCAGAAATGTCGACCGCGGACTCGTTTTGCACGTAGCGCAACTCTTCAATCTTGCCTTCAAGCTCCGCAATGGGCTGCTCGAAATCGAGGAAAGTCTTTTTTGCCAACGTTTTTCTCCTTCTTGCGGTACGGGCGCCCAAGCGCCCCACCCGTTAGTACGCGACCGGTAAAGGGTCGAGAGACCGCCAAATATACCAAGTTGCAACACTGCAATATGGCGCCCAGGCTGCCGCGACTTCGCGTGCATCACTGCGGCTCACCACATCACCCGAAAAATAGTTATGGCTGATGCCCGTGATCAAACCGGCGTCATCCAATGGCAGCACATTTGGGCGCATGAGGTGAAAAATCATGAACATCTCTGCCGTCCACCGGCCTATACCGCGTATGGATACCAGCTCTGCGATGATTTCTTCATCGTCCATGCTGTCCCAATCTTTGACGTGCAAGGCACCATTGTCAAAGTGCAAAGCCAGGTCCACCAGATATTCAACCTTGCGGGCACTGAGGCCGGCGGCGCGCATGTCATCCACCTTGAGCTTCAAGACATTGGCGGGCGTCAGCTTCTTGGGCAACAGGCTAAACCGGTCCCACACGGTTTGGGCAGCTTTCACCGAAATCTGCTGACCGATGATGCTGCGCGCCAAGGTCACAAAGGCGTCGCCCCGGGTTTGGAGGCACGCATCCCCGAATTGCGGGATCAAGCGCTTCATCACCCGATCCTTTTTCATCAGGTGTTTGCAGGCCTCTTCCCAAAAATAAGGGGTTATGACTGCTTCGGCAGTCGCAGGAATTGCAACCGCCATTACTCTGACGCCTCCCAGGTCGTCCCTGCGGCGGAGTCCTTCAGCACAATGCCCTGGGCGAGCAGTTCTTTGCGGATCGAGTCTGCCAACGCAAAGTCCTTCGCGGCTTTCGCCGCGGCGCGCTCAGCAATCCGCTGCGCAATGGTCGCCTCGTCCAGCCCTGCTCCGGATTGCAAGTACGCTTTGGCGTCCGCTTGCAGCAGGCCGATACAGCCGCCCAAGGCCTTGAGGAGCGAAGCACTCTCCACCGAGCGTGTACGGTTGACCTCGCCCGCCAGATCAAAAAGCACCGCAATGGCTTCAGGGGTCCCGAAATCCTCGTCCATCGCAGCCTTGAAACGGGCAGCGAAGGGGTTGGCCCAATCAATGGCCATGTCCAACGGTGCAACGACCGTCAGTGCGGTGTAGAGGCGCTTGAGTGCCTGACGGGCATCGTCCAGATGCGCGTCGCTGTAGTTCAGGGCACTGCGGTAGTGGGCCCGCACGATGAAGAAGCGAACGGTTTCAGCATCGTATTGCTTCAAGACGTCGCGGATGGTGAAGAAGTTTCCGAGCGACTTGCTCATCTTTTCGTTGTC
>DGQR01000054.1:9979-11915 GCA_002390825.1 Rhodoferax sp. UBA4409
TCGCTTTGCGCAATTTCATTTTCGTGGTGGGGGAACTGCAAGTCCGCGCCGCCACCGTGAATATCAAAGGTCTTGCCCAAGGTGGCGCAGCTCATGGCCGAGCATTCAATATGCCAACCGGGTCGGCCTGTACCAAAAGTACTATCCCATTTCGCCTCAGGTGGCTCCTCAGGTTTGGCAGACTTCCAGAGCACAAAGTCCAAGGGGTCTTCTTTTCCATCTTGAACTGCCACTCGCTCGCCGGCGCGCAGTTCATCCAGAGACTTGCCGGACAGCTTTCCGTAGCCCTCAAACTTGCGGACGGAGTAGTTCATATCGCCATTGCCTGAGCGGTAAGCCAGGCCCTTGGCTTCCAGCTCGCCAATCAGCGACAGCATTTGCGGCACATATTCAGTAGCGCGAGGCTCCACCGTAGGCGCCTCAATGCGCAGCGCGCCGATGTCGGCATGCATGGCTTCGATCATTTCATCAGTCAACTGGCGGATCGTGATGCCGCGCTCCAGAGCCCGCTTGATGATCTTGTCATCGATGTCCGTGATGTTTCGCACATACGTCACCTTCAAATCGCTGGCCTTGAGCCACCGCTGAACCACATCAAAAGCCATCATCATCCGTGCGTGGCCGATATGACACAGGTCATAGATCGTCATGCCACAGACATACATGCGCACGTGACCGGGCTCAAGAGGAGTGAAGGGTTGCAACGAACGCGTAAGCGTGTTGAAAATGCGCAAACTCATGGGTATCAAAAACCTGAACACAAAAACAACGAGCCCGCTACATCACAAAAGGACGCAAAGAGGGCTCGCAAACAATCAAATCGGGGAGGATGTCCTCGGGGCTGCACGCTAACCCCTCGGCTACAATGCCCGGAGTATAAAGCCCTGCGCCGAGGGTGACTCACCGAGCAAGTTTTCAAAGGCACTATGAAGCAAGCCCCATCCCCGCTTTTTTCCGCAATCCGCTGGGTTGCACTGGCCGCTACCTTGTCGTTTGGAATAGCCCATGCCGACGACTACGCAGATGTTGCGCAATTGGTGCGCAATGGGAAGCTCCCGGAGGCCATGGCCAAGGCGGATCAGTATCTTGCAGCCAAACCCCGTGACCCACAAATGCGCTTCCTGAAGGGCGTGATCCAACGTGACTCCGGCAAAAACACCGAGGCGATTGCAACATTCACACGGTTAACTGAAGACTATCCTGAGCTCCCGGAGCCCTATAACAATCTGGCAGTCTTGTACGCCGGTCAAAGTCAATTTGACAAAGCGCGTACCGCCCTTGAGATGGCGATCCGCACCAACCCCAGCTACACCACGGCCCACGAAAACTTGGGGGATGTGTATGCCAAGTTGGCTAGCCAAGCCTACGGAAAGGCATTGCAACTCGATGCGAACAACGCAGCGGTGCCGCCAAAGCTCGCTCTGATCCGCGAGCTGTTTAATCCGGCCACATCCAAAGGCCAGCGTCCGGCGTCAACGCTGTCTGCGCCGACACCCGTGGCGCCTCCACCCGTGGCAGCGCCAGCAAAGCCTGCCCCGGAGCCCGTGGTCAGCAAACCCGCAGCCCCCGCCGTACCGGCAGCGAACGCAACACCGGCGCAAACGGCAACAGCGGCAGCCGCCCCTGCTGCTCAACCTAAAGCCGAACCAGCATCAGGCGCAGATGCACGCAAAGACGTCGAAACTGCTGTACGGAATTGGGCGAAAGCATGGGCTGCCCGCGATATGAAAGGCTACTTGTCAGCCTACGGACGCGACTTTGATACACCAGGTGGTGTGAAGCGGTCTGCTTGGGAAGAAGAGCGTCGCCAACGCATTACCGGAAAGTCAAAAATCACCGTTACGGTCAGCAACCTCAACATCACTGTTAACGGCTCGAAGGCGACCGCGAAATTTCGCCAAGATTACAAAGCCAACGAGCTGGCAGTGTCCAGCCG